>JBDTTL010000152.1:0-10731 GCA_039930665.1 Acidobacteriota bacterium
CCGCATGTCCGCTCTGGCGCGATCGCCGGATACCACGTCTAGGTTAACCGTGGCTCTCTTGAAGCTGGGAGCTTCGGCAGTAACGACGTACGTACCTGACGGCATCAGGTTGAAAACATAATTGCCCGCGGCACCGCTTGTGGTGGTCTTGGTGATGTTAGTGGCCGTATTGGTGGCGGTCACCTTTACGTTCGGGATCACTGCCCCGCCAGCGTCGGTTACCGTGCCAAGAATATCGGCTGTATTGACCTGGGCGGAAGCCCAGTTGACAGCCGCAAATAAACACACAACCATCAGACACACTGATAGCGCGTGGTGTGAAAATTTTCTCATACATTCCCCTTTTGTCCAAAAAAACCCGATGCGAAGCCTGAACCAGTTGGAAGTTTACCCTGCCCGAACTCCCCTTGTCAAGGGTAAAATCCAATTCTGCCGAATCGCCGAAACCCTTCCATAAATTGGATTTGCGCGTCAAAAATACTAAAAATGGTGCCACTCCTTGGAACGGGTGGTACAGGCTTTATAGGCGGTCATCTGGTGAGCCTGCTGGCGGCGAATCATGCCGGCAAGATTGTAATGCTGGACAACCTTCACCGCGCTTATTCCCGGAATTCGCTTCCTTCCATGGTCGAGGTCCGCACCAGCCGATACCCGGGACCCCGCCGGTCTTGCCGACGCCGTTCGGGGCTGCGAGATCGTGTTTCATCTGGCCGCGCAATCGAACGGGATGGGCGCGGTCGCCGATGGCGGATTATTCTTTTAATACCAATGTATTAGGTACTTACAACGTACTCCAGGCAGCCCCCGCCGCCTGCGTCAGACGGTTGATATTCCCCTCTCATTGCGAAGTCCATGGCAACCCTGTGGCGTTCCCGGTGCCCGATACCGTTCCGCTACGCCCCAAGAACGCCTATGGAGCGAGTAAAGTCGCCGGCGAAGTCTATTGCCGGCTGGCCGCCCAGCAGGGGCTCGAAAGCGTGGTTTTCCGGCTTGCCAATGCCTACGCACCGGGCGATCGCGACCGTGTGATCCCGCTTTTTGCCGCTGCCGCAAGCGCCGGCCTACCGATTACTGTATTCGGCAGACACAAGATTCTGGATTTCGTAAGGATCGATACCGTGGTTGACGCCCTGATCCAGGCCGCTTTTGGACGCTACATTCGGGGACCGGTGGGCATCGGCAGTGGAAAAGGCACCACGATTAGCGATCTCGCCAGCCGGATTGTGGATCTCAACCGGTCCGTTTCAACGATTGAACTGGTGGAGGAGCGGGAGCAGGAAGTGGGCCGATTCGTAGCCTATATTACCCACGGCAAGCGTCTGCTTAAAATTCCTGAACCCGACGACCCGTTGTGGGCCTTGCCCAAGGCTATTTAGGGCGCATCGCGAAAAATATGATCAGCAGGGCCGCCACCACCACGATGCCAACAATGCCGAGGATCAATGGCAGGTTCGATTTCCTGGCGGGGCCTGGAGCAGCCGCCATATTCGGCATGGCCGGCTGGGCCATCGCAGGCGGGGCAAAGGCCTGGGGGGAAGGTGCCGCCAGCGGCGCCGCAGGCGCTGCCGAAGCCTGTCCGAATGTGAGTTGAGCAGGCGCCGAGAACTGTCGCGTATATTCACCGGGACCGCTCGGCTGCGGAGTTGAGGGAACCGGTGTCGGAATAGAAAATCCCTGCGTCGCGCCACTCATCGCGGGGGGCATTGGTTGCGACCGGGCCTGCGGGGTAGAGGTAGATGCGGGTGCCTGGGGCAGTCCGCTAGCTCCACCGGCCGAGGGTCCCGAAACTCCAGGCGAGTGAAACATACGCGTGAACTCGCCAGGTTCGCGCTGGGGCGTAGCAGCGACCGGTGGCGGCGGCACGTCCATTGTGCCCTTGCCAAATGTTTGCGTAAATTCGCTCACCTGGTTGTAGCCGGAGCGTCCCGCGGCATGTGGAGTCAATGGCTGTTGGACGGCCGGGCTATGCGGCACTGGACCCGCGGGCGAAGGCGTCTCGAAGAAACGCGTGAACTCCCCATCCCCGGATCTCGGCGCGGGCGGCGCGGCCGATGGCGAGGGAACCACTGGTTGCGGGGTTGCCCCATGCCCCACTGGTGACTGGAACATGCGGGTAAACTCACCGGGCTCCTTCGCCGCGGGAGGCGGCGTTCTTATTGGTGGAGCAGCGACCGCTGGAGGCGGCGTCTGTGCATGCGAGGGCGGAACCGCCGTTGTCGGAGCAACCGGCGCCTGGAACATCCGCGTGAATTCACCCGGCTCGGATTTAACTGGAGGAGGCGCAGCGGTAGCTGCTCGCGGAGGGTCGGGCGGCCGCACCGGAGCGACCAGGTTCCGCGGAGTCTCGGGAGGAGCCTGCAGCAGACTATCGGCTACGATGGGCCGTTCTGCGGTCGCAAACAAGTCCGTGAATTTTTGATTCAGCTCCGATTGTGGGCTCGCTGGAGAAACAGCCGCGGGCGGAGGCGCGGGTGGTGGGGGCGAAACCGCAGCGGGCGAAAACGCGGTAGGCTCCGGCTTCGCTGGCGCGGCAGAAAATTTCCAGGCTCCGGCGGTTTCCAGCACCGCCTTGGCCGGCTTAACCGCGTGACTCACCGCCTGCAACCATTCGCTCAGGCCAGCATAGTCCACCAATCGGTCTGTTACAACGTACGGCGTTCCCTCATGTTTGCCCCGCTCGATGATGCGCAGCCGCTCTTCGTCGGGAAGTTTTTCAATGGCCTTCAGCAGGGCAGCCTGCAGCGGCGCCGACGGGTGCACAAACAAATGGACCCTCACCGGCCGCCCGGTTGCAATCTCGCGAGCTTCAAACGTTTTTACGCCGATGTCGCGATTGAGGTCCAGCAGTTCGTAGCGCTCGTAGAGGCTCACTTATTTATATTATGCATCGGCAGACTCCGGGCCGGACTCCAGTCCAGCTACCGCCGTACCTTTTTAGTATGCGGCGCGATAGATCTCCAGTGCCGCTTGGGCGTCAAAAGGACGCGAACTGAAGCGGCCGGCCCATTGGGCCGCGGCTTCCTCGGCCATACGCGGAAGAACCTCCTCCGGGACGTTCGCATCACGCAGCGAGGTTGGCAGGTCCGCCGCATCGGCTAAGTGACGCAGGCGAGGCACCAGCTCGGCACCCCGATCCATCCAGTCGAGCGTGGACGCCAACACTAGCGCCAGCGCAGCGCCCTGCAGCATCTTATAATTCTTCACCAAGGGCTGCGCGCAGGCATGCGCCGGACCCAGTGCAGCGTACTCGACGGCGAGCCCAGCGAAGTGCGCACCCAGCAGCATCGCCGAACGGGCTTCGAGATCTTCGGGCGCCCGCAGCAATCGTCCGAGGCCGGGTTCGAGCAAGCGCCAGGCCTCGCGCGAAAAGCATTCCGAGAGCGGCGTCCCGCGTGTCGAAAATAACGTCTCCACCGCGTGACCGATTGCAGCGTAGCCGTTGGCCGCCGTGATCGCCGCCGGCTGGCCCAGCGTCAGCTTGGGATCGAGAACAGCGGTGCGGAAAAAAATCTTGGGATCGCCGCAGATCACTTTCGAGCCGTCATCGGAATCCCCTATCGCGCAATTGCTTTGCGCCTCGTTGCCCGGACCGGCCACGGCCGGCACCGCGATCATGGGCAGCAGCGGCTTGGGAACATTGCCGTAGCCGCGATAGTCGCGAATCGAGCCGCCATTGCTTATGACGACGTTTACGGCTTTAGCAAAATCCAGCGCGTCTCCTCCGCCTAGACCGACCACCAGATTGACGGCCTGCGGAGCTGCATATTCCCGCGCTGCTTCCACCATTGCCACGGTCGGATTCGCCGTAAAATCGTGAAACGCGAAAACCTCCATGCGGCGGGCCTTGAGCGAACGGACCGCTTCCTGGGCATGTCCAGCATCGACCATGGCTTGGCCCGCCAGCACCAGGCAACGCGTGGCGTTCTGTTCGCGAGCCACCTCGCCGAGACGTGCAAACTCGCCGGCGCCAAACAGGATTCGAGTACGGGGTCGAAAGTCGAAGGGGGTCACTGGGTCCTATTGTTGCGCAGATGCCGGCGCTGCGGCCAGCAACTGGCGCACTGCGTCCACACACAACACAGCGGCGTGTTTCGAAGCTGGCTCCAGGCCGCCCACCGCGTCCTCGATTGCGGCGGGAGTAAGCGCGGCGAGCTCTCGACGATCCTTGCCGGTCATCCACTCGGTAAGCGCGGAGCAAGCCCCAATCGCGGCCGTGCAGCCGCGCGTCAGGAAGCGGGCTTCCGCTACCCGGCCATTTTCAAAGCGAGCCGAGAGCCGCAACATATCTCCGCAGGCTGGATTCGTGACGTCCACGATCACCGCGGGCGGCGCCAGTTCCCCGGGGTTGCGCGGATTCTGGAAATGGTCCAGCAGACGCTCGCTATGCATTCGTGCTTCAATTATCGCTAAATGGATTTTGAAGCGCGGGTGATTGTGGAAGTAGTGGCGGCGGTAATCGAGCGCGGGGGCATGATACTGATCGGCCAGCGTAAACTTCGCGGACGCCACGCGCTCAAATGGGAGTTTCCGGGCGGCAAGATCGAGCCTGGCGAAGAGCCCAGGGAAGCCCTTGAGCGCGAGTTGCGCGAAGAGCTGGGGATTGAAGCCCGCATCGGCGATGAGATCCAGCGCTACGACTTCAGTTACGCCACGGGCCGCGTGACACGTCTCATCTTTTTCCGCGTCACCGATTTCGCGGGTGAGCCCGAAAACCTCGACTTCGCGCAGATCACATGGGTCGAGCGCCATCACCTGCCCGAATACGATTTCCTGGAAGGCGATGTGGATTTCGTGCGGGTGCTGGCCAGTGGTTCATAAATCGCGGGTACCGGTACAACTCTGCCGTCGACTGAACCCAACCGCTCCCATATGTCCGGCTGTTGGAATGCATACTCGTGGGGTGTACACAAAACTTGCCTTTAGTCTTCTCGCCGTAAGCGGCCTCGCCTCAGCTGCGGGTCAGAGTCATGCAACACTTAGCGTCTCGGCGGTGGTCCTGTCGAAGGCCCGCCTGGAAATCCAGTCCTCCACCGCTATTACCGTCTTCGTCTCTATGTACTCCGGAGTCGTGGCCTTCGTCTGGTCCGCAACAGATTCTTGCACCAAGCCTGAAAATGCTCGAGCTCTCACTAGTTCCGGTAGGCATCATCTCAGCCTGAGTCCCGGAGAACTGCGGGGAACGAAAATGATCTGCCTCGCATCGCGCGACGGCGTGCTGCACACTTCGGCCCGCCTGCCCGAGTGAACCGGTCCCGCTGAGCGCAGGTCAGTAAATGATCGTCACCAGCAAGCTGTCGGAATAGCTGTGCACCCTCGCGCTATTCTGCCCTGGCGCAATCCTGCTGTACACCACGTAGTTGGTGGTTAACGAGGTGGACGTCAGAGTAACGGAATCGATCACCGTCGATGTGCCCCCCGACCCGTCGCCCCACACTTGCGAGCATCCCGAGTCCTTATACAGGTTATAAAGCAAGCTATCGCCCCCCGCCAGCATCTTGCGCGACAAGAAGGAGCCCAGCCCCGAACCAATGGTGATCGTGTAACTGGCCGTATCCCCCGGCGCTCCGCTGCAGGTGACGGCGATGGTACCGTTGGTGTCCGCGCTTTGCCCCGGCAGCGGATTGAAGGAACCGAATGCCACCCCCGATGTGGCCACTGTGCATACCGCACTGCCCGCCCGCGCCGGCGCGCCGGCCAGAATCAGGACTACCATCGACCGGCAAAGCAGGCGACAGGTACAGGTCAACTATTTAATCTCCTTACAAGTGAGCGGCCCGATCTTCGGCACCGGAGTATTCGCCGGCGGCTGCGCTATGCGCACGTCGCACTTCCTCCCCGGCCATGCCGCGTGCACCACCGCCGGATAGTCGATATCGATCACGAATACTTCGCCGCGCAGTTCCACTTCGTAAGCCGCCGGATTCGTATTCACCGTCACCATCGCGCCCTGCGGAACCGCTTCCCCTACGCGCGTCTCCAGCACTAGCGTGGCGCCGCCCACTGACGCCGGCTGATAGCGCACGAACGCCGCGCTGCGCGCCATCGGGACTACCATGCGCTCTTCCAGATCAACAGTCATATCGACCGGAAGCGCTGCGTCGTCGAGGCGCACGGAATTGCGATTGTAGGCCACCAGCCAGGGCACAAGAGCAAATCCCCAGCGGTCGGTCTTGGCCATCACCTGGTTGTTCACGTATACCGGCACACCTTTGGCGTTAGGCACTTCGACGACTCCGAAGCTGTCGTTCAGCCATCGCGAAACCATTAAGTGCCGATGCAGCAGCACTACCGACCCGCGTTCCAGTAAGCGCACGCTGGTGCCACAGCCCCCCTGACCGCCCTCTACGCCGTAGGATCCGGCGTAGTTCTGGTAGTAAAACGCGGCTTCTTGTTTTCTGTCGTCAAGATTCGACGTCCGCACGCGATACCCGATACCAGGCCCCAGTGGAATCGAACGGCTTACTTCCATACTTGCGGTCCGCGACCCGGGGCTCGACTCGCCGCTGGCCATGGCGATGGTGCGTTCTCCCAGCGGCATCACCAGCGCCACCGACAACCCATATGGACGCGCGCTCAGCAGCGAATAGGTTCCGCCTACAGTTAAAAACCCCCGGTACAGCCGGACGTTCACCGATCCCGTCAGTGCCTGCACATCCTGTTCGGTTCTTCCGTCGCGCCGCAGATACCCCGCCGCGAAGGTGGAATGATCGCCCGCGGATTTCGAAACTTGCGCCTGCAATAACAACCTGGTGGCCTTCTGCGGTTCCCGCAGCCCGACCTGCCGGAAGCCGGGAGATGCCATTTGCATTTGCGCGGCAAAGCCGAAACTTTGCTGTGAGCGGCTGTATCCCGCATACAGCAACTGGCCCGGCCGCCCCCTTTCCATGCTGGCCGCCATTCCTCCTGAAAGCGTACCCACGCTACGTATCGCATAGACCGCGCCCAGGCCCGCCGTTTCCGTTCCTAATTGAGTTTCGGCGCGCCCCTCCAGCGTCAATGTGTCGCTGATGCCGCGCCGGTAGGTCGCAGCCGCGAAGAACGAGCGGTACTGGTTATTCTTAATCCCATATAGCAGCCGCAGCGTGCCTGCTTCATAGGTGAAGTCGCTCACTCCGGCCCGCAAGAGTTGGCTGGATCGAATATAGGATTCCGTAATTACCTGCTGTCGGCCGAGAAGATCCGTCACCACCATGCGGATCTCGCCTTGTCCCGAAATCACTGGCACGTTCTGAATCGCGAACGGACCCGCCGCCACCGGCTGGCTCAGCCGCTTCACATTGTCGACGTACACATCCACCATCGAAGGCTGCGACGCTTGACCGGCGATCCCCGGCAACGGCGTCGGAACGAATCCTGGCTGCGTCGCGAATTTGCTGGCGTAACGCACGCCCGCGTACGCCACCGTCCGCGCCCACGGCGAAACCGCGCTAAAGGAATCTCCCAGGGTCAGCGTAGTCATCGATTGCGGAAAATCGTGAAAGAATTGTGTGTTCAGCCGCCGCAGCACGAAGCTGTTGATCAGGTCGGATCCGGCGAATTGGGTGGTGAGAACTCCCCACCGGCTGAAAAAGCCGCCTTCCAGCAGACCGCTGAGCGACTGCCGCCCGCCGCTGTAAAACATTTGAAAATCGTGATTGAGAAACAACCCCGGATCGGGGCGTGTCGCCCGCGTCCTCACATTTCCCAGACCGTCGAGGGTGGTATAGCTGAAGGCCGACGCCGGCACGGTAATGTCAATCGCCTGGGTGCTCTCATCAATCGAGTAGTGGGCTCCCACGATCGCATCGAGCGCGAAGTAATCTAAACCCACCCCGGAAACGTGCGTAGGAGACTCAGCCGGCAAGCGCAAGCGTCCCGTTCGAAATATACTGGCAGGGACAAACAGCCGCCCCGGCTCCAACTCCAGTATCGGTTCGCTTTCGCTCAGAAGGATGCCGTTGACCCGCACCGTCAACAAGCTCTCTTTCATCGCCGCGCCTTCCACCAGCATCGGAAGACACAGACATAACGCCAGTCTGCCGGAAATCGCCCGTTTACGGACGGCCGGGGACCAGATCTTCACGAAGGTCCCCGTTGTCGGTCTGCCCCTGCAACAGAAGTTTCCCGGCAGCCGCCAGCGTTCCGTCATGAATCAACCATTCCTTGCGCGCATGGGGCAAAACGTAAGTGAACGTCCCCTCGGCGAAACCGGCCTCGATCTCTCCACTCGCGGTGAGAGCGAATTTCTTGATCTGTACGTGCGCGTTCCCGCGGTTCACCACCGACAAACGCAAATCCTGATCCGACGTCCGCTCCAATGTCCATACCAGTTGCGGCGCAAAAACTCTCGCTTTGACGAAAATCGGCACACTCACCGTGAGCAGCGTATCGACCCCGGCGAAACCCGGCTTGGGCGGTCCCGGAACCTGTTCCAGAATCAGACGGTAGGTCCCCTCGCTTGCGTCCGGCCGTACGTGCCGCAGCCCCAGCCGCAGGTACTGAGTGTGCCCCACTTGCACCGTGAAAATCGGGGGGTTCAACAAAATGTCGTCGTTATCCGACAGAATCTCTTCGGCGCCCTTCGCGCTCCAGGCCGCGATGTGGGCCTGAATGGTGAGCGGTTCGTCGCCCACATTCTGGATAAGCATGGTAGTGCGAAGCTGCCGGTTGGACAGCTCGATACGGACCGGCTTCACCGTATAGGTGCCGGCCTCCATCGAAAATCTACCCGCAAGCAAAAGCAAACCGAGCCCCGTTGCGAGGGAACTTCGAAACATACCTAGAAAGTCGCCGTAACCACGACTGTGTCAGCGTAACTTCCGGCGAGGGCTCCAGTCTGTCCGGCGTCGATCCTACCGTAGACGTTCATATTTTGCGCTGCTCCAGTCGGGACCGGAGATGTAACACCGGTGACGTCCTCCCAGGGGACCGTGGTGCCGGCATCCGAATACAGGTTGTACGTTAACAGGCCTGCCGCGCCATTGCTCAATTGACGGACCGGAACGGCTCCGGTGGAACCAGCCGTCTGATGCAAACCCTGACCCATGGTGATGGGAGGAGGGGTCATTCCGCTGGTGCAAGTAACCGCGATAGTGCTGCTGTGAAACACTGCTGCGCCCGTGAATGGATCATAGGCCCCGAAGGGCATCGGATTGGCGGTGACCGTGCAAGTGCCCGCCACGGTGGCGGTCGACGTAAGATTCGCTGTCGCAGTGAGTGCCAGCGCAGCGCTCGACATCAGTGCCACACAGCCAAGAACCGCAAAAATATTATTCTTATACATGATGTTGACTTCTCTCTTCGTTGTGACCTGCCTGGTATTTCAAATCAACCTATACCGGCGGCACTCTCCTCTTATCGTCGGGGAAGGAGGCTTATGAGGGATCTCGCGAGATGATTCTGAGGCTCTCCTAGACGGACTACGTGATCTAACCGATGCCGGAATAAGGCGCACCCAAGCCCCAGCATTGCATGAACGCTGCGATGAGCGATCTTCGAAGGCTGTGAAAGTTGCAACCCGATCGACTAAGCCGGGCGCGTCGTGAGGAACGCCAGAAATTTCTGCGTGTTGCTAGTCATGCCCTCGGCGAAGCTTGCGACCACTTTGCCGTCGGGATCGAGAATCGCATAGTACGGAATAGCGACGGTAGAGAATTTCTCGTCCTGCAGTTTCTGGTTCTCTTCCGATTCTTTATCCGTGCCGTCGGTGTAAAGCTCCACTAGCACCAGTTTGCTGGTGGCCTCGGCGATCTGCGGACGCGGGAACATGTTGGCCTTCATCCAATGGCAATTGGTGCAGGCGTAGCCGGTGAAGGTCACCAGCACCAGTTTGTTTTCGGCGCGGGCCTGTTCCAGTGCTTCTTTGTACTGGTTCTTCATCCACACTTGCTGCGGTCCCGCGGCGCCTCGCCCGCCGAGCGCCAGCGGACCTCCGCTCGCCGCCGGAACATAGGCGTCCAAGTCACCCAGCGGCGCGCCGAACATGCCGGGCAGCAAGCTGAACGCGAAGATCAATAAGAGGCTCGCGACCAGCAGGCGTCCGATGCCCAGGTGCTCGCCTTCTTCATTTCCTTCGAGCTTGAGCAGTCCGAGCAAATACAACCCGGCCAACGCGAAGAGCACGAACCAGCCGGCCAGGAAGCGTTCGCGCGTGAGCCAGCCTAACTGCAAAACCTGGTCGATGTTTGAAGCGTACTTCAGCATCGCGGCGAGCAGCACGAAACCCATTACCACCTTGACTCGCGCCAGCCATCCGCCGCTCTTGGGCAGCTTCTTCAGATATCCGGGAAACGCCGCCAGGAAGAAGAACGGTGACGCCAGACCGCCCGCGAAACTCACCATGCCGAGCACCGGCTGCAAGCCTTTCGATTGCACCGAGGCCACCAGTAAACTTCCCATGAACGGGCCGATGCAGGCGAACGACGTGAGCGCGAATGTCAGTCCCATCAGCAGTGTGCCGAGATAGCCGCCGCGGCGCGAAGCCGAGTCGAGTTTGGTCAACATACTCGACGGTAGCGTGATTTCGAAGGCGCCCAGCAAGCTGAGGGCGAAAGCGCCGAAGACCAGCGTGATGAATCCGTTCACCCACGGATTCGCGCCCAATTGATTCACGCCGAACGGACCGACTGCCGCCGTAACGCCCAGTCCCAGCGCGCAGAAGAAGACCACGATGCCAGAGGAAAACACCGCAGCCTGTAAAATGCCTCCGCGCTGGTTCAAGAAAAATGAAACCGTGATGGGAATCATCGGAAA
>JBDTTL010000153.1:0-10721 GCA_039930665.1 Acidobacteriota bacterium
CTAGCTATCCAGCCGCTATTGGCCTAGAAACTTCTCGATCTTCTCAATCGTCCCCTCGGCATATTGCAGGTTGTTGCGCGCTCCTTGCACATCGCCATTCTGCAGGGAAGCACGCGCCTCCTGCAAGACGTAATCCAGCCGGATGGAGGCGGCTTTGATGTCGCCGCGAAGGCCGAAGCCTTGCTGTTGGATTCCTTGCTCAATAGAGCGCACACCGGCTTGGGCCGCGGCGGCGCGAACCGAGGCGCGATTGATGCGGTCGCGCAGCTCTTTCAATTCCGGAGAAGCCGTGGCGGCAGTCACCGCTGGGGGGGCGGGAGCGGGTGCCGGTTGAACTGCAGGCGAGCCTTGCGCGGCGCTTAGCGCTTGTGCGACAGGGGCGCGCTGCACCGGAGGCTGGGCCGGGCGCAACGCATATTGCGCGGGCACTGGCTGCTGAGTCGGCAGCGTCGGCCGTGCAGACACGGACGCGGATACGGGCGCCGGGACTGGAGTCGAGACCGGAGGTGCATCGGCTGCCGCTTGCGGTGCTGGAGTCGTTTCCGGAATCGCAGCTTGCGTTGCAGCAGGAGCAGCAGAGGGAGTCTCGACCGCCGGCATGGCTGCGGAGGCCGGGGAGCCCTGAGCGTCTGCCGCTCCGCCGTGCATCAGCTTGGGCCCCTCAATTACCGCTGCCACCAGGACTGCTAGTGTGACCACCGAGCCCAGAGCCATGTAAAGGCCCCTGCGGCTGCGCGCGGGCGCCGGAGGGCTTACCCATGGTGCGACTGCGGGCGACGTCGGCATGGCCTTCGGTAAAGGCGGCGGCATCATGACGGGAATATTAACCGCCGCAACTGGAAACATGGTGTGCGCAGGAGTAACGGCCGAGGGGAAGGCGCTCGCGAGCGCAGCGCGAAACGCTTCGGCAGATTGGAAGCGGGCGGCCGGCTCTTTCTCGATCGCCATCAGGATGATCTCACTCAACGCGGCGGGAATGCCGGGGATGACCTCGATGGGAGCCATGGGCGCTTGCTGCAGATGCGCCGACATGATCTGAAAGTCGCTGTCGCCCAGGAACGGCCGCCGCCCGGTGACCATCTCGTACATGGTGATGCCGAGCGAGTATAGGTCCGAACGGCCATCGGGATCGCCGCCCTTAATCTGTTCGGGCGACATGTAGAATAGCGATCCTACCGTGCTGCCGGTTTGCGTGAGACGGCGATCGGCCTGCACGCGGGCGATTCCGAAATCCATCAGCTTGATTTGGCCGCCGCTGGTCAGCATGATATTCGCGGGCTTGATGTCGCGGTGAATGACACCATGGGCGTGCGCATAGCCCAAAGCCTCCAGCACCTCCGCGGCGTAGGCGGCAGCAGTGCTCGGCGGCAGGGGACCGCCTTGCAGCACTTGCGATAGCGATGTGCCGTTCACGAATTCCATCACCATCACCAATTGGTTGCCGGCACGCATCGCCGTGTGGAGTTTGGCGATATTGGGATGATCGAGTGTAGCTTGTACCTTGATCTCGTTCAGGAAGCGGTCGGCCAAGCCAGGATCGCCTTCCAGATTGGGCAGGAGAACCTTCATCGCTTCGATGCGATCCGAAAGAGCGTTGCGAACCTTATACACTTGGCCCATGCCGCCGGCCCCAAGGATCTCAACGATTTCGTAGTCGCCGATGCGCTCGCCTATATTCATACTGCCCTCCTCCGAAATGCAATCCTAATCTTAGCGCTGGACGCGGCCCACGTCATCCCTGCTGTCCATATGATCGGCGCAGCACCGCGCGGGCTTTAAACCCGTTTTTCATTTGCTGGTGCCTAGCGCGCCGCAGAAGGCGTCAATTGAAGTCCCGGCACGCTTACCATGGAAAGGCGCCTTGCGGCTCGTCAATTTATTTTTCTAACACCGATAGAGTTGATTCTCTTCGGCTTGTCAAAAAACGGGCCTGCGTTTTCGCACGTCAATATTTTATTACCGCTTCAGCCGGCATCCCGGCGATTCAACCTGGTCCGCCACCGCGCTCCTATTGAGAAGATACGATCCCCTAGCCGCTCCGCTTCAGATCTTCCGGTACAATTCCATGACCGAGATACTCATTCAGTCGAGTATGTGCCTGCATCATTTGATTCCGGGACGCCGACAGACGACTAGAAGCATTTTTGACCCGCTGGGCTCCGCCCGGATACGGCAGGCCGCCTGGGAATTGTCCCATAACGCTTTCGAATTCCTTACTGGCCTCGTTGTTGCTAGACGTAGCCTCGATGACATCCTGCAATAGACTGGCACGAATCTGCCGATCCGTCTGCGGCGGTTTGCGTTTGGCGTCGGCGTTCGAGCAAACAATGCAGATTGGCACCCCGCACTCATACATCAAAGTCTCTGCTTTGCAGTAAGCGCACTGTGCCATTGGAGTACCTCGCGGTTCCAACCCTACTCGCGCGCCGGGTGGGTGTCAATAAAGGCAGTACAACGTGCGCCAGCGTACACAGCCACGCGAACTGAAGTCTTGCTAGCTAGTGTGCTTCAGATCTTCTGGCACTATCCCGAGTTCTATGAAATCGTTCAGGCGCTTATGGGCTTCCAACATTTCCGCCCTGGCGGCGGAGACGTCGCTCGCGGCCTTCTTGACGCGCAGAGATCCGTCCGGGTGGGGCACGCCGCTAGGGAAATGATTGATAATCGTGGAAAACAATTCGTTAGCCGAACTCACGCGCGCCGTTGCTTCAGCCACACGTTTCACCAAGACCGCCTGAATCCGCTGCTCCGTCCGGGGCAGCTTACTCTTCGCCTCCCGCTCGTCGCTGCATTTAATGCATATTGGGACGTTGGCGTCGTAAAGTTCGGTTTCTGATCCGCAGTGAGTGCACTTTGCCATTTAACAGCACCTGTGCCCAGTTCGCTTCCGCGAGAGGCCCTTAATGAGACGCCCCCTACTTTACCACTGAAAACAAAGCGCTTCTGTGAACGGTTCCGTACAGAGTGACGCCTCCTCAGCCAAGTTACAATGGCGTTGCCCTAGTGAAACCGAAAGAGCACCGGTGATTCAGAAAACCAATTAGGAGCGACGCCTCATGCCGAGCGACAGTCCGGTGAAATTCGATGAGATGAAGCTGAGAACCCTAAGCTTTGGGCGATGCTCCACTATCGGAACGAATCGACGGACTCCTGCGGCTAATCGAAAATGCACTCTCGATTTCACGCTATAACCGAACAAATATAATGCCTCTTACGACCGCCCGCCAATCGCTTAACCCGGCGCAAAATCACTTCCTGGCAACCCTATCCAAGAAGGACCGCCAAGCATTGATCTCTCAAGGGGAAGTGGTAGATCTGAAATTGAAGAGGCGGCTTTACCTGGGAGGTCGAACCGCTGACTGCATCTATTTCCCAATCGACTGCGTGGTATCCATCATGGTCGGCAGTGAGGGCTCATTACTGGAAATGGCTACGATCGGACGTGAAGGAGTGGTGGGCACTCCGGCGATTCTGAATGATGGAAGGACCATCGGCACCGCGGTGGTCCAACGCGAAGGCAAAGCCATGAGGCTCGATTTGAAAGTCTTTGAACGCGCGGTGGCTCGCCGGCCCGGTGTGGATCACCTGATGAAGCGTTTCCTGCACGCGCTGATTTTCCAAATCATGCAATCTGGGGCGTGCCACCATTTACACACCGTTCAAGAGCGGTGCGCGCGTTGGCTTCTTCTGATGCATGCTGCTGCTGAAAGCCCCACGTTCCTGCTCACGCAAGAGTTTCTTTCGGAAATGATCTGCGTCCGCCGAGCTAGCGTCAACCTCGCCGTGGGCGCTTTCAGGAAGGCCGGATACATCCAGTACGCCCGCGGCAAGGTTACCATCCTCAACCAGAACGGATTGGAGTCGGCTTCGTGCGATTGCTATCAACTCATTCGCGATGAGTATGACCGCTTGGATGACCTCTCCTCCCGAGAAGGGCTGTAGCGCCGTTAGATAAAGGCCATGGTCTTGACGCCCGAAATGTCAAACCGTTTTCGGCAGCGCATGTTCTTGCACATGGCCTTGTCGTCCAGCAGAACCATATAGCTGGCGAACTTGGCGAAGCGGGCGCGGTCGCGTTCGTCGGCGCCGCGCGGGACCTGATCCAACTTTTTGCGCAGCATCCAGCGCAGCTCGTAAGTCTCCGCGGTGCGGCAGAAAGGGCAATTCAGCGTTGCTGGCTTGATGGTCTCGGACTCGCGGAAAAAAGCTCGTTCTTCCATGGCAGTGCCCTTTATAGCACAGCGGCGCGTACACTGAAAGCGCGTGCCCGATCCTTGCATCCGGTGCTACATCACGGACCGACGCGGTCTGCCGCCTGGCATCGCGCTGATCGATTACATCGGCCGCAATCTCGCTTCAGGAATCGATTGGATACAGATCCGCGACAAGGATCTTTCGGCGCGGGATCTGTTTGATCTCACCCAGCAGGTTCTAAAGCTTCCGAATCCGCACGGGTCGAAGATCCTGGTGAACACACGTGTCGACGTGGCGCTCGCCGCTGGAGCCGCCGGAGTCCATCTGCCCGCTGGATCACCCGCTCCGCGTGTCTGGCGTGCGCTCACGCCGCCGGGCTTTCAAATCGGTGTTTCCTGCCACACTGTCGACGAGGTTCGCGGCGCAGAGGACGAAGGCGCCGACTATGCCGTTTTCGGTCCAGTGTTCGCACCGTTGTCAAAGGCGGCGGACCTCGAGCCGCGAGGAATCGAAGGTCTCGCCCAAGCGGTTCGCGCGGTACACATTCCCGTGCTGGCTCTCGGTGGCATCACCGCCGCTAACGCGCAGGATTGCATTCAGGCCGGCGCCGCGGGCGTCGCCGCAATTTCTCTCTACCAGTCGTGTCGACAGTCCTGTTAGAATTCTTGCGTGGCCAGCAGCGCAATGAGTCAGTCTTACACTCGCGAAGTGGCCCGGCGTATGCTCCACGTTTCTGAGAAGCAGTTGAAGAGCTGGGAGCAGCAAAAATTGGTGCAGCCGTCGGCCGCGTATGGGTTCCGCGAACTGCTCGCGCTGCGCACCCTGATCAAACTGCGCAACAGCCGCGTTCCCCCGCAGCAGATCCGGCGCGCCATCCACGCGCTGATTAAAAAGCTGCGCGGCGTGGAAGACCCGCTCACCGAGCTCAAACTTTATGCCGACGGCAAACGGATTCGCGTGGAACTGGAAGGCCGCGCCATGGAGGCCGAGTCGGGCCAGTTGTTGCTCGACTTCGATCCGGGCGAGCTTAGTCGTTTGCTGGAATTCCGCCCAAAGGAAAATCCGCGCGCCGAGCGGGAGCAACGGCAGGCTGCCGAGCACTGGTTCCAGCGCGGGCTGGATCTGGAGGCCACCGGCGCACTCTCCGGCGACATCATTGAAGCTTACGAGAAGGCTATCGAGCTCGACCCGGCATCCGCGGGGGCGTTGGTCAACCTTGGAACCATTTATTTCAATGCCCGCGACTTCGCTCGGGCGGAGCAGTATTATATCCGAGCCACTGAGACCGATTCGGAGTATGCACTGGCCCGCTTCGATTTGGGCAACCTCTACGACGAACGCGGCGATCGCACGCGAGCGTTGGACCAGTATCTGGCGGCGCTGCGTATCTCTCCCAATTATGCCGACGCACACTACAATGTAGCGCTGCTCTACCAGAGCGCGCACCAGCCAATGAAAGCCGTGCAGCACTGGATGGCTTACTTGAAACTGGACCCCTCTAGCGAATGGGCGGCCATCGCACGCCGCGAATTGGACAAACTGCGCAACGCGGCCGTGGTGCGCGGACGCTAGCGGCAACCGGGCAGGCGACGACTCAACCTCAGTGCGTCATCGAATAGACAACATAGTTCACGCCGATGCGGATGCCCAAGGCTGAATACTTTTCGGGGTAGCGCGGCGAGTCGGCCCATTCCCACGAATCGCCCACGTCGGAGTTGAAGTCCATCACCACCATCAGGCGGCCGTGGTCGTCATAGATGCCTTTCCAGAACGCGCGGTAGCCGTCGTTACGGTACGTCATGCCGCGCTGGAGCGCCCACTGCCCCGGTATCTGGTAGCGGTCGTCAAGATCGTAGACCGAATGGAACACCGTATCCTCATTGTCAATCTCGACGATGGGACGGTCCGGGAACACCATCCGCATGGATTCAGTGAAGCGGTTCCACTCCTCGGTCCCCCAAAAATCGTCCAGCATCAGGAACCCGCCGCGCAAAAGATAATCCCGTAGGCGAGCCGCCTGCGCCTCGGTGAGTTTCCAGTCGCCCATTTCACCGGCCGCGAGCCACGGCCAGTTATACACGTCATCGCCGTCATCCAGATTGACGGGTTGTTCTACCGAACGCGCATTGAGGCGCGTCAAGCGGCGTAAAGCCCTCACGAATTGACGATCGGCGCGGGGATAATCCTGAGACCAACTGGTGCCGCCTTCGCGCCAGTCGAAGCGCCCGCCAAAGCCCAGCGGCCGGCTGAAGCGCCCGCGCGGATGTGGCGGATACATCAAGCGTCCGAACACGAACTCACCTGGAAGACGGTAATCGTCCGGCAGCGCGATGTTGTCGTAGCCTTCCAGGCTGATATAGACCCGGAACTCGCGTTGGAACGCGTACAGCGCTGTGACGGAGGCGGCCACGCCGCACGCCACCAACCAGAACCGGGTCCAGGCTTTCATGTCGCCAGTTTGAGGATATCATTATGGCGTATCAGTATTTGCGGCTTTCGGTAAATCCGGGCCATCATAGACCCCACAAGGTAAAATAAAAACATCTTGAATCGAATCTCTTTCGCATTCCGCAGCTTCTTCTCCATCTTGTTTTCGGGCACGCTCGCCCCCGACATCGCTCTGGCGTTTGGCTATAGCAAGGCCGTGCCAGTGAAGGCCGGCTCTCCGCCTAAACCTCAGGCCGGGGCCGCCGATGGCGCGGTGCAGATTCTCTCCCTGCTGCAGCGCGACGCCCGCCTGGTGGATTTCCTGATGGAAGACATCTCCGCCTATTCGGATGAACAGGTCGGAGCCGCCGTGCGCGACGTCCAGGCGCAATCCCGCCAATCGCTCGAACGCTATCTCCAGTTCCAGCCCGTCATCGACGGCGTCGAGGGCACTTACACGAAAACCGAAGGCCTGGCCCAGGGCGCGATTAAGCTGATCGGCAACGTGCCGGCCAACGGAAAAGCCCCCGGCGGCCTTCTGCGCCACAAAGGCTGGCAAGCCGCCAAGGTAGATCTCCCTGCCGCCGTGCCGGGCAGCATCCTCGCTCCTGCCGAGATCGAAGTCGAATAGTGGCCGGTTAAATGAATTTAGGTATTGACCTCGGGACCACCAACTCCGCGCTCGCCTACATCGATTCCACCGATGAAGCGGATTACCCCACGATCCACGTGCTCGACGTGCCACAGTACGTGGCGCCAGGCCGTATCGAGCCGCGCCGCACGCTGCCGTCGTTTCTCTACTTGGGCGACCAGGAATATACCGGCGTCTACGCGCGCGAGCAGGGCGCCATTGTGCCCACCAAGTGCGTGCACTCCGCGAAAAGCTGGCTCTCGAACCCGGCCGTCGATCGCACCGCCAAAATTCTGCCGTGGGATGCGCAGGAAGGCGGACGCGTTCTGTCGCCGGTCGAAGTCTCCACGCGTGTCCTCAAGCATCTCGCCGAGGCGTGGCAGAAGCAGCACGGCTCGCCCGTCTCCGAACACAATGTAGTGCTCACCGTCCCCGCCAGCTTTGACGAAGAGGCGCGCGAGCTCACCGTCATGGCCGCCCGCGAAGCCGGCATCGAGAAGCTGACCCTGCTCGAAGAACCCGCCGCCGCCTTCTATTCCTGGATCGCCAACGATCTTACTCGCTCGCAAAAGAGCCTGTTTGACGGCCAGACGGTTCTGATCTGCGACGTCGGCGGCGGCACCAGCGACTTCACGTTGATCCGCGTGGCGCGCGAAGGCGACCGCATCGATTTCACCCGCACCGCCGTGGGCCAGCATCTGCTGCTCGGCGGCGACAACCTCGATCTTACGCTCGCCTGGCTGGTGGAAGCGAAGCTTGGCAAGACTCTGTCGATTCGCCAGCGCAGCGGTCTGCGCCGTCAATGTGCGGCGGCGAAGGAGCGCCTGCTTGCCGATCCCACTCTAGCGAACGCCGAGATTACGGTTCTGGGCGGAGGTTCTTCGCTGGTTGGCGGCACGCTCAAAACGGAAATTCTCCGCGAAGAGGTTCTCGAACTCGCGCTCGACGGCTTCCTGCCGATGTGCGAGCTGACCGATCGGCCCAAGGAGGAAGAGCTCAGCCCCTTCCGCGAACTTGGTTTGCCTTACGTTTCCGACCCCGCCGTCACCCGCCACCTGGCCGCATTCCTCGCCAGCGCCGGCGATGCAGTTCCCGACGCCATTCTGTTTAATGGCGGCTTCTTCATCCCCGACATCCTGCGCCAACGCGTCGCCGACGTGCTCGATCACTGGTAT
The DNA here is from genome assembly GCA_039930665.1 of Acidobacteriota bacterium. Classification (GTDB taxonomy): domain Bacteria; phylum Acidobacteriota; class Terriglobia; order Bryobacterales; family Bryobacteraceae; genus Palsa-187. The sequence goes on from JBDTTL010000153.1 coordinate 8,428, forward strand.
GGACGGCGCCCGTTGATCCTCGATAATCGCGATCTGGACCTGGCCGTGGCCGTCGGCGCGGCGTATTATTCTTATGTCCGCTCCACCGGCCAGGGGCTGTTGGTCCGTGGCGGCTTGCCGCGCGCCTACTTCATCGGACTCGGCGGTGACGGCGATCATCTGCGAACCCTATGCCTGGTTCCGCGCGGCTCCGAAGAAGGTTCGACCGTCGAAATCGATCCCGGCAATCTTCAATTGGTCGCCAACAAGCCGGTATCTTTTCGCCTCTACAGTTCTCGCACCCGCACAGAGGACCGCCCCGGCGACATCGTCGAATTCCCTCGCGAACCTCAAGACGGCGAGCCTCACTTGCACGCGCCGCTCAACGCCGTGCTCCGCTTCGGCAAAGCCGGTGAGCGCCTGGTGCCAGTGAAATTGGGTGCGAAGCTGACCGAAGTTGGGACGCTAGAGATCTGGGCCGATTCTAAAGAGAGCGAGCACCGTTGGCGCTTGCAATTCGAACTACGTAAGGCCGCGAAGGAGCGCGTTGCCGCGCGCCCCGCCGCTGTTATCAGCGACGAAGCGCTGGTGGTTGCCGAAGCTTTGATTCCGGCGGCATTTGTACATGACACGATCGACCCCGCGCAGCTTCCCGCGCGGCTCGAACAAGCGCTCGGCTTGGGGCGCAACTCCTGGCCGCTATCGGCCATCCGCAAGCTTGCCGATCGCATGCTCGAACTCTCCGATAGCCGCAAGCGCAGCGCAGCCCATGAGCTCCGCTGGCTCAATCTGTGCGGCTTTTGCCTGCGCCCCGGCTTCGGCTTCCCCGGCGACGATTTTCGTGTGGAGCAAGCCCGCCGCGTGTACGCCTCAGGCCTGGCCTTCGCCAACCAGGTGCAGAACGAAATCGAGTGGTGGATCTTTTGGGGCCGCGTCGCCGGCGGCCTCAACAAGAATCAGCAGACCGACGTTTTCCAGCGCCTCTCGCCCACCCTGCTCCCGCGCGCCTCGAAAAAACCGCAGCGCGTGAATCCTAGTCTCCTCCGCGAAATGTGGCGCGCCGCAGCCAGCCTCGAGTTGCTGCCGCTGCAGACGAAGGCGCAGCTCGGCGACGAACTCCTCGCCCGCATCGCCAAAAACGATTTTGTCGAGACCGGCCTGTGGTGCCTGGCCCGCCTCGGCGCGCGAAAGCTGTTCTACGGACCCATCAACCAAGTGCTACCGCCCGCAACGGCGGCTCGTTGGGTCGACGCGTTGCTTAAGACTCGAAAAACCGAGGACACCATTGGGGCGATAGTGCGCATCACCGGCGACTCGACGCGTGATCTGCCCCCGCACACGCTCGAAACCGTGCGCCGCGCGTTTCCCGATCTCAACCTGGAAGCTGAATCCACCGGCGATCTTGCCGCCATGGGTAAGATCTTTGGTGAGGAACTGCCGTCCGGCCTCCTTTTTCATGAGTGAGCTGGATATTGTCGAGAAGTTGCGCCGGTTAGCTCGGCCTGGCAAAAATATCACGCTCGGCATTGGCGACGATTGCGCCATCTACCGCGCGCGCGCCAATGAAGAGTTGCTGTTCACATCCGATCAATCCGTCGAGGGCGTTCACTTCCTTCCTGAGCAGCCGCCATCGATCATCGGCCACAACGCCTTGGCCCGCAGCCTCAGCGACGTTGCCGCGATGGGTGGCAATCCGCGCTTCTGTCTAGTTTCGCTCGCCGTTTCGCCTGAACGCAGCGAGAAATTTATCGACGCCTTTTATCGCGGCCTCATGGCTCTCGCTCGCCGCACGGGCACCGTCCTCGCCGGCGGCGACCTGGCGCACAGCGACAAAATCTATTGCGACGTGATGGTCTGCGGCTCGGCTCCCCGCGGCCAAGCGCTCCGCCGTAGCGGCGCTCGCGCCGGCGATTTGTTGTATGTTTCCGGCCGCCTGGGCAAACCCTGGGGTAGGCGCATCAATCCGCGCCTCACACTGGGCCGGACGCTACGGGGCCGAGCGACTTCCTGCATGGACTTGAGCGATGGCCTCTCCCTCGATCTCCATCGCCTGTGCCTTGCGTCGGGCGTGGCAGCCGTCGTCGAAAAAGTGCCTGTGGTCTCCGGAGCCACCCTCGATCGCGCCCTCGATGGCGGCGAAGACTACGAGTTACTCTTCACACTGCCACCGCGCAAATCGCCTCCACGCGCGACCACTCTCATCGGCAGCATCGTCAAGGGCCGCGCTGGATCAGTTCTGTTCCAGGGCCAGCCCCTCTCGCCCCGTGGCTACGATCACTTTGGCGAACACTAAACTATCGAAATGAGACAACCGG
>JBDTTL010000154.1:0-10681 GCA_039930665.1 Acidobacteriota bacterium
GTCGAGACGGTAGCATCGCGCCGCTGAACCGGCGAACAGATCGGTTTTTTCGGTGCTGCTGGCGCCCTTTGCCATCAACTTGCAGGCATTCCAGAAGACCGCATAGCTGTATGAGATTTTGTCCACGGGGAAGTTACTCTCAAACATCGAGCGCGACGCCCCGAAGGCCTCGACGCAAGTCTCAATATAGGGGCGAAATGTAGCGGCTATCATCTCGGACGATGGCGGCTCGGCCTGCTCGTTGAAACCGAGGCCCGTGTAGCCCTGACCAAGTCCGCCGAGCTTAACGTAAACGTTTGGCCGGGCAGCGAGCGCCTTGATGGATGCCGCCCAGCGCGAAAACACCTCGTTGCGTTTGCCGCGATAGGCGCCGATTCCAAGGACCCCGCCGACGTGATTGGCGACGATTCTCAAATCAGGGAACGCACCCGCGAGGTCCGCAAGCTCGTTGATCTGGGGGTGATAGAGCGATACGTCGTAGGAGAGGCGAAGGCGGCTGAGCACGGCAATGCCCTCGCGAAACGTCTTGGCGGCTAGCAGCCTAGGCCGCATCGGTGAAGCGGGGCTCACGATAGAAGGGTCCGCGTCCCATGAAACGCCATGGCGGATCCCTCGAAAGCGTTGGCCGCCGGCGCGAATCAGCGCGGACAAAACTGGCTCGACACGGCTGCCTAACGTCAAATCCGCGTGTCCGACAATGCCGGCGCATGCCTTGGTCTTGCCATAGATTCCGCTGCTGCACATCGCCGCCATGCCATTGGCGAACTCGGTCTCTCCGACGGGCCGCATTTCCACTGGGCCCTGATCGCGGTACATCGAACGCGCCTCCATGTACACCGTTGCGACGATATTGTGGCCGCTGGCGGTATCGAGCAGCAGGTCCTCCAGCAAATACCGCCATCCCGGGCGCTGCCACAAATGGTGATGCGGATCGATGATCGGCAGTTCCGGTTCGAGAATCGGTTCTTTATGCCGGTCGAGCCAATCCTGGCGAATCGGGTTCGCTGGCGCGGCCTGCTGTTGGGCGAATGCGCGGCCGATCCAGGGGGCCGCCGCGCCGCCGAGGAGAGTAGAAAATTCGCGTCGGTTCATTGATCGCCTCCGTGGATTGAACGATAAGAAGTATTATCGGAACCAATCTGTCAGGGCTTTCTGCATGCAGCGGGAAGTTTACGCGGCAGCTCCAGTGCATGATACCCAACTTTTGATAAGCGGTGTTAGCAAAGCCAGGTTGACAGCAAAGCCAGGTTGACGCCCATTCCTGCCAGGCAATATGATGCAGGGGTATGGTATTACCGAAAGATCCTCGAATGATCTCTCAGGAAAGAAAAATTATGATAACTAAAACTAGATGGAGCAGCGCCAGCGCCCTCGCCTTGGGGCTTATGACTATTGGGTTTCTACTGTACTTGCCCCAAAGCCGCGCGGCGGGCAACAACGACAACTCGAGCGACGAATCTAAGATCCAGAGAGGGTTCGACATCGCGCCCGTCAAGCTGGACCTGAAGCGCAAGAATCGCGCCCTGGTGGGTATGGGTAGCTATCTGGTGAACGCCGTTGGCGGGTGTAACGATTGCCACACTTGGAGAAAAACGGAAATCGCGCCCAACTTCGGAACGAATTACGAACCGGGTGGCGATCCCTTCGCCGGAGAACCGGAGCAGATCTACCGGGCTGGGTACTTGGCTGGCGGCCGGGATTTCGGCCCGTTTCGCTCGCGCAACCTCACCCCCGATGCCAGTGGAACCGTCGCCGATGGATTCGCAACATTTAAAGAAATCATGCGCCACGGCTTCGATCCGGATCACTTGACCCCAGTGTTGCAGGTAATGCCTTGGCCGGTTCATCGCAACATGACCGACAACGACCTGCGCGCGATCTATGAGTATTTGACCACCATCCCGTGCGTGGATGGCAACCCCGGGGAGAGTTTCGCCAACCCCGACGGGAGCCCCACGGGCCGCTGCGGGAAATAAAAACATTGTTTGAAATTGCTGGTCTGGGATAAGAAGTTATTCTTGTCCCCTGGCCATGCCGGCCCCAAGCTGGCGGTGAGTGCTGCCAAAACTCGCTGCCTTGGAATCCTGTTCGCGGTGTTCTCCTGCTCCCAAACTTCTCTGGAAATCCACTTCTTGGAAATTACCGCGTGCCTGTTAACGACCATTATCGGCAGCGCACCGATGGTTACTTCCGCGATGCCGTACATCACAGGAGTGATCGTTGCGAACGCCTGAAAATGTGACAAGTTAGGACTTGTCGGTGGTCGATTTTCGGCGGCCGCGCCGCCCAGCCTAAGGTGTGAGTCCATGATGCCTCGCACATGAGTCGACGCATGACTACATACTGGCGCCCACCTACCTCGTAGGTGATAGGAGTACCGCTCTGCGGTGTATTCTTCACTAGCATCTCGGACGGTGGCAAAGCCCGTGAGGGATGAAGTGGAGAAAAGATTCATCAACTTCGAGTCCTGCCTGCCTGAGTCGCTAGCCCAGGATCTTGGCCAATTCATACAGGTCGCCCCTGTTCATCACGTCTGTCGCGAAACGTGAAGATGTTACCAAGCGAAGGTAGGCCAGAGGCATCGAATATTACACCCGGGTGCTTTTCAAGTGTGTGAAGAGGATAGCGACGCGGGAGCGCCCTGCCGTAACAATTTGTTCACAAACAATTAGCACTGTCCTAGCTGTTCTTCCCGCGGAAAGCAAGCATACTGGACGCGGATTGGGTGCTGTCCGCTTATCAAAGCTACGAACGGCAACCTTCTCGAATATCAAAAACGACAGAGATAAAGAGGACATTCATGATGGTGAGAGCTTCGAGGACAGGGATTTTATTGGCCGCTTTGGCCTCATTGGCGGTTTCGACGATCGCACAGTCCGCGCAGACCGACTCTTCGGGAACTCCAGCGGCCGTTGACCATACGCCTCCCGATGGACCATATTATCCGGGCCTGCCGAAATCGAAAACGCGGCTGCAAGCCACGCTGGGCGATTTCACAGTTCGATTCTATGGAACCATTTTGCTGAACATTTCCACGGCGAGCACGGCACAAGTCGGTCAGGACGTGCCGCTTTGGCCTCTACCGGGCAGCGCCAACGTCAGTTTCCCGGACGGAACCACTAAGCGCGCCGGATTGGTGCATGACACCGTTTTTACTGCGAGACAGTCTATTTTGGGGCTTCAGGTCGGCTCGAAGGCCATGGCGAATGGGTGGAGCGCCTCCGCTTTAGGGGAAATCGATTTCTTCGGCTCACGGCCAATTGATCCTACTCTGCAGCCGCAAGACCGGGTATTCAATCAACCACGCCTTCGTCGCGCGTACCTGCAATTGGACAAGGGTTCCTGGAAGATCGTGGCAGGCCAGGACAAAATGATTATTGCGCCGCTCGATCCCATTTCGCTCTCGCATGTCGCGATTCCCCTCGGTGCCTCTGCCGGGGACCTGTGGGCTTGGCTGCCGCAAGTGCGAGTCGAGAACAGACAGAAATTCGGGAAGACCACGACTTTGTTTCAAGCCGGAATCTTGCGTCCGTCCTTCGGCGACCCCCGTCTCGGCGATCAAGCGGCCTTAACCGGGAATGCCATCGATAACTTTTCAGGGTATGGCGAACGCGCCAATCAACCCTTCTATCAGGCCCGCATTGCGGTTTCGCACCCCATCAATGGCCGCAATGTGACTATTGGCGCCGGCGGTCACTACGGAAGGGAGCGAGTGGGCGCGGATCGCGACATCGATTCTTGGACCTTCGCGATCGATGCCACACTCCCCCTGAGCCGCTGGTTCATCTTCCGGGGCGAGGGCTATGTGGGTTCCAACCTGGTGCCCTTTGACGGCGGCATCATTCAAGGCGTCGGGTTTGTAGCCCCGCTGGTGAATGCGGGCGGCGTGATTTTGACGCCTGCAAAGATCCGCAAGATCGGCGATGGTGGCGGCTGGGTGGAGGGAATCATACCGCTAACCACCAATAACAGGGATGTCCTCTACGTCGGCGCCGGTACCGACGACCCTCGCGACCGCAACCTGCTGCCCGGCAGCACCAGATCCAAGAACTCGTTCGTGTGGGCCAGCTATTTCCGCAGGCTCGGCCCCGATGTCACGGCCGCCGTGGAGTGGAGTTTCTGGGATTTCCGGACGCGCACTTTCACCACCGCAGGGGCCTTGGGCCCACGTGCGACTTCCGGGCGCGGTAACGTTCTGAACATAGCACTGGCGTATCAGTTTTAGGCGCTTCAGGTAAAACGCTTCAGGGGCAGTGACGGTGGACCCTTCGCGAAGGCGCGAGGGGTCCTACGCTTATCGGATATCCTTTGCCCTCTCGATTCCCGATGTTCATTCGACCACTGAAGATTTACAAGCATTTCACAAATCCAAAACACCTAAAGCGTGCGATGCCTCCACAATAGGCCATGCAACTTCTTGCTAAACTCGCTCTCGGGTCATTAGTCTTGTGGTTACCCCTGTTCGGGCAATCCGCACAGACGCTCACCATCCCCCAGGTAGTTGACGGCGGCGGATGGCAATCCACCATCGTCCTTACCAACAGCGGTGGGGCTGCGGCCTCCGCTACGCTGATCTTTCACAGCGAAACCACCGGTGGCAATACCCAACCGTGGAGTCCGCCGCTGTTGGAGGTCAGCTCCACTTCAAACATGGTTATGCCACCGAGCTCGTCGCTGTACTTGCACACGAGTGGCACCGCCGCGGCTCTGACAATTGGCTGGGCAGAGCTCAACGCCGATGCCGGCGTGATTGCTTACGTGGTCTTCACCAACAGTCGGCCGGCAGGCGGAGTCCAGTACGATGAAGGTACCGCGCCCGCCGTGGCAGCCACCAATCGCATTCTGGTGCCCTACGACGACGCTAATGGATTCGTAACCGCCATCGCAGTCGTCAATCCAACCGGCGCGGCTCAAACCATTAGCGTTGGGTTTCGGACCGTGGACGGCTTAGTCTCCATAAACGCCCTTCCGACGGTGCCCGCCATGGGGCACACGGCATTTGTGTTATCGCAAACTTTTCCGGTGATTGCCGGGCATCGCGGCTTAGCGGAATTCTATAGCTCGACGGGCAACATTTCGATGATCGGATTGAGATTTAATCCCACACAATCCTTCACCGCGGCGCCGGTGTTTTTCCAGACCGGTCCACCGCTCATTACCGCCCCGCCGGCAGGGGGTGGCGGGGGTGGCTATGACGACGGCGGCTACACGTACTAAGCGAGGCGGCTCTCCTCCGGGGAAGAGGGCGTTCACAGGGGCAGCTGAACCAGAAAGCATGCCCCTTCGCGGGCGTCGGGGTCGGCCCACATTTTGCCGCCATGATCGAGAACCGTCTGGTGTGAAAAAGCTAGCCCTAATCCCACGCCGCTCTTCTTTCCCGCGGTTACAAACGGCTGGAACAGGCGCGAGCGTATCTGCGACGGAATTCCGGGGCCGGTATCCTGCACGCTAACAGTCACCGACGATCCTTCGGCTTTGGCCGTGATGCGGAGCGTGCCTCCCGCGGGCATCATGCCGAGAGCGTTGTCGATCAGGTTTAAAAACACACGCTCAATGCGCGCACGCTCCAGCGGCAACTCGATGTCTTCCGGTACGTTCGTCTCGATCGCGACCGATTGCGCGTCAGCGGTGGCCGAGAGCCCTTCACAAGCTGCGGATACGACGTCCTTCAGCCGGCATAGTTCGGTGCTGGAGGATCGACCCCGCCCCGTGTCCACCAGTTCTTGCAGCAGGCGCTGCATCCGCCGCGAGGAACTGTAGATATTGCTTGCCAGGCGCCGAACCTGCTGCGCCGATAGTGCTCCGTCAATCAACATTTCTGCACCGCCGTAAATGGCAGCGAGAGGATTCCGCAAATCATGCACGATGGAAGTGGATAGTCTTCCAATCGTGGCGATCCGCTCCTGACGGATCAACTCCTGACGCGCGTTCTGGATCGAAGCGCACATCGCGTTAAAGGCGGTAGCCAGACGTCCGAGCTCGTCGTGCGTACCGACCTCCGGATGCTCCACCGGTATCCGGTAATCATAGTTGCCGAGCGATACTTCGCTCGCCCCGCGATCCAGTTCCTTGACAGGTCTCAAGATGCGCCGTGCGAGGCTGTAGGTCAGCCACAATCCCACCAGCACGGCGATTAGCCAGGCGAAGATAATATCGCGACGCAAAGCATTGATCCGTTGCCGCGCGCTTTCCGAAGATCGCAGAATGCGGAGCTCGCCGATTGGCCGTCCTGCCACGTCGAGCAGGGGCGTCCCTAGTACGCTATAGTGCGCCCCCCCGGCTTCGAGACGCGCCACGCTTCCAGCCGGTGAAGACAATGCCCGTATGCTGGCATTCGCAGCCGGGTCAAGAGTGGAAGCTACCACGGATGCTCCCGAAAGAAAACAGAAATCGCTGCCACCGGTGGCTACCTTTAAGCTGCGCACCGTTTCCCGATTTACTTCGTAGCCCGCCACCAGTACATTCAACAATCCCATTCCGGTTCCGGCCTGCACGTACACCGGCGTGACGGCGATCTGGTACAGGCGCCCGCCCGCAGTGACAAAACCAGAAGTCTGCTTGGGAAAGCTCGATGCCGCGTCTCGCACCGCCGGCATATCGTGCTTCAGCGACTCACCCAGGCTTCCGCCCAGTGAAGCGAGTACCCGGCCCTCCGGATCAGTCACCAGAAAAATGGCATCCTGGTCGGAAATTGTTTTCCACAGTTCGTTCGCCGAATCGCGAATCGTGGCCTGATCGCCTGTGCTGAAGGCGGACCGGACGTCGGACATGCGGCTAATCACCAGGCTCACGGCTGCCAGCGTTTGGGCCCGGGAACGCCACAGGGAATCGTAGGCGCGGAAACTCGCCTGTATATCCTCATCCACGCTGGCCGACATCGCACGCGTGGCATTATCCTGCACGATCCAGCCCATGAGCGCGAATAACAACGTCAGCGCGATAGATGTGGCAAGAAGGATTTTCCACAGCAGCGAAAGACGTGAAAATGACTCTAGCATTGCTTCATCGCGTCATCGTTTCGCGCCCGGATAGGTTGCCTGATCGCCCGATTCCGGCGAATAATCGCGGCCATACTTATTCTTGTGCGGAATCGAAAGGTACCCAGCCTCGGAAATCGCGATCGGAGATAAGCTTGCACCGTCCGCTCCCACCGTGATTTTTCGACTCAATTCACTTAACGTGGCGTCGCTGGCGCGCTCATGGAACACGCTGAGATTATATCGGCCCTCTGGTACACCGGCAATACTGAAAGTGCCGTCCGGCTTGGTGGTCGCGAAATACGGACTGCCCACTACCACAATTAGGGCGCTCATCGACGCGTGAATGTTGCAGAAGACCCGAACCACACCTTGGCGCGCGAAGCGTACCGAGCGAGTGCTCGCCGGCGGATACAACCCGATGTCGAATACTTGGCCGTTATAGCTCGAAAAAGCGTTATGAAAGATCGGATCGGCGTTGGGAAAATCGACGACCGACCCGGCCTGAATGGCCAAAACATGGGGTGAAAACGTCTTTTCCTTCTGAAGCATCACCGCGTGCTTCCCGGAAGCCGGCGGTACGGCGCCGTCTATCGGATTGAGTTCGATCACGACCCCCGAATAGTCATGGTGGCTTCGAACCGCAGTGTCACGGGAATCGCTCAGTTCTACGCGGCCCGATACTGCCGCGGCCGAGATCGGCAGCATGCTCGCACTAAAACAAATAAGCCAGCGCAAGGTCATAATGATTCAGCAGCCGGACTCGCCCGCCAGTATAGACGGTACGCGCCTGGCTAGCCTCCAGACCCAGCAGTATGTTTGGACCCAAGCGGTACTGCGAGTTTAACGCATAGACAAAATTTCGTGAAATCTGCCCAGACAGCAGGTCCGCCGTACGATCGCTCTCCTGCCCACTGTACCCGTTGAAAGTCAGGCGCTTGGTGGCCAGGAAGGAAATCTGCGCCCAGCCGCCGGAGGTGCGCACGGCGGTGAACCGGTTTTCAGCAATAAAGTTGAACCCTTGGCGTAATCCGCCAACTCCAGCGGCATTCTTGCCATGAAAGAACGTTCCGGTGAACCGCCATTTAGGCAGCGGCTGCAGCATCCAGTCGACCGTAAAAAGCCGTGAAGGAATAGAGACGCCGCCAACGTGGGTCTCACTGACATGGAAACTGGGAGCGATTTCAATTCGCGCCCGGGCTGCATATTCATTCCAGAATTCGAAGCGCCCTTCCAGCGCCGGACTCGCCGTGGAAAGAGTAGCTTGATATTGGGGACTCACTCCCGCCGACGGCTCGCTGGTTTCGTACAGACTGGCCTGGGCCCGCAAACCGGCTTTTTCGCCGATAGCCAAACGTTGCTCGAAACGCGCTTGCGGCTGCCACAGCCATAGGTTTCCGGCGGCGGTCAGCGGCGAGAATGCGACTTGCGCCAGCGAATCGGGGTCGCGCTGCGCGATCAATGGCTTGTCTTGCCCGACCGTTACGGTGGTGTTTTTCCACTCAACTTGAATGGTGGCCACTCGCATTCGAACCAGGTGGTTTAGTGAGCTGGTCGTGCCGCCCCACAAGTCCAGATCAAGCGTTCCTCGTACCTGTCCCCCGCCCAAGACGCGCGGTCCCTCGAAGCGTAGACCGATGATACTTTGACTCAAGCTGGCTCCGCCGCGCGCAACACTGTCGGTAAGTGAGGCCGCCAATGGATCCTGCGCGCCCCCGCTTGCCCGTCCGTTTATGAAGGAGTTAAATAACACCATTCCAGTAAGCGTGACCGGCATGCGCTGGGCCGCCTCGACCTTAGTTTGGGAGAGCTCGTCGGTTCGCTGCTCCAGAACGGACGCTCGCTCTTCGATCGGCACCGGCGACACATTCACGGGCGTTTCAGCCCCTGGCGCTCCGGCCCCCGCGGAGGGGACTGAGCCGACTTGCGCATTCTCAGGGCTGGCAGCGGCCTGCCTCGCGCCCGCAATTTCGGTGCGAAGCGCGTGCACCTCTTCCGCGAGATTGCGGTTCTCCCGCTCCAGTTGGTCCAAGCGTTGCAAAATTTGCTGCAACTCGCCGCGCTCCTGCGCGGGCAGCAGTAACGGAAATAGCGCCACGATGAGAGGCCAGCGTTTGGGAAGCATAGCTAGAGTGCTCCTGTCGGTTGCGTAATGCGGCGAACTAAAAGTGTGTGCCGGTAGGGATTTGGGCCCTGCGTGATGAGGACCGTGTGTTTCATAAGTGGCTACAGCAAGAACCGGTATCCTACCCCATGCACGGTCACGAAATGACGCGGAGCAGTGGAGTCGACTTCCAGTTTCTGCCGCAGGCGTACGACATGCGCATCTACGGTGCGTGTATTTGGAAACGACTCGTAGCCCCACACCGAATTCAAAATCATATCGCGCGAGAGCACGCGGTCAGGATTATGCAGAAAATATGTCAGCAAATTGTATTCTGCGCGAGTTAGCTTCGCTTCTTCGCTTTTCTTTAAAACCACGCGGCGCGACAGATCCACTTCTACTTCGCCGAATGAAATCACCTTCGTTTCTTCGGCTGTCGATCGGCGCAGGACCGCGCGAATTCGGGCCAGCAACTCCCGCGAGCCAAATGGCTTCACTACGTAATCGTCGGCGCCCATCTCGAGCAACAGGACCTTGTCCATTTCATCGCCGATCGCGCTGAGCACAATGAGGGGAGTGTTCATGCCGGCGGCGCGGATCTGTTTGCACACGTCCATGCCACTGAGGCCGGGCATTCGCAGGTCCACCAAGATGAGATTGGGCTTGAGCGCCATGGCTTGCTCGATACCGGTTGCGCCATCCTCAGCAAAAGCCGGACTGAACCCCTCGGTTTCGAGCATAATTCCAATCGTGTCTCTTAAAGTCGCATCGTCGTCGATCACCAAAACCGTTTTCATACGTTCAACCAATACTCTAGCTGCCGCGGCCTTACCCTTGCTACCTTCTTGGCTGACACCGCTTAGTTGTTTACTAACTATTTACATTTATCTCACAACTATTTTGACAGCACTGATTACGCTTGGGGCTAACGGGGAATGCTTTGGGCGGGGGCCGTTCAACGGGGAGTGGTTCCTGCCCGTCCCCGAAGTTGGTCGCGATGCCAGCCATGCCTTTCACAGGCGATTAGTGTGGTCCCCGACCCTCCGAATACGTCCAGCACCCAATTCAATCGTCTTTTGCGTTGGGTGCAGGACGTTCGCCAGCGCCTTATTCACACACCAGACATCGCCCTGGATCACCGAATGCGTGCAGTACGGTGAAGGCCACTGCCCAGCCGAATGGAGATCTTGGGTTGCCTACGATCTGTTGGAGTATTCCGTGTCCGCCGGGTGTAAAAAGAAGCGATTGTGCGGGGATGACGGAGAGCAGCGTGGTTTCACCGGGCATCCTGACTTCGATCCCCGAGGCGTCTTCGCTCTCGACGACTTCGCGGAGCGCGACGAACGCAGGGAAGCCAAGGTTGGTCAGCGAAAGAACGGAGGCGATGCGCAGTTCGCGGAGTTCAGCTCGTTGACGGTAAATATGGAGCAAACACTGGACCGCTTCGTTTGAGGCGGACTGGCTGCCCGAGAGCAGTGGGGCTGCAATAAGCCGCTCCTTTAGGGGTTGGCCGGTACCGCGGAGAATGGCGCACAGTTCGCTAAAGGTGAACTGCTTTCCTTGACTGGGTGGGAACGGCACATACGTCACGCCGCCCCAG
>JBDTTL010000155.1:0-10678 GCA_039930665.1 Acidobacteriota bacterium
ACTTCATGATCCAGGGCGGCGACCCGACCGGCACCGGCCGCGGCGGCCCCGGCTATCGCTTCGACGACGAGTTCAAGGGCAATCCGCACAAGCACCAGGTCGGCACTTTGTCTATGGCGAATGCCGGCCCCGGAACCAACGGCAGCCAGTTCTTCGTCACTCACGTTAAGACTGACTGGCTCGACGGCAAGCACACTGTTTTCGGCAAGGTAACCAAAGGGCAGGACGTGGTCGACACCATCAAGCAGGGCGACACGCTGACCAGCGTGGTGATCGCCGAAGAATAGTTTCTGCTCCCGACGGCTCCTCTTGTGGAAGTCCGACAAAGCAGATTGACGAGTGGAATGTCGCTATGGTGTGTGCTGGCGATTGTCGCGTCAACGTCATGTCGGGGGCAGCATCGCCCCTACGTGAGCACCAAGTACAAGTATCGGCTAGAGGCACCGGCAAAATGGAATTTGTCGGAATCTGTGTCGGGTGTTCCCACATTCTTCAACTACAAAGAGAGCGAGGGCGGCCGGCAGGGTTTTCCTCCCCAGCAAAGGGGCTGCCATCCTCATCATTCCATTTGGTCTAGATCCGAGGATTGCCGGAGACCACACCCTTGAAGAATGGGTTCGCAACAGTCTTAGCAGCGACTACTCCAACATTTCAACACGGCATGTTCGAAATGCGAGCGGCGACCCATACGTGCCGCAGAACATTGTTGAGGTCGAAGCTGATTTTGAGCACAATAGCCAAGATGACAGCTCGCAGCACGAGGTCAGCTATTTCTTCGATCTTCGAGGAATGATGTTTCGCCTTAGGCTTCTTTACTGGAAGGGAAACCCGCGAGGGAAAGAACTTCATGCGGTTTGCGAAGCTATTTTGCGTACGATCCGAATGACCTAAAGCACGCGTGCTCCAGTTTATTTCTCAGTGACGCGTGCCGTACATCCGCTCACCCGCGGTCACCGGCAACGCCAGACGATTCTGCGGCGGAGGCAGCGGGCAAGTCGCGAAATCGGTGAATACGCAGGGAGGGTTCTCAGCTTTATTGAAGTCGATTTCGACGGTTCCGGCTTGCTTCACGCCATTCTTCGGCAACGGCGCGTAGAGGAACCGCGATGCACCATAAGTGGTTTTACCGCTGGTCTGATCCCGTATCACGAACCATAGCTCGTCACCATCCACCACCGGTTCCAGGCGATACTCCTTGCCATCCCTTTGAAAGGTAACGTAACCGGGGATCTCATCCTGCTCCTTCACGCCCACCGCCGTGTCGAAGGTCACTGGATGCGGCTTGTCGAACGGAACGTACTTCGCCTGGACTCGCCACGACGGATCCACCGGATACCACTTCATCCCGCTGAACTCGCGCCGCGCGGGGTTGTCGTTGTCCTTGATGCGCACGCCCACCTTGTCCTCGCGCTTTATGATAAAAAACTTCACCCGGCCGACTGCCAGCCGGTCGTAGCTCGCGTCGATATCCGGCTTTAGCTCGGTCTCCTTCGCCGGAGCGCCGTTCATGGTCGCGGCCACGCCGGGAGCGGGCCTAAAGCGCACCTTGCCCGCCTTCAGTGTTAGCGTGCCAACACTGGCGGGGACGCTCTTCGGCAGACGCACTTCGAAGCTCGGATTCGAACCCACGCGGCTCTCGCCTTCCTTCAGCCACGTGAGCCCCACTACGGTGAGCCATCCATCATCTGCCTTTAGCTTGGACTCGAGCTGCGCGCGCCACTCGGTAATCGTCCGCTGATAGCTGGTCGTGGCAGCGTCCGCCGCGAACGCGACCGTAGCCAATCCCATGGCCAACCCAACACTGATCGCTTTGGTGTGCATAGCGAATGCTCTTGGCCGAATTGTATCAGACCTGAGGTGGGGTCAAAACTTCAGGCGAATGCCTCCGTTGAGGACGCGCCCGTCGAGCGGCGCCCAGGCATCCACGGTCCAACGGCCATCGACGCCGCGATCCGGCCGCAACAGCGGATCCCATCGAGTCTGACGAACGTTGGTGAGATTTTCAATGTTCACGAAGAGCCGGAAGTGGCCGAAAGTATGTTCGGCCAGGAAACCGAAGAGGACGTACGCCTTCGACTCGCTGCGATACGGGTTATCTTCGAGCCGCTGATGCCCGGTGTAGTAGCTTTCAATCCCGATGCGGCCGGCTTTTTCTTTTTCCCACATCCCGACCAGCCCGAAACTTTGACGAGGCGTCAAAGGCGCGTCGACTCGTTGGCCAAATTCAAATTGGCGAGAGTGAACGTAGGTATAGCTGGCAGTGGCCGAAAACGCCGCCTTTCGCAGGGTGCCGAGAAACTCGAGCCCTGCATTGTTAGTTGGCTGCGCCAAATTAACAAGCTGGTATTGGTCCACGCGCTCGACATTGATCGGGTGGCGCACGTTCGAGTCGAACAGCGTCACGGTCAAGGATGCCGGGCCCACCTGGCGGGTGACATCGAAGGAGGCGCTGCGCCCTCGTTCGGCGATGAGCGGCCTAGGGATCGCCAGGCGAGTCAAGCCCGCGGCCTCGGTTTCCTCGGTCAACGGTGTGGGAGCAAAGAACCCCTGACCTGCGGAGAGGCGGCTGGTCCAGTCGCGCCAGCGGAACAGCGCGGAGACGCGCGGACTGAGGAAGGTGCCGTACTGACTTTGGAAGTCGACGCGCGCGCTCGCCGAAACGGAAAGCCAGCGCGCGATCTCTAGATCGTCTTGCAGGAACACGCCGGGCGTGGTGTAGCGGTACGTAAACTGGGGAACGTCGCGCGGAAGATAGACTTCTCGCTCGGCGGCTGCCCCGGCAACCCACGTGTTACGGCGAAAAGTGCCGCGCGCCGTGAGCTCTCCGAAGAGCAGTTCATGCCGATCGCGTTCACGCACGTCACCGAAGCGATGATCGTGATCCTGCAACGAAGCCGCGAATCGGGCCGTGACCACGTAACGCTTATGGACAAGGAATTGCAGATTGCCGCCGGCGTCATAGCGGCGGGTGCTCAGCGCCTCGGTATAGGGCGCGCCGGTGGCCGGCAGAACCGATCCGGGAACTGTCCCTCCATCACGATTCTCGTATGTAACCCCGCCGGTGAGGAAACCGGTTCGTCCATTGCCGTTATCCCAGAAGAATCGCGGACGAACGATACCGCGCGAGTATGCTGCCACGTCTGACCAACCGTCATGGTTAATGTCGTCAAGCTGTTGCCAGTCGCCGCTGCCGAGGAAAGACGCACCCCAGTGCTGGGTCAGTTGCGACGCGAGGAAGATCGAGGTGTCGGTGGCCCCCCGAGTCGAGCGATTGAGCAGAATCTCATGAACCGGCTCGGGGCCAGGCCGCCGCGAGATCAAGTTCACAACGCCGGCCATCGCTCCGGCGCCGTAGAGCGCCGAGGCGACGCCCTTGATCACCTCGACTTGGCCCAGATCCACGGGAGGAATCTGCAACAGCCCGAGGCCGCCGCCCTGCTGGCCGAAAAGCGGAAGGCCATCGCCCAGGAAGGCTGTGTAGCGCCCGCGCATGCCCTGGATGCGCACGCTCGCTGCTCCCAGCGAAGGCGAAGTGCTCTGAACACGAAGCCCACCCATTTCGTTCAGCATCATGACGATGTCACCCGGAGTCATCATGGTCTTTTCGTCGATCTCGTCCGCTCCCAGCACTTCCACGCGGATCGGCGAATCCTGAAGCCGCGTATCCGTGCGGGTAGCGTGCACGGTTACCTCTTCTTCCCTCGGCTCTTGGGGTCGAAGCTCAAAAGCGATCCGCCATTCCCGCGCCTCATCCACCTCCAGCGATGCTTTAGCGGGCAGGAACCCCTCCTTTGAGACGTTCACTTCCACTTTCCCTAGCGGGAGCGTGGCGATTGCGATACCGCTTTGGTCCGTTTGAACCGAGATGCCGTTCAAGGTCACCGTCGCTCCTGCAACGGGAGCGGCCCCGGTTCTCACTTCCACTCGAATCGTGGCTCGGTTTTCTTGCGGGAATATTGGATGCGAAGTAACGATCAGCCCGAGAAAAGTTAGCGTCGCGAGACCAAGCTTTCTCCTCACAAGGGACGTCTCGCCGAGGTTAAGCTCTCTAGAATTGGACACTCGCTTACAGAGCACCGTCCCTCGCAAGAAGCTTTCATCTTGTCGAGTGTGCGCTTAATAGCTCGGAGGTGCGCGATTTTAGCCTTCACTTCGAGGGCTTTCACTTCAATTTGGCGCACTGCGGCTATGCACGGCTTACGAGGATCGACCTTGAGCGCTAGCAGCTCCTTAATTTCGTTCAACGTGAAACCGAGCGCCTGTGACCGTTTGATGAAGCGCAGACGGAGCACGTCTTCCTGAGCATAAGCCCGGTGCCCCGATGTTGTGCGCTGAGGCTGCCGCATCAATCCCTCGCGTTCGTAGTAGCGAATCGTCTCCAGATTGACGTTGCCTTTCGTTGCCAGATCACCAATCCTCAGGGTTGTCATGCCGCGCCTCTTCCTACAATTAGTCTAGAACCCGTAGTTAACTACGGGTCAAGTCCTAGCGATGGACGAGGCCGTTCGATTGGCTTGCGGCGGTGCCGCGGATCATGAGGGATGTTCCGTGCTGCGTCTTAGCGCGCGCGCTTCATCCGGTAGTCTTCGACGGCCGGCATGTGCACCACACGGCACATCTCGTGCAGCCGGGAGCGCGCGCGAATGCCGATCATTTCCGCCAGCGTACGCTCACGAATGCTCTTCTTATCGCCGCCGGGCATGGCGAATTCCTTGCCGCGGTCGTCGTCGGTCAAATTGGTTGTCGCGATCAGCGGCTTCTTCTGGTTGCAGCGATGCGTGATGATCGCGGTCACGGTGTCCTCCACCCAATCGGTGACCCGATGCGCGCCCAGATCGTCGAGCAACAGCACTTCAACTTCGAGCACGGCGCGGTAAGCTTCGCGATCGGCCGCTCCCGAGGCCGCGTCGTAGCCCGAACGAATGCGGTCGAGCAGATTCTGGTAATCGAAGAACAGGCATTCGTGACCCTTGTCGAGCAGTGTGCGCATGGCCGCCACCGCCAGATGAGTCTTGCCGGTGCCCGGTTCGCCGACCAACAGCAGGCCGGGACGGCTGGCCGCCGGGAACTCGCGAGTGAAGCTGCGGACCTGCATGAGCACCGTGCCCAAGCCTTGACGCCCCACTGGATTATCGGCCGGCATCTGAAAATTGTCCAGTGAAGCTTGCTGATAATTTGGCGGAATGTTCGAGCTTTCTTTCAGGTCGCGGGTTCGCGTGGCTGCGTGGCACACGCAACGTTGGGCGCCCGAGAGCCCGGCTCGCTGGACGATCTTCCAGCCCGTTCCATCGCACAGCGCGCAGATTGCTTCGGACATGATCACCACTCTATTCGATCACGAGCAGGACGTCGCCCGCAGAAACAGCCGCGCCCGCCGCTGTTTTTATCGCCTGGACGCGTCCAGCGCGCGGAGACTTCATCTCATTCTGCATTTTCATCGCTTCGACTACAATCAGTCCTTCTCCAGCCGCCACTTCCTGGCCCGCTACTACCAGCACCCGGATCACGCGTCCGGGCATGGGAGCGGTCATGGCTTGCGGACCGCTGTTCTCTGCCGCGGCACGCCTTCCACGTTGCTCGCGCGGATCGAACACGTCGACGCGAAAAACACGACCGTTCACTGAGACCTCACCAGCGCCCAGGATTGCAACCGCGTAGCTGCGCCCGTCGATCAGAATCGACAACGTCCCGTCGCCGGCCGACGCCGCTGAGTACTGACGTTCCATCGCCGGTCCGCCTTCGCGTCGATACTCGAACCGTTCGCCGGTAGTGGTTAAACTTGCGGCTTGCCCGCCGATGACGATTTCGAATTTCACCGCAGCAGCGTCTCCCTGCCGTCTTGCAACCATTGCGAGGTCGGCGCGATCGACGATTTGGCGGTTGGCTTTCGCTGGTCCAAAACCGCCGCGAGCGCCGCGACCGCCTCCGTTTCCAGGTCCGGCGCTTTAGCTTTCCTTCGCGCGAAGAATTCATCGAGAAAAGCCGTCGATAGCCTTCCGGCGCGGAACTCCGCGTCGTCCATAATCTCGCTGAAAAATGCTCGGTTCGTGCGGATGCCGGCGATCATGCACTCGGAAAGCGCACGCCGCATCCGCGCGATTGCCGTTTCCCGCGAAGGCGCCCACGTCGCCAGTTTCGCCAGTAGCGGATCGTAATCGAGCGGCACCGTCCATCCCTCATAGACTCCGGAATCGAGGCGCACGCCTGGTCCCGCAGGCTCTGTCAGCCGCGCGATCTGTCCCGGCGATGGAAGGAATTGCTGATCGGGATCTTCAGCGTAAATGCGGCACTCGACGGCCGACCCAGACCAGCGTACGTCCTCCTGGCGCACCGTCAACGGTTCGCCGGCTGCGATACGCAGTTGCCACTGGACCAGATCCAGGCCAGTGACCAGCTCCGTGACCGGATGTTCCACCTGCAGACGCGTGTTCATTTCCAGGAAATAGAAATTACGGTCCCGGTCGACCAAAAATTCCAGCGTCCCTGCGTTGCTGTAGTTGGCGGCGCGCGCGATGCGCAATGCAGTCTCGCCCATACGCTCGCGCAATTCCGGATGCTCGGCCATAACCGGGGAAGGGCACTCTTCGATTACCTTCTGATGCCGCCGCTGTATGGAACATTCGCGCTCCCCCAAGTGAATCATGTGGCCGTGGCGATCGCCCAGCACTTGGATCTCGATGTGGCGCGGCTCCAGCACCAGCTTCTCCAGATAGACTTCGCCGTTCTGGAACGCCCGCTGCGCTTCGCTCGATGCATCGCGAATGGCGGCTTCGAGATCGGCTTCGCGATCTACACGCCGCATGCCTTTGCCGCCTCCGCCGGCCGACGCCTTGAGCAGCACCGGATAACCCAGGTCGCGGGCCGTTGCTTTGGCGTTCTCCAGATTGTCGATAGCCGACTCGGTGCCGGGAACCACTGGCGCGCCTGCAGAGATAGCCAGCTTACGAGCCGCGGTCTTCGATCCCATCTGGCGAATGGCGGCCGACGGAGGTCCTATGAATACGATGCGAGCCGCCTCGCAGGCCTCCGCGAAGTCGGCGTTCTCGCTTAGGAATCCGTAGCCGGGATGAATAGCTTCGGCTCCGTGCCGCTTGGCAGCGTCCACGATTTTGTCGATGCGGAGGTAGCTTTCAGAAGCCGGCGCCGGCCCGAGGTAGGCGGCTTCATCCGCCATCAGCACCGCGAGCGACGCGCGGTCCGCCTCCGAATACACCGCTACGCTGGCGACTCCCGCCTCGCGCAAAGCGCGTACGATGCGCACCGCGATCTCCCCGCGATTGGCAACCAGGACCTTCTGAAACATATTACAACCGGCGGCACTGGGGCCAAGCCGTGAGTTCCGATTTTAGCAGGGGTGGCGATTTTTATATTTTCTTAACGCTCCAGGCCCGGTTTTTGATACCGCCTTAATAGCCGGACTCCTAGGCTGGAATTGTGAAGCTTGCGGTTCACGTATCGGCCCCGGTCACGGCACCGGAAATTCAGAATGCGGAACTGGAAGTGAACGTGGTCTACACCCGCCTTCCAGGCACGACAAGAGCGCTAAGTCTAGCCACCCGACTGGCGCGCGATCTGGGCGCTCGCGTTACGGTTCACGTGGCGCAGGTGATTCCTTATCCGCTGGGACTCAAGTCTCCGCCCGTGCCCGTGAAATTCGCAGAAAGGCAGCTTTTGAACATCGCGCGAGAGCAGCGGGTGGAAACCAACATACTGATTTACCTTTGCCGCGATCTCAGGGAAACTATCCGCCAGGTATTGAAGCCGGATTCCGTGGTTGTGATCGGCGGCGCTGAACACTGGTGGCCCAGCAGCGAGCAACGACTGGCGGCGGCTCTCCGTCGCGATGGGCACCACGTCATTCGAACCTATGCAGACTAGCATCCCCGCAACATCATCCACCGCCACTACCAAAGTAGTGGTTGCAACCACGGTCGCGTTGACCTTCATCACGTTCTGGCAAGCCGCAGCCGTGGTCCTCAACGACATTGCTTCCACCATGTACTACATCGGCGGCATTACCGAGCAGGCTGTCGGCAAGCCCGCTCCCTGGCTTGTGCTGGGCGTGATGCTGTTCAGCTACGCGGTGCGGTCTGTTTATATGGAAAGCTGCGGCATGTTCGTGCGCGGCGGCGTCTACATCGTTGTCAAGGACAGCATTGGCCCAACGGTCGCGAAGCTCTCGGTCTCTTCACTGGTCGTCGACTACGTTCTTACCGGCCCTATCAGCGTGGTCAGCGCCGGCCAGTACCTGGGACGCCTGCTCAATGAGATGGCCGAGACGATGCATCAGAGCTGGCGCAGCGACCCCAATACGTTTTCGGTATTTTTCAGCGTGGTCGTGACCCTCTATTTCTGGTGGAGCAACATCAAGGGCGTGCCTGAATCCAGCCACAAAGCTCTGCGTATTATGCAGGTGACTACGGTGATGGTGGTTGTCTTGCTGCTGTGGGCGCCCATCACGCTGATCCTCCGTGGCAGCGCCAAACTCCCGCCGCTGCCGACGCCGTCGAACCTGCACCTGACCAGCGAATCCCTGGGCTGGCTGAGCGGCACGTACTTTGCAAAACTCTCCTTCGTAGTCATCATGGTTTCCATCGGTCACTCGCTGCTGGCCATGAGCGGATTTGAGACTCTGGCGCAGGTGTTTCGAGAAATCGCCTATCCCAAGCTGAAAAACCTCCGTATCACAGCGAATATTGTATGCACGTACTGCGTGTTCTGTACCGGCGTGATTTCCATTCTGACCGTGATGATCATCCCGGACGCGACGCGCCACCTGTACTACGACAACATGATTGGCGGCCTGGTCATGAACCTGGCGGGACCCGAAATGTTGAAGCTCGGCTTCCACGTTTTCATCGTCATCGTTGGGGTCCTGATCCTGGCGGGCGCCGTGAACACATCGCTGATCGGTGTAAATGGAGTGCTCAATCGCGTGGCCGAAGATGGTGTCCTGCTCGATTGGTTCCGCAAGCCCCACAAAAAGTACGGGACCACTTATCGCATTCTGAACACCATGACGATTCTCCAGGTTCTGACGATTCTGGCGAGTCGCGGCGACGTCTTCCTGCTGGGCGAGGCCTACGCATTCGGCGTGGTCTGGAGCTTCGCTCTAAAGGCGCTGGGAGTCCTGGTGCTGCGCTATCAGCGCCACGACCAGGAATACAAGATGGGCTGGAATATCACGATTCGGGGAAAAGAAATCCCCATTGGCCTGGGCCTGACAACGTCGATGCTATTCCTGGTGGCCATTGCCAACCTCTTTTCGAAGAAGATCGCCACTATGTACGGAGTCTCCTTCACCATCGTCCTGTATACGCTGTTCATGATTTCCGAGCGCGTCAACGCCCGTAAAAAGCTGGAACATCGCAGCGATTTGGAAAAATTTAATCTGGATCATCAGTCGCAGGTCACGGCAGCCACGCTACGCGCGCGCCCCGGTTGTGTGCTGGTGGCGGTTCGCGATTACCACAACATGCACCATCTGCAAAAGGCGCTGGAGAAGACCAATCTGCGGCGTCACGATATTGTTGTGATGACGGTTCGGCCGCTATCGACGGGCGCCGGCGAATACCAGTTGCGCGACGATCAGCTCTTCACCGGCTACGAGCAGGAATTGTTCTCGCACGTGGTCACGCTGGCAGAGAAAGAAGGAAAGAGCGTGGAACTGCTAGTGGTACCGGCGGTGGATCCGTTTGACGCCCTGGTGCAGACGGCCACTAGCTTGCGCGCCTCCAGACTAGTGGTCGGCGTTTCTCCACGCATGGAATCCGAAGAACTGGCGCACCGGATTGGGCTCGCCTGGGAACGTCAGCCTCCTCCTCGGCATCCGTTTTCGCTGGAAATTACGCATCGGGAGCGGCCCTCGACGTATGTCAACCTGGGCCCGCATCCGCCGCGCCTATGGCCCGAGGACGTGGACCTGCTGCACAGCATCTGGCTGCGCCTGACCGAGCTGGAAGGCGTCGGCTCCAAGCTGCATCATCGCGACGTGGTGGGCGTTGCGCTGCAGCGCATGGAAGACGAACTGGCCAGCGCCGAACGCAACCGGATTCTGGCGCAAGTGGGGGACGCGGTGCAACGCCACGAGAGCGAGATCGACACTCCGAGTCCGGAATCCGGCGACTAGCCTGTATAGCGCCCCTGGCGTTTTGGTGCGGTCATAATGGAAGCGTGGCCACCCCTACCGAGCCGCTTGCGGCTGACGAAACCGCGGCCGAAGCGGAAGAGGTCAAATCGGCGCCGCGAAGCGTCCCCGCATCGGCGCGCGAATACGCAGTCGCCGTAGCTATTGTCGGATTTGCCACTCTCATCGCACTGGCGCTGCGGCCCTATCTGGCAGCCACCAACCTCGCGATGATGTATTTGCTCGGAGTAGTGGTGATAGCCACCCGCTGCAGCCGGAGCGCTACGGTGATTGCGTCGTTTCTCAGTGTTGCAGCTTTCGATTTCTTCTGTGTGCTTCCGTACTATACATTTCGAGTGGCAGAATCGGAATACCTGATCACCTTCGCCGCCATGCTGGCGGTGGCACTCGTGATTAGCGCGCAGACTTCGAGAATTCGAGCGCAGATAGTCAGCGCCGTCGACCGCGAATCCCGCACCCAGGCGCTCTATCGCCTATCGCGCCGGCTCTCCCCGAAGACTTGTGTGTTTGACGCCGCCTTGGCCGCCGCGG
>JBDTTL010000156.1:0-10653 GCA_039930665.1 Acidobacteriota bacterium
CGCTGCCACGCACACGCTGAATGAGGTCTAGGACACCACCGCCGATGCCGCCCGGATAGTCGAACCAGCAACCCCTGGCGTCGTTCAGCGAAATGGCTAATGGATTATCCCCGCCTCGAAAGAATGCGCGCGCGCGGCCGCGCTTTGGTGGATCGCCGCGCAAGGCCAACCACACCGCCGTGATCGTGGTGGCGTGGACGATGCCCGCCGCGCTCACGACTCCCCCTCGGGTTGTCCCAACGTCTGACTGCCGATACTCGGCGAGGGCACGAGCCATATCTTGAATTTCCTTTCGAACGAAAAAAAGGCGAGCCGTCGTGAACGGTCGCGCCTTTCGTGTTTGGTGTGGCTAATGAAAATGAAAACGGCCCGGCAGGAACAAGCCTACTGGGCCGTTGTAAACGAGCGCGACGTTTCGCCGCGCAAAATTTCGGAGTTACAAATCGTGAAAATTCGTTACTCCAATTTGGCTCCAGGAAACTAGTGACTTCTTTGTATCCGTACCGAACCAGCCCTTGTTGCGGGAACTCAGACTGAGGTTGATTGACCGAGTGGAGTGGTGGAAAGGTGAGGCTCGGACGTACCGGGCGAAGCAAAAGGAACACCTCGATCGATTGGCAACAACCCAGGAGAAGAGCGTGCCATCGAAACCGAGGCCGACGGCCTTCTCATGGGAAGAGATCGAAATCATCTTCCTTAGTGACTTCAAGGTGCAGATCAAGATTGACGGCAAGCCGACCGAGGCATCGAACCATGCAGAACTGGGTTTTGAAAGCAAGCAGAACGGAAACCTCGACAAGCCTGGCTAACTCTGCGGTTACTCGC
Source organism: Acidobacteriota bacterium (assembly GCA_039930665.1). Classification (GTDB taxonomy): domain Bacteria; phylum Acidobacteriota; class Terriglobia; order Bryobacterales; family Bryobacteraceae; genus Palsa-187. Next base: position 826 of record JBDTTL010000156.1, read on the forward strand.
CGAATCGAACGGAGTACTTAAAACTGCTGCCGGCCATGGCAAAGAATGGTCCAAAGTGGAGAGCCGGGTTGCAGAAATCCGTAAGACCTTTCGGCGCTACTTTGGCCTGGCTGAGGATCCGTTTTTTTCAGGAAAAAGAAGGACCCCAACACTGTGGATTTCGGCTACCACACCAAGTTCAAGATCCATTGCGGCCCTTCTTACGAACGATAACTGCTGCCGGGCGAAATTTTGCCGACTAACTCAATATTTGTTTGAAACTTGATCTCCCGTCTTTTCAGCTATCTGGCGCGCACTACCGGAAGATTTCGCTGCAAATAGCGAGATTTCGCCCTGTAGTGGTTGATGAATACTTCAATACCTAGCGAACGCCTAAGCGTAGCTAACAATCCCTTAGAACCCTTAATAGACGAATGTGAATATGCAAAGATCACTGGGCGAAGCGTTGCCAGCGCGCGCCGAGATCGGCTCTTGGGTAAAGGCTGTCCCTACATTAAGTTGGGGCAAGCGTAAAATATCGACCGTCTGACGTGCGTGCATACATTGAACGCAACTTCCGGGGCAACAGGAGTACGGGTGAGTCGCAATGAACGAAGTAATTCGGCGCATTCACGCGGCCTCAATCCAGACACTCCTAGTTTAGGCAAGTCTGTCAAACGCAAGACTCGCGTAGTTCCCTGCTCAGCCTTCTTTAAGGTCAGGGCAACTTATATGTCAACAAATCAGTGCCGGCGGCAACGGCAACGTATTGCTTTCCATCCTTCCCCATGTAAGTGATGGGATTGGCGCCGCGAATCAGCTCCGGCGTTTTTACGCTCCACAATTCCTGGCCCGTCCTGGTATCGAATGCGCGAAACAGGCGATCCGTGGCCGCTCCGATAAAGATCAGTCCTCCGGCTGTAGCTGTGGGTCCTCCCACGTGGGAAGTGGGAGCGCCAGTCTTCATGCCGGGAGGCGCATCGTCGACTGTGCCGAAGGGAATCTGCCAGGCGATTTCGCCGGTGCTGACATTCACGGCAGTCAGTCTGGACCATGGCGGTTGCCAGCAGGGCCATCCCTTCACCGCCACCGGCGGACCTGCAGGATGAAGGTAGAGCAGCGGCGACTCCGGAGGGCCAGTCCATCTGGGTTTCAGGTACGCCGGCAACATGTCCAAGTCTACGTCCCTCCGCTGAATGACGCTGATCTGACCAGTGTCTGCGGTGTTAATGATGTAGTAACCCAGGTTCGGATCAAACGCCCCACCTGTGAACTCGGCGCCCCCTCCTGGCGCGGGCATCACTAGCGCACCCTTCTCGGACGGTGGCGTATAGGGGCCGCGGTTGCGCCCGCCATCCTCTTTAAAAAGCAACTCGCGGCAAGCCGCCTCATGCTCCGGAGTGACCTTCGCAATGTCATCCATGCTGAAGCTCAAGCGGCCTAGGGGCGGGGGCTTGACGGGAAATGGCTGCGTCGGAGAGTAGTACTCGCCCGGCACGTCCCCTGGGGGAACCGGACGTTCCTCCACCCCATAGATGGGCTTCCCAGTCACACGATCGAGAATAAACAGCAGCGGCATCTTCGTCATTACGCCGACTGCCGGAATTCTCTTGCCATCCTTGACTACGTCAAAAAGGATCGGCGGAACTGGCATGTCAAAATCCCACAAATCGTGATGGACGGCTTGAAAATACCACTTTAACTTTCCGGTTTCAGCGTCCACGGCGACAATCGAATTCGCGAACAAGTTATTCCCCGGCCGGTCTACGCCATAGTAGTCATTCTGCGCGGAACCAAGGGGCATGTAGAGAATTCCGCGCTTCTCGTCCAGCGTGAAAAAAGTCCACACGTTCGCCCCGGATACATTTTTCCAGGAGTCCCCAGGCCAGGATTCATGGCCCACTTCGCCCGGCCGTGGAACGGTGTGAAACGTCCAGACCAACCGGCCAGTGCTCAGATCCCACGCACGCACATCGCCCGAAGGTCCCTTCGATCCCGTTTCATCCGCATTGTGGGTGCCGGTAAACACCAAGTTCTTGAAGACCGTCACGGCGGACGAAATCCCGTAGTGCATGTTCGGGAAACCGTTCATCACTTCCGGCGTTTTCAGATTTACAACGCCCTCGTTCCCGAATCCGGGATTTGGTTTGCCGGTCTTTGCGTTCAGAGAGTAGAGCTCGCCATCCTCCGTTCCGAACACAATCTGCGGAGGCGTCATCTTGTCGCCGCGCCAGTAGGCCAATCCACGCATCGAACCTAAACTGTTGACGTGCGTGCGGTGCTCGGGAGAATCGTTATCTCCTCGAGCAGTGTACTCCCAGAGAACCTTGCCTGTCTCAGGCTCCAGCGCAACGACGCGGTAGAACGGAAACGACAAGTACATGACGCCGCCAGCGACCAGCGGTGTCGACTGGCTCGCTCGGAAAGGCTGTCCCTCCTTTTTCATCTGATACTGCCATGCTGGGACCAGCTTTGATACGTTACTGGAGTTGATCTGCTTTAAGGGCGAGAAGCGCTGATTGCCGGGGTCACGCCCCCATGACGGCCAGTCGCTTTGGGCAAGAAGAGCCGGGAGCGCTACGCTCACGAGAATAAAGCTTCGCAGCATCCCCAAAGTTTAAGCTCCCAAACTCAGCACTATTTTTTCCCGCTTTTTGCGGCAGCAGCCTTTTCGTCGGCGCGCGCGCCGGAAAGAATGAGCGGCATCGAGTAGTTCCCCTCATGGCACGCATATTCGTACACCGGATCCTTGCTCGGCCACATCGTAATTTCACCGGTGTAAGGCCGGGTGTAGATGCCCGGGTCATCCACCGTGAACTGATACAGCAGGACATCCGCTGCCGTTCGCGTAAAGCGTTCGGTGACCTTCATCTTCTCATCCGAGCGGTTTCCTATGTTCACGCCGGGCCACCCCCGCTTGCCGTTAAAATTCGTCGTTTCGACCACCAATGTATCGCCCTCGTAGCGGCCAACCGAGTCCCCCATCCACTGACGGACTTTGCCATGCTCTCGTCCATCTACTGGAATCATGCGCTGGTCATGCATCACCTCAGACACAATTCCGACGAACTCGTGCGACTGGACGATCTGGTAGGTGTTGTTGTAGGCATAGGGAAGCATCGGCACCCCAGTACCGCTAAGACACCGATCCTGGACACTCAGATCCTCGGGGCCATCGAAGGGATGCTTTAGTTGGTACGCCGCGTCAGCATCCATTTTCCGCTGGGCTTCCGGCACCAAAGGCGGCAACTTTCCATCCTTGGGATCGATGATGATGGAAGTGCGCAGAGTCGAGACGACTTTTTTCCCGCTTTCCAAGAACACGGCGTTATAGTCCCCGACGCCGCCGGGTCCGCCTCCCTCAGTCGCCTGGCAGTTTGCACCTGGACGACTCTCGTTCGCACAAGGGGTCCCTTTCACGCGCGTCTCATCAATACGAACTGTACCTTTCTCAACTGCAGCGACTTCGTCGGGCCTTAGATATTCCCGGCCCTTGAAAGAATCCGGACGCTGCAGCGGTGTGGCTGTATTGTTGGTCCAGAAGCCGGAAAAGTCAGGCCGGCCATCTGCTAGACGGGGTGGGGTATACTTTGCCGATTTCGCAGCAGGGGCCGGGGTTTGCGCGGCCATCCGGACTGGCGTTGCCGCAACAACAAGTAGGGCCACGGCGGCGGCACTAGCCGTCACAAAACGACACTGAGTGAAGCTTGCCATACGACCTCCATCGCAAATATGTTACTCCTTTCGCCCGGGCTTGGCTCGCAACTGAGAAGTTGCGGTCTGCTCATTCCGAAATCATACGCTCCCGATCTCGTCTGGTCGCATCAAGAAAGGACGATCCAGCCTGGGCCCGGAAGCTACTCACCGTCGCGGCGGATAGCTCTTGCTGAATCCGTTGCGGCCGTTTGTCACCGTGAAGGAACCGTCCTGATGGGCAGACAACCGGATCGTCTTCCATTGGCATTCAACCTCGAGATTCGCAATGAAGTTCTCCGGCGGGTTATCCTCTTTCGTATTTGCCGCCGAGAAGTGCGACATCCAGATGTCCTCCAGGCCGGGTGCGCTCTTCAATGTCCGCAATGCCTTGAGCGAGCCTCCTTTAAGGGGGCCATTGCCCATCAGCGCGACCCTTGCACCCACCGCGTGATCCAGCACCGGCGAGATCCCTTTGTCCTGGCCATGCACGCTCACGTGATACACATCCACAGGACCGATCGGATTGTTCGGGCACATCAACTGGTATTGATAGTGCGCCTCCAGATCAGCCAGGTCCAGCATCCGGAAGCGTCCGAACGTGAACAGCAGCCCGATCGACATGTTGTCCTCGAGATCCTCCGGGATCTCCGCTTCTTGCGATGTGGATGCGCACACCGGATTCGGCCTGCCGCCACCTGGCAAGGGCCCCTTGAGAAACTTCGTCCCGGCGGCAACAACGGTCACGTCAATTCCGCGAATAGGCACTTTATCACCGGGGTGAACCACCAGGGGATTCAGCTTGTCGCGAACCACTGCGTAGGTTTCATAGCGCTGGGGAATGCCCTTATTCGAAGTCTTTGGAGAGCCGTTATCAATAATCCGCCGAATCGGGAACTTGGACGCCAGCAACGGAACGTCGCCCATGTGATCGCCGTCGTAGTGGGAGATGACCAGGTAGTCGATCTGTTTAATCCCCGCAGCCTGCAGTGCTTCCACTACTCGGTTCACGTCGCGGCCCTCGCGTCCCGGCGAGCCGATGTCGTAGACCAGTGACTCCCCCGATGGCGAGACAATGAGCACGGACTTACCGCCTTCCACATCGATTACGTAAACATCGAGGGCGTCCGCGGCGGGCGCCGGTGCCGCCACGTAAAGCAACGCTGCCAATGCAATCAGGTTTCTCATTTTTGCGCCATTTCAGAATCCAACCAAGTCTACTTCGTCAACTTTGTCTACCGGGTGACGATCACTGCAAGGCAGGCAATAAGCTTGGATCGTCGTTCTATTCGAGACCGAACACCAAAAGTACGTTACCTGGCATGCTCGAGTAGCCTGAGTTTACGTACAGCATTCCGTCCACGACAACCGGGCCCGTCGAACTGAATGATCCCCCACGGCCGGGAATCCCATTCGTGGTCTTGTATTCGCGAACGGCGTCGAAATCCCAAATAATTTTCCCGGTTTCCACCGCAAAGGCGCGGATGTGGCCGTCCATAGATGGGGAGAAGACAACCCCTGGAATTACTGTCGGGGGCGAACGCTGCGCGGTGGAACAACCTTGTTTGCCCGCACAAGAGGGCGTAGGTGGTCCCGTGTGCCACATTAGTTTGCCGGTCGCAGCATCTATGGCGAATAGACCTCCGCCAGAAGTAGGCTCGCCGCGAACGGCGTCTGCCAGCGGAGCGATCACCAATTTGGCGTCAGGACTGTACGCGATCCCCCACTGAATTCCGCCGCCGGGACCACCCTTGCCAATACGGGTTTGCCAAACCACTTTGCCGTTCTTGTCTGGATCAAAACCCCATACGACGCCCGACTTCTGTCCAGCCACCAGCATCTGCCTCCCGCCATCCAGATCCACCAGGATGGGCGAGGCACCGAAGTCTACATCGGTCCCCGCTTCCTCCGGGCAGTTCCCTTTCTGCGGGCCTCGAGCGCCTGTACCGCCGCAATCCCAGTTGAACATGTCGGGATTGGCCTGTTGACTCCAACGAATCGCGCCGGTTTTCAGATCCATAGCAACCAGCGCGTCGGCGGTTTTAATTTCCGGATCGGAATAACCATTTCCGGTGGCTACATAGACCAGCCCCCGCTTCAAATCGATCGTGGGGGAAGACCATATCGTAGCTCCCGATGGCCCATAATATTGGACGCCAGAAGGACTCTTCCAAGTGGGCTTAGCCTCGGGTGAAGTGTAGGTTCTCCAGATCTGCGATCCGTCACTTGCGTTCAAGGCAATCAAGTTCCCCCGAAATGTGCAGCAAGAATAAAACGGATTGGCACCGGCGTTTTCTTCCTGCGACGCAATCGGAACGTAGAGACGCCCATCCTGCAGCTTGGCGGTTCCAGTGATGCGAGTGAAAGCCTGATCATCCAGCTTTTTTTGCCAAATTAGTTTGCCGGTAGCCGCGTCAAGCGCGTAAAAATTTGACTCGAGATCTCCAAAATATGCCCGGCTTCCTGGTCCGACGATCACGGCGTCCCGCACCATCGCTTTCGCCTGAAAGGTCCAATACAGGCACCCGCTGTGGGCGTCGATGGCGTAAACCGTGCCGTCATTGCTGCCGTTGTAGACGCGTCCTTCAACCACCGTGGGCTGACCGTAAGCGGTAACAGTATCGGGAAATCCAAAAGCCCACTTCAACTTCAGCGACGGAACCTGATCCGCGGTCATCCCGGCCGCTTTCGCGGGTTGGAATCGCGTGTTGCGTTCATCGGGGCTCCATCCGTTCCACGATGAGCCACTCGACGCGCGCGAGCCTGTCGATGACGAATTCGCACCCGCAGCGCAATTTCCAGTCATGGGCGTAACCACGGCTGGACCTGCTTTCCCCAAATAACGCGCAACGGCGCGGCGCTCTTCCGGACTCAACTGCGCGCCTTGCGCCCGCATCGCGCCGGTTTCAAGCGCCTTCACGATTTGTTCCCACGGCCGGCTTGCCAGCGCTTCCTTCAATGGCGCATGAGCATCGCTATTTTGATCGTGACACTGCTGACAGTGGGCGATAAAGACCCGGGTGCCCTCCTGCGCAGCGGAAAAGGGCGCAAGAGCGAAAACGAGGATTGATAATTTTGCGAATATCGTCATGCGACTATAGCTCCTTCGATGCCGGCAGAACCACGCGCCTTCCGGAATGATCGACGATCGTCAGCTTGCCGTCTTCCAACGCCACGTCATCGATTTTCGTGAAATCGTCAGGGACTTTGGTGTAGAAAATCAGGAACTTGGTCTCGATTTTCCCTTTGGCCGGCAGCCAGCGAAACGTGGGAGCACCAAACATTGGGCTCATCTCGACTGTCTCGCGATGAGAGATGTCGAAGGGCTGAGATGAAAACTCCATTCCACGCGCGGCGCGGTTATCGCCCGTGAAGTTCATCCAGCTCATCAGCCAGGGGTAGTCTGCGCGCCGAAAAACGTAGCCATAAATCAAGTGCTTTTCCAAATGCAGCGCCGACACGAACGCTAGCCTGCGCCGAGGGTCCATTTGGCAACTCGCCAGATCCAGCCAATTGTGGTCCGTGGGGATCAGGCGGATGTCGGCTTGGCCGCCGTCACTAGTCGGCGCCAACGGCCATTTGAAATCCTTGTTGTAGACCAGGTGGCCAGGGATGTTCCCTGGCTTAAAAGGACGCACTCGGCAGTCGACAGCGGGCATATCGACAACGACTTTCCCTTTCTCGAGATACGGGGGCCCGATGGTCGCATGCTCGGCCCAGGAGACAGGGCGATCAACCGTGAGTGCACTTTCGAGATCGCTGGTGACATAGACGATATTCTCCCCGTTCACTAGTTCGATGGTACGGGTGAGTGTCTCTTGAGCCAGAGGAAGTGTTGCACGTAAAGTAACCAAATGCGGAGGCATTGATCCACTGGTGGCGATCACCTCGAACGATCGACGGTTGGCCTCGCCGTGAAACGGCATGCCCAGCGCCTGCTCTTCCGCAGATGGCGCGCCGAAACCGTCTAGCGCCAGAAAATGACCGATGGTCGCGATGGGGCTGATGGAGTCGGTATCCTTCATCACGATTTTGTTAAACCGACCGCCGATTGGGGAGAGCGTGAACTCCAATTTATCGTTGGCAAGAACCAAGGGTTTGGCTTCAGCGGTGCGCCCTTCGCCCTGTTGTGCCCAAACTGACGGAGCAAAAGCCACGAAGGTGAGTACTAGCCAACCCCGGGCTGAACGAATGCAGCGCATACAATTCTCCTATCGCGGAGGCTCTTAATGACGGCACGAGACAACGCGCAACAATCGCCCAACTCGCTGCCCGCTCAAAAGCGGCGGCGTTGCTATAACCAGCTCTTGAATCACGAGCAGCATGCATATTATATATCTCCTATAAGAAATGTGAGGAGTGTTGAGAAGCAGCGCAGGCGATCCTTGAGCGAGTGGCTGTCTACACGGAGTTTGTATCACGACAGCTTGTTGAAAACCTCGAGCGCGCCCTAGCGGCCGGATTTGGTTCTCCACCAACACTTATCGGCGATTTGCACTCGCGAGGGAAGCAGCCGACAACGGACTAGCGCCGCCCAACACGGCAGCACACGGCTTCAATGGGTTATTTTTTAGCCTTCAGCAAAGCTTCCAGCGCAGCTACGCCAGCCTGTGCTACTTGAGCATCCTGCTGCGACGATCCGCCGCTCACGCCGATCGCGCCGATCACCTTGCCATCGGCCATCAGCGGAAAGCCACCTTCGACCGGCGTCACACCCGGGAGGCCGAGCAACGAATGCCGTCCACCATTGATCACGTCTTCAAACGCCTTGGAGGGCCGCTTGAATTTAAGTGAAGTTTGAGCCTTTCCGATGGAAACGTCCAGGCTGCCAATCTGAGCGTCGTCCATGCGCTCTACTGTCGTCAGAACTCCACCGTCATCGATTACAGCGATGAACATGGCCCAACCATTCTTTGTAGCTTCCGTTTCGGCTGCGGCCACAATCACTTTGGTGACTGCCAGGTTCAGCGACTTCTTAGTGCTCAGCTGCTGTGCCCCAAGCGTAGCGGCGGCGATCAGTAGAGAGAAAACGAGGATATTCATTTTTCGCATATCAGTCGGCAGGCTATCACAATTTCCCGAGGTTTAGCCACTCGCGTAAGCTAGGCCTTCGTCAGGCAGACCGGCTTGCTAGTGCGCGAGTTGCGGGAGCGAAACTAACTGCCGCGCTTCATCAAACCGTGCTTGCTGAGGAAGTCGCGGATCTGGTCGTAGAGCGCCGGATACTCGCTGGCCTTGAAGTTGCCGTGCCCGCCGCCCGGAACAGTCAGCAACTTGTTCGGCACGCCCGCCTTCTCGAGCGCCGCATGCAGACGAACGGAATGCGCATAAGGCACGGTGCCGTCCGCGTCACCCTGAATCGAAATCACAGGCGGCAAGCCGGGACGCACGTAGGTGAGCGGCGATACGCGTGCGGCGATTTCTTTCCGGTTTTCCAATCCACCCAACCACGTCGCTCCGAAAATTCGTCTGTTCGGGCCTTCCATCAAGTCGCCGACGTCAGTGATTCCATACCAGTTCACAACGGCTGCGACCTTCAACTCTTCCGGACCGAAATAGACATTCCCAGCGCGCCCGCCGGGGCAACGAAGGTCGAGACCCGCCGATGAGGGAATCATCGCCGTGGTCAGCGCCAGATGCCCCCCCGCGGAAGTTCCGGTAGTTACTATGCGCGCCGTGTCGATATTGTACTGCTTGGCATTCTGGGTAACCCAACGCAAGGCACAAATGCAATCCTCGACCGCCGCAGGTGCAAGCGCGACCTCCGCCATCCGGTATTCCACGTTCACCACGTTCCAACCCATTTCGAAGTACGGAACCAGGCTAAAAATGCTCGATTCCTTACTCCCCTGCACCCAGCCGCCGCCGTGAAAGAACATCACGGTGGGCTGCGGCGTCGAGTTGTCCCGAGACTGATAAATGTCGAGCTTCACCTGGTGGTTTTCCGCGGTGAGATAGGTAACGTTGGGGATGACACGATACTTGGCCTGAAGTTCCGCCGAGAATGAAGCAGTCGACTGAGCGAGGGCGGCCGGCGAGAGCGCCAGGGCGGCGATGCATGTGGCTGATAAGAATTTGTGCATGGGTCTCCTCTTCAACGGAGTTTCCATCTGCTCCGGACACGCAAATATACACCCGTAAGCTTCCACCGTCAAC
>JBDTTL010000157.1:0-10629 GCA_039930665.1 Acidobacteriota bacterium
CTGCTAGGTTTACCGTGATTGCGGTAGCATTAGCATTTAACGCAGCTAATGATAAAAGTACTCCATAAGCAATAGACATGTTCATACTTAGTCTCCTTTTGAGGTGTAATACTTCAATGTTTTATTTGAGTACTATTACCTTATACCGGTTAAGAATAGTATCGACTACGGCTAAAAGCTGACCAAAAGTGCTCTCTTTTTGGCACTTTCTAATCCCCGTTCGTCGGTTTCAAGCAGGGCGCGCCATTCACCGCAGTAGTGATAGCATGACCACTAATGAATTGTGCTTCGTGTGGTTCAGCCATGTTGCTCGGCTCGACCACATGCCCCTGCGGGTATAAATTCAAGCGCACCGTATCGGCCATCGACTTAACCTATTCCGAGGCTCTCCAAGCCTGCTGGAGAATTTACTGGCCGACGCAGTTGTTTGCAGTTTTTGCTAACCCGGGTTTCGTATCTGGAGTCTGGTTCAAAGTTTCGGGAGTGGCTCACAACTTCAGCGTCCAATCACTATCCCTGATCGCTGGCGGCAGATCGTAGCGGGGGGTACTTGGGAGAGAAAAAAAATGAATCGACGGGCGGGCGCCGGCACACGGATATGACCGTAGCCTGAAGCAAGACATCACACCTATAATGGTGGCACGCCAATGTTTCAAGTTAAGAAAATTCTTTTCCCCGTAGATTTTTCAGAAGCGTGTTTGGGAGCTTCACGCTTTGTGGAGGCCTTCGCAGGTCGCTTTCAGGCCGAACTAACTCTCCTTAATGTGGTAGACCTCGCCGCCTATGCGCAATGGAATACCGCCGCTCCCTTGTACGGAACCTCTGGAATTGACATGGCGGTAGTAAGTGGCGATCAGGCACGCGAAGAGATGAGCAAGTTCCTGGCGGAGGATCTCAAACACCTCGACGTGAAACGGGAAGTTGTGCAGGGAGACCCAGCGCTCCAAATCGTCGCTGCTGCCCGCCAGGCCGCCTCGGACCTGATCATGCTGCCGAGCCACGGGCTGAGCGTTTTCCGGCGCTTCATCCTGGGCTCCATCACGGCGAAGGTGTTGCATGATGCCGAATGTCCCGTTTGGACTGGCGTTCATATGGAAAATGCGCCTGCTCTCGAAGTGATCGCATTCCGTAAAGTCCTGTGCGCCGTGGACCTGAGTGCACAAAGCGAACGTGCTCTGGGTTGGGCTGCAGGATTTGCGAAGGAGCATTCGGCCGAGCTGCTCGTTGCTCACGTTGTGCCGGCGGCCGAGGCAGGGCCGGCCAAATATCTCGATCAGCGGTTTGTCGCAGAAATGGCGCCCCACGTGCGCGAAGAACTGAATGTACTGCTCAAGAAGTTGAATATCGAGGCCCGGACTATTGTGGTCGGCGGCGATCCCGCCAAAGCGGTGAGTGAGATTGTCCAGTCCGAGAAAGTGGACCAACTGGTTATCGGGAGGGGGGCTGTGACTGGCGGACTCGGCCGTCTTCGAACACAATCCTACGCTATGATACGCAGCGCTCCATGTCCGGTAGTCAGCGTGTAGGGAATGCGCTTCCTGGCCTTGGCCACGGATTTCGACGGAACTCTGACGACCACAGGCGTAGTCGGGTCTGACGTTGTCGCGGCCCTGCGGAAACTAAGGATCTCGGGCCGCAAGGCTCTTTTGGTAACGGGGCGCCTGCTGGACGACCTGCTCGACACGTGTTGTTGTATCGATAACTTCGATTACGTCGTTGCCGAGAACGGGGCACTTCTCTATCACCCCCCTACGGGCGAGTCGACCCTTCTGGCGCACCTTCGCTCCGGCGATTTGGCCGAAGCGTTGCGCAGACGCGGTGTCGAGCCTCTGGAAATTGGGCGGGCGACCATTGCCACACGCGTACCGCACGAGACCACCGTTTTGCAGTTGATTCGAGAAGCCGGCCTGGAGTTGCAGGTCGTCTTCAATCGCGGAGCCGTAATGGTTCTTCCGCCGGGCGTAAACAAGGCCACGGGACTGCGGAAGGCGCTAGGCCAGTTAGGTCTCTCCCTGCATGAAGTTGTTAGCATTGGCGACGCCGAGAACGACCACTCCTTCCTTCGGGACTCGGAGTGCGCGGTAGCGGTCAGCAACGCCATTGAATCTATCAAGAACGCAGCGGCATTTGTGACACAAGGGGCGGCCGGTCAAGGCGTGGTGGAATTGATCGGACGATTGATCGCGACCGATCTGGAGGAGATCGACTCCCATCTGACTCATCACTACTTTGCTCTTGGAAAAAGGTTGGATGGACACGACATCGAAATTTCTCCCTATGGACGCAATATCCTGATCGCGGGTCCCTCCGGCAGTGGCAAGTCGAGTCTGGCGAGCGGGTTTGTCGAACGGCTGGCGCGACAGTTTTATCAAGTCTGCATCATCGATCCCGAAGGCGACTATGTGGGACTGCCGCACGTAGTTACATTGGGGGATGAAAGCCGCGTGCCATCTTACGAGGAAATCATGGCCGTTCTCCGAGATCCCGGCGTCAATCTCAATATCAATCTTCTAGGAGTCCGTTTGCCGGAACGGCCTGCCTTTTTTAGCGGCTTACTTCCGTACCTGCGGGCGATGCGGGCGCGAACCTCCCGCCCTCACTGGTTGGTTATAGACGAAGCCCATCATCTAATGCCGGGAACGTGGGGAACGACGCCCGTTCCTACTCCAACGATGCTCAATGAGACCATTCTAGTTACCGTTCATCCAGATCATCTGGCGACTTCGATTCTACCGATGATCGATGTGGTTGTGGCGGTAGGCGATACTCCTAACGTTACATTGAGCCAGTTTACGAACGCTCTGGGCCATTCCGCCCTTGAACAGGTTGACTGGCAGACCAACGAACATAGAGTGGCTTGCTGGTTCACCCGAAACGCGGACGCTCCATTCTCAATGGAAATTATTCATGCCCGCGCGGAACGAATACGCCACCATCGAAAGTATGCGATGGGTGAGCTTGGCCACCGCGGCTTCTTCTTCCGGGGACCTGAAAAAAGGCTTAACTTGAAGGCCCAGAATCTCGCGATGTTCTGTCAGATCGCGGAGGGCATCGACGACGCCACTTGGCTATTTCATCTTAAGAAGGGCGACTACTCGAGTTGGCTTACGTTGGTAATTAAGGACGACGAGATCGCGGATCTTGCCCGGGAGTTAGAGCGCCGGCACGATCTTTCGGCTGGGGAATCCCGGCTCATTCTCTGTGACGCCATTGGCTCTCGCTACAGTTTGCCTGAGTAACAGAGGGCGCTTGTTACGCGGAATCACCATCGCCTAGCGGACCCTGCGCGGGCAGGCCTATCCACGGGGCCGACGACTTTTGCCGCCGGAGTCAACCCTTTATTCGGCCTTGGCTTTATCCAGCACCGAAGCGATGCGCGCAATAATCGCTTCCTCGGCGCTGGAGACCTTGTCGGTCAATCCGAGGAATCCCCCCGAAGCTGCCGCGACTCGAGTGCACTGCTGAATTAAATCCTGCATCACGACCGAACTAGCGTGTTCCGGCCGGGCGGCGAGAATTCGACCGATTATCCCGATGCCCCGGACGAACATTTCGTCGCGAGGCCGAACTGTAATCCAGGCCACGATCCTGGCGTGCGCCTCGGATTCCGGCTCAACGCCCCTGGATCTCGCCAGATCTAGGATGATCTCGCGCTCCCGATCTGTAACGTGGCCTTCAGCCCAAGCGACCTGCACCAATGGTAGGAGCGCCAGAAGCTTTGCCGTCTCCGGGTTGAAGCCAAGATCCTGTAATTCAACCAATATCGACTCGTCGTTGGTTCCAACGATGTCCGCAATCGTCGCACGCTCGACCCTCAGGGACTCTGCTTGCTTGTGCTGCTCCAGTATCTCGCGGTCGCGCTCCGCGAAGTACCGATCTTCTTCCAGTTTGGTTTTTGATGAATCGTCTATGTTGGCCATGACTAATCTCCAAGCGGCGAATCTAATGGCTGAAGCAGTTCCCGTGAGCCGATAGACTACGAGTTCTCAAGTGCAGCCGCCACGCGCAGCACCGTCGACATCCATTATCCTTCCGATCGCTCAACATAATGAGAACGGCACGCAGGAAGCCGTACCGGCTCCAGGTTTGGAAGAAGTCCGACGGCGGCTCCCTAGGATTCCCGGATCGATGGCTGCTGAAATCATTGCCGAACGCGGGGACCGTTGATCCTTGGCCCGACATTTCTTTGATTCCAGCGCGCTGGTCAAGCTCTACCATTCGGAGGCCGGCACTCAGGTCTTCGACCAAAAGGGCACGCTTTGAGCCGTAGCGGACGACCAAGCCCCGGGCCTGGAATCAAGGTCCAGCATGGAGCCCCACCTGGCACGGGGGCAGATAGGCACTTTACCCGGTTTCTCCTCTGGCATTGTGTTTAAGAAAGGTACCTTGTATTGTGTACTGGGCGGAGATGGTCCGCATCGGTTCGTTTAGCGGGGGTTTCGAATTGTCACTGGGTAGCTGAATCCAACTTTTGCACCCCGCCTACATCTTTCCAAGAGGGAGGTCCGGATGAGGAAGCTGAGTGTTACTCTGGCACAAACATTCCAGAGAGTTGGGGCCGCCATGGCGTTGTTTGCCTTGGTTGTACCGCTTTTGGGCCAATTATCAACGGCCGATATCGTAGGAACGGTAATTGATTCTAGTGGCGCAGTACTGGTTGATGCAAAAGTCACCGCCGAGAATTCAGCCACAAATCTTACCCGGACAGCCGCAACCGACAGTTCGGGTAACTACACGTTTACTCTCTTGCCGGCCGGACGGTACAACATCAAAATAGAGAAAGCCGGTTTCAGGACGGCTAACATAAATGCGGTGGTACTCGCCATTGGCGATCGTTCCAGGCAAGATGTTCGGCTAGAGGTCGGACAAGCGACGGAGTCAGTTGAGGTGAGCGCGCAGGCAACGGCGTTGCAATCGGATTCGTCTTCGCTGGGCACCCTGGTAAACGAGCGGGCGGTGCAAGATCTGCCGCTAAACGGGCGGAACTTCGTCCGTCTGGCCACCCTCGGAGTGGGGGCGAATGAAGGCACCACCAACGGCTTGGCCACCGGCAACCGCCCGGACGACCGCAGGCGGAACTCTTCGTTCCAGGTAAACGGACAATCCGATAACCGGAATAATTTCTTAATCGACGGCATGGACAACAATGAACGGTTCATTGGAACTATCATTGTTCGCCCCTCCATCGACGCGCTCGCCGAATTGAAAGTGCAGACCAATCTGTATTCGGCCGAGATCGGGCGCACAGCGGGCGGCGTGATCAACGCGGTCACGAAATCCGGAACGAATAGTTTCCACGGGTCGGCCTTTGAGTTTTTCCGGAATGAGAAGGTGGATGCCAAGAACTTTTTCGCCGCTCCGGGCCCTGCGCCGAAGTTTCGCCAGAACCAGCTTGGCGGATCGATCGGCGGGCCCATCCGCAAAAATAAGACCTTCTTCTTTACAGACTATGAGGGTTTCTGGCTGCGGCAGGGCTTGACGTTCGTGAGCACCGTTCCCACTGTCGCCATGCGGCAGGGCAACTTCGCCGGGGTAAACCCGGTCTTCGACCCCCTGAGCAGCCGCCCGGATCCAAACCGTCCCGGCGTCACGTTGCGCGACCGCTTCCCGAACGACGTCATCCCGGCCTCCCGTATCGATCAGGTCGCGCTGAATGTGTTGAACCTGTATCCCATACCCACCTCCTCCGGCTTGGCGAACAACTTCGTGAACAGTCCCACCAAGAGCCAACACGAGAACACCTTCGATATCAAGATCGACGAGCAGTTTTCGACCAAGGATGTTTTCTTTGCCCGCTATTCGCTGAACGACACCAACACCTACCTTCCGGCCCAGCTTCCGAAGAAGGGCGACATTATCGCAGGTGGGGACAACAACCAGTTCTCGGGTGGAAGCGACCAGCGCTCGCAGGGCTTGCATCTGAATTATGTACACATTATCCGCTCCAACCTTTTGGTGGAGTTGAAAGCGGGATACTCACGGTTCGCGATCAGCACGCTGCCGGTTAACTACGGCGTCAATGCGAGCCAGATGGTGGGCATCCCGGGATCGAACGCCGATCTGGACAGCTCCGGTCTGACTCCCATGGTCGTGGCGGGCTTCCGCGGCCTGGGGGACAGCAACTTCATCCCCATCATCGTCATCAACAACGTGTTCCAGTACGCAGGCAGCTTGACCTACACCCGCGCCGGCCACACGGTCAAAGTCGGCGGCGACTTCCGCCGGCGTCAGACATCGCCCTTTCAAAGCCCCCAATCGCGTGGGCAGTTCACGTTCAACGGGAACTTCACCAACGACCCTTCCGGAGCCATTACGAACGGGGGAAACAGCATCGCGTCCATGCTCCTCGGCTATCCCTCCAATACGGTGCGAGCGAAGTACCTTGTCTTTCCTGGCTTCCGCAACTCGGAGTTTTCCGGATACGTGCAGGATGACTGGCGCGTCGGGCGCTGGCTGACCCTCAACCTGGGCGTTCGTTATGACGTCTACACGCCACAGTATGAAGTCCACGACCGCATCTCGAACGCCGACCTAGATTCGGGGCGCCTCATCATCGCCGGCCAGAATGGCGTCTCACGCAGCGCAGGCATGCCAGGCGACTGGAACAATTTCGCGCCGCGGTTCGGCTTCGCCGCCACCGTCACACCCCGTACCATCATTCGAGGAGGTTTCGGATTGAACTACTATCCCGTCTCGTTCGGCTCCGGCGCCGCGCTGCGCAATCCGCCCTTCGTTAACCTATTCACCATTGACGCTACCCCGATTACGCCCATCAACCGCATCTCCGAGGGCTTTCCCGCGCCTACTCCCACGAGCGTAAGCAATCCCACCGGAAATCTGACGACCGTGGCGCGTGATATTGTCAACCCGTACGTAATGCAATACAACCTGACATTGCAAAGGGAGGTGATTTCGGGTTTCGTGTTGAACATTGGCTACGTCGGCGCCCTGTCGAGAAAACAGAATTTAGGACCGAACATCAACATCGCGCTGCCGGGCGCGGGTAGCATTGGTCCGCGGCGGCCTTACTTCTCGAAGTTCCCGAACGTGGCGGGCATCAGCCAACTCTCGAGTTGGGGAAGTTCCAACTACCACTCCCTCCAGACGAGCCTGGAGCACCGCTTCAAGAGCGGTCTGAACTTGTCCTCGAATTATACGTGGTCTCACTTAATCGACGATTTTGCCAACGGGAGCGGCAAGGTGGGTGGGTTTGGGGCAACACCCCAATTAGTGACCAACCGGAGTCTGGAGCGGGGCAATTCCGATATCGATATCCGCCACCGCTTTGTTGTGCTACTCAGCTATGAGCTCCCTTTCGCCAAGAATAGCAGGGGCGTTGCTGGCTACCTTGCAAACGGATGGCAAATTAACGCCATCGGTACGCTCCAATCCGGCCCCACTTTCACGGTCCTCAACGGAGCGGCGCGGGCCAATACGGGCGGATCGGATCGCCCGAATTATTTGCGCGACGCAACGCTTACCTCGGATCAGCGCACTCTCAATCGCTGGTTTGATACCTCGGCATTTGTCGCGCAACCGCTTAACACAATTGGGAATGCGCCGCGCAACCCGCTCTACGGCCCTGGGCGCCAGAACCTGGATTTCTCACTCTTTAAGAATTTCCAGCTCAAAGAAAGCCTCCGGCTGCAGTTCCGCGCCGAGGCCTTCAATATCACCAACACACCTAACTTCGAGGTGCCGGGAAACAATTTCGGCACGAGTTCTTTCGGGGTGATCAGCGGGACGGCCAACACACTGCCGCGCAACCTGCAGTTCGCGCTGAAACTGTTGTTTTAATAGGAGCGACCTGTCAAGCCCGAAGGTTTGAGGAGTTGAAATTAAGGCTGGTTTTCCTCTGCAGAGGGAGGCCAGCCTTTTTTTTGGGCAGGTCCATCGTGGCTGACTTGCTCGATTACACGAAGGACAGCCTGTGGAGTTGCGAACTGTTTTGTTGCGAGTCGGCCGTCTTGAGAACCCACCGGCTCTGGTGGATTGAATTCGGGATTCAAGGGGGCGTCGTTGATGGCGCGGCGCTCTGTCGCATGTTCCGACGAGCAATGCGGAGTAATTGTTCTTCCGAAATACCGAAGCTCGGATCACACGATCCGCTGTATCGATATCGCCAATGGCAATTCAACTTGCGAGTGCTCGATATTCGGGAAATCAAAACGGTCCCCTGCGTTCCGTTGTCGCATCCTTTTGTGCAATGTTTGATCGGAGCCATTCGGCGCGAATATCTGGATCGAACTTTGTTCTGGCCCCAAGCAAATCTGGAGACCAAGCTGGGGCAGTTTCAGAACTATTACTACCGAACACATTCCGCCCTGGCGAGAAAAATGCCATCGCAGTCAACGGGACCTAGGGTTCAGGCTAGACTTGACTTCCACCGCTGACGACGACATTGCGGAGGCTTATATCAAACGTCCATGGCCGCCTGCTGTCGACGAACGAGCTGAGAAGCTTGCCTGGTCTGGAACCGTCACCGTGATTCAACCGCGAATTCGGTTGACTCGGTCCACCGGCGCTTGGCAGGAAAAACCTGCGAATCGAAATGTCAAACCTGTGTCTACAAGCCCAGTCCCACCCGCAAAGTCCCTGGCCGCAACGGTATAAGCTACGAGCCAACTGACTGGGTTGATGCGAACGCCACAGTCCCACCGCAGTCCCGACGAATAACGTGCCTCGAATTGCGAAAAACAATGGCAATTCTGTCGATCGATTACGAATTCGCCAGGGACAGGTTCCGCTCTATTGACTTCCGGAGCACGTCAAGCTGTTGGAAATTGGTGGAAGCGAAAGCTACGTTAATATCTACAGCGGATATGGGGGCATCCTCGAAGGTGCCGGCATCCTATTGGTATTATTTGGTCGGGGCGGGGCGATTCGAACGCCCGACCCCCTGCGCCCAAGGCATTGAGGCCACCTTCCAGTGCCAAACGGGGCATGTAGTCAATTTTGTAGCTGACCGGTCCCGCAGCGTTCAATAGCTTACAACGACTCTCTGAATTTCGACTTACAATGGTGGCATGCCGCTCCAGGTCGATGCCGTGTACGAAAATGGTGTGCTGCGGCCACTGCAACCCTTGGATTTGAAGGAGCACGAGCACGTCGTTGTGAGCGTCACGAAGGCCGCACCGGATTTATCCAAGTTGGCTGTCGAGTACGTCGAGAAAATCAAAAGGGAACTGCCGGATGCCTTACCGGCTCCAGGTTTGGAAGAAGTCCGACGGCGGCTCGCTAAGATTCCCGGATCGATGGCTGCTGAAATCATTGCCGAACGCGGGGAACGTTGATCCTTGGCCGGACAC
This sequence comes from Acidobacteriota bacterium, assembly GCA_039930665.1. GTDB lineage: Bacteria > Acidobacteriota > Terriglobia > Bryobacterales > Bryobacteraceae > Palsa-187. Next base: position 9,309 of record JBDTTL010000157.1, read on the forward strand.
TTCTTCGACTCCAGCGCGCTTGTCAAAATCTACCACTCGGAGGCCGGAACTCCGGTCGTCGACCAGATCGTAAACGCAGCCGGCAACCCTATCCGGATCTCCAGATTAACCACAGCTGAACTAACCTCGGCGTTTGCCATTAAAGTGCGAACACAGGCCATCAACCGTGAGGATGCCGAACTGTTCCTGCAAGCAATTCCGAAGAGACATCGCAATTGGAAAACTGGAAGTTTTCTCCGTGGCGGAATCTGAATTTGCGATGGCTGAATTGTTAGTAGAGCGCTACGCGTTCGACTTTCGTCTTCGTGCTCTTGATGCCCTGCAGTTAGCTGTAGCATTGGAGTTGAGAAATCAGAAATTGGTCGATCATTTTGTTGCCGCGGACAAGATTCTTTGTGAGGTTGCCGCACTGGAAGGGTTCTCAGTGATCAACCCGGAACATCCCTGATCGCTCCAGCGCCATTGTCGCCGGGGTGCTTTCATGCAAGACGAGCAGGACAAGCGCGATCTTCGAGCCAACCTAGATAGTGCTCTCGCGGAGGGCCAACGGCTCCGCGAAGAAGTCCACTGGCTGAAAGCAATCCTTGCGCAACATTCGATCCCATTCCAGGAACTAGCGGCATCGCAGTCCGGAAGCGAACGGTACCTGCCAACGCCGTCGGACATCGCGCAACTGGGAACGCTGTCCGACAATCCGGCGAAGATTGTGCTGTTCCGGTCTTTGTTCCGTGGGCGGGAGGATGTCTACGCGGAGCGATGGCGGACCAAAGATGGAACTTGGGCTTATCGTCCTGCAGGCAAAAAGGACTGGCAGGCGGTCCTCGCCAGCCGCCCATCCGAGCACAAGAAGGTTGATCGGCAAACCCGCACTCTCTACTCGGTAACCGATGAGGTCATCCGGCAACATCTGACAGGCAAGAAGACCATTGGAACCTATCCTCTCCTGCTCGATGAAACCTGCTGGTTCTTGGCGGCGGACTTCGACAAGAAGACTTGGCAAGAGGATGCCCTGGCATTCATCGCGACCTGCAAGAGGGCGGGAGTGCCTGCTTATCTGGAGAGGTCACGATCTGGAAACGGCGGCCATGTGTGGATCTTCTTAGAATTGCCGGTCCCCGCCGTTCTCGCCCGCAAAATGGGCTGCGCTCTTCTCACGCAAACCATGGAGCGGCGCCACCACTTGGGTCTCGACTCCTACGACCGTTTCTTCCCAAGCCAAGACACTTTGCCCCAGGGAGGCTTCGGCAACCTGGTCGCGCTTCCACTGCAGTGGATGCCAAGGCAAAACGGCAACAGCTTGTTCGTGGACGACGATTTTCAC
>JBDTTL010000158.1:0-10521 GCA_039930665.1 Acidobacteriota bacterium
GAAATCGCGATGGCATTATCATTCAGAAAGCGCCTGACACAATGGACGAGGTACAGTTCGCCGCCGAACGGGATCTCGCCATTCGGATCCTGGATCATGATTGCGCTGAAACTCGTCTTGTCAAAACGGCATTGGCCCGATTTGAAGATGGCACCTACGGTCTCTGCCTCCGATGCGACAAAGCAATTGGTTGGAAACGCCTACGCGCTATTCCCCACGCGGCTTTCTGCCTCGCTTGCCAAGAGGAGGTCGATCGGAATGGATTCGATGAATTTGATCTCGATAAGGAACTCGTTGGGACAGCTAGTGCCGCGTAACGGGTGCAGACCTGCGCGAAGACGATCGAGCATTAACGAACTGAAGCCCATATAGCTGCTCAATAGGTTGCTACTCTTTTGCCACATCCAAGACGAGGCGTGTCGTTCCGCGGTTGCGAACCGCCTCGTACAATCAAGCCTTAAAGTGGAGTATAGAGAACGCCGTATTAAGAAGGCGTCAAGAATAGCCGCAAACTCGTCAAGCGAATCGGCAAGGCCTAGAGCGCGGCGCGATGGGATATGGCGTTTACCAGTCGGCTTGCCACGCTGATGGAGTGTCGCACGTGCGATTGATCTATCTCGCCAATACGTCATTCAGAGGACGGTTCTTCGGAATGATGAGTCGGGACCGGATTCTACGGGTCATCGACCGAATCGTCCTGGATGGGACTTGGTGGAAGGAACCATGCGCGGTGTTCGCTGCTTGTACCTGCCGCAGTGTTACGAATGAACGTAAAGTAGCGTACCAACAATGCGGTTTGGGCTCCTTACGCCCTCGACCTCCTGTTGACCTGTTAAGGTCACACTTTTGACCCTACCTTGACATGATCTTCGCCAGACTGAAGGCAGCGCTTCTACCTTGAGCCGTGGAGGAGAAGCCGAGTTCACGATGGAGGAGGACCGGGAAGTTGTGGCTTGTTTTTGATGCAGCCACAACTCTGGTCAGATCTTATGGCCCGATGGAGCCGGATTTGTTCAGTGCGCTGCACGCTGCCCTATATAGCGCAGTCGGCGGCCGCGAAACGCGCTAGAGTCATTCCGCTAAAAATGTCTGACCGCCAACGTAGGTGGCGACTAGGCCTTCCGCTGTTGTCCTTCATACTCCTTGTATTGACTGGTTGGGAGCTTCAAACGTCATGGGTGCAGGCCCACGTACTCGCGGGAATCGCACGGAGGATGACGTTCCATTTGGCCCCGGGTCCGGGTGAGCCGCCCGCAATCGATGGCGGGCCATACGATGCCCGGCTCGGATACGCCAATCTGCGAACCACCGTCGAGGGCCTCAGAAATGCGGGTTTTCAAGTCATCGGGCACGCCCAGCTCTCGCGCCTCGGGACTACGGGTCTCAAGATCGGCCTTCCTCCGATTTATCGAGAGAAAACTGAGGCGGGGCTATTGGTTCAGGACGATCAGGAACGTCCCTTGTACCAAGCCTTGACACCGCGGCAAGTCTATCGGGATTCTTCCTCGATTCCCCAATTGATTGTTCAGAGTTTGCTGCTCGCCGAGAACCGGGAAATGCTGGATGCGTCCAGACCCTACCGGAATCCCACGATCGAATGGTCCCGCCTGACAAGAGCGGTTTTCGATTTCGGTTTGCACCGCGTGTATGACGGCCACCCGGTGACCGGAGGAAGTACCGTCGCCACCCAACTGGAAAAGTTACGGCATTCTATCGGCGGACGAACTGCCTCGGCAACGGATAAGTTCCGTCAGATGCTGGCAGCATCTCTCCGAGCTTACCAGTCAGGTCCAAATAATCTTTCTGCGCGGAACGAGATTGTATGCGATTACATCAATTCTTTGCCCCTTGCGGCGACCGTAGGACAAGGTGAAGTCATCGGACTTGCTGATGGCCTTCAGGCGTGGTTCGGCATCCCCGCCGCGCAGGTAAATGCGCTACTAAACCTGAGCGACCAAGAGGCCGAAGCTGCCGCGCAGTTCCCAGAGAAGGCAATCGCGTATCGTCAGTCACTAACATTGTTGCTTGCCGCAAAGAAACCCTCTACGTACCTGGTGAGCGATCGCGCCGCCCTGGCGCGTCGCGTGGATGCTTATCTACCATTGCTGGCGCAAGAGGGCGTGATCTCTGTGTCTCTTCGCGACGCCACGCTCAAGACGACACTCGTGTTTCGGAACGAAGCCGCGAGGTCCTCTCCCCAGCGTGTCGCTCTTCGAAAGAGTTCCGATGCGATCCGGATTGGGCTGCTGCCGATCCTTGGGGTGAAGCGTCTCTACGATCTCGACCGTTTGGATCTCACGGTTCAGACAGGCGTCGACTGGCGAGCGTCCACGGGGGTCGCAGACAAGCTCCAATCCCTTACCGACCCGATAGCCCAGATCAAAGCCGGGCTTTACGGGGCCTATCTGTTACATCCGGGGGCGGCCCATCCAGTCGTCTTTAGTTTCACGCTATATGAGCGCAGCTCGGGTGGCAACATTCTTCGCGTCCAGGCCGACAACTACAACCAGCCTCTCAACATCAATCAAGGGACAAAGCTCGAGCTGGGATCTACGGCGAAGTTGAGAGCGCTCGCGTGCTACTTGGAGCTGATTTCGGAGCTTCATGTTCGGCTGGCGAACAAAACCAGCGAGGAACTCAAACGTGTGTCCGTCGACAGCGATGACGGGCTGTCCATTTGGGCGATCCGCTATCTCAGCACGACTTCGGACAAGAGCCTTTCCGCAATGCTCGATGCTGCTATTAATAAGACCTATTCAGCTAGCCCTGCGGAGACATTCTTTACCGGTGGCGGCGCTCACACATTCGCTAACTTTGAGCCAAAAGACAACGGCCGCACTCTGACGGTTCGGGAGGCTTTCGAGCGCTCTATAAACCTGGTCTTCATCCGCCTCCTTCGCGATGTGGTTCACTACCGGATCTTCGAACATGGCGAAGCTCGCGAAGTACTGGATAGCAGTGCGAACAGTCAGCTCCGCTTGCAATACTTGGGCCGGTTCGCGGACATCGAGGGGCGACAATACCTTGAGAGATTTTATCTGAAGTACAAGAAACACCCGGAATCGGCGTGGCTCGCGCGGTTGAAAGAAAGCCCGCTGACCGGTACAAGGTTCGCAGCGATTTATCGTTACGTCTGGCCTGACGCGGATTTGTCGCAGTTTCAGAAGTTCGCCGCCAGTCACGCCCTGCCAGTCCGCCCTGAGGAGATGGAAAGACTGTACACGAAGTACGGCCCTCACAAATTCGCCCTGAACGATCTGGCGTATCTGGCTCACGCGCATCCACTGGACCTGTGGCTGGCTGCCTACCTGTCGCACCGCCCCTCGGCAAGGGAGACAGTGCTCGAGCCCAAACCAGAAAATGGCGAAAGGGTGATGTCGGTAGAGGTGGCTGCGATCTTACAGCGGGAACTTATCGGCGTCGTCGAGCACGGGACTGGTCAACGCGCGCGCAAGAGCGTCGTATTGGAAGACGGACAGGTCATCCTCGTCGGAGGTAAGACCGGTACTGGCGACAATCGGATCGAAGAATTCGGGCCAAGTGGCTCCGTCGTTAGCTCGAAGGTCAGGAACCGGACGGCCGCGTTTGTCTTTACTATCGGCGATCGGTTCTTCGGTACTGTTCTCGCCTACTCGGCCGGCACAGATGCAGCCGCGCAAAGCTTCACCAGTGCATTGGCTGTGCAACTATTCCGCGAACTGATACCTTCGCTTCGCCCTCTTCTCACAACTGGCTTACGCGCCGAGGATCCAGATCATGCACGGCTCGCAACAGCCAACCCGTAGCAACATGCGGGGCATCTTTTATTAGACAGCAAATGACCGAGAAGAAAGAACTATTGTGACTTATCATTGATGATGCTTTTCAGTCGGCTTGCCTGGGTGGGCTAGGAATTCGTCGTACGCTGTCTCAAGTCTGGAATCCGGTTATTTTCTAATTTCGATCTTTGGCCGACTTGGCTTTGGTCGAAGGGCTTTGCCACTCGGTCAGGGAGTATCATCCGTCCTATACTGCGCCGGACCCAGGATGCTTAGTTTCCGCGATCGAAGGACCATCGCTCTGCAAAGGAAGACCCGCCAGGCAGATTAGAGCTATTTTAAGTTTCGGCGGCTGCGACTCAGGACGGACAACTTGAAGAAATACTATGTGCGGGAGCCAACGATGTCCGACGAAGTTGAGGCTCGATCACCAGCGCTCTGGTATTCGCACTTCAGCTGACCGATACTACCCTTTCGCAGGCGCTGGACATATGTTATCCGGTCGCTGCCGCCCTTGCCGCGGTGCCCCATTCCGTTTGGAAGCCTTTCCGGTTGAGCACCGAAAGAACGCGGGCGGGTTCGCCCAGATCGGTCCAGCCAAGACCGGTGCCGGGGAGCACGGCTAGGCTACCGTTACGTCTTGTGGCTCGAAGCCAGGGACTGCAATCCTGAGCTTCAACTCTTTGTCGTTTTCAAGAAGTTCGGCTGATGACGCTCCGAACACGTCGTGTTCTGCGAGCAACCAGTCGTCCCAGTCAAAACCTGGAAGGCCGCTGCGTTGCTCGAAGAGGTTGAAAGCCCTCTGTCGAATCTTCTCGATCGTCTTCTCCACCTCGACAAATCCCGCGAGTTTCTCTTCCACGTTTAAGTGCGGGACTCTTTCAATCAAAACCACGGGCATAGGAGTGTTCCTTTCTGAATCATGAGGCCGCTACTTTACCGGATGGCCGGTCCGGGGCACGCGTCGACCCTCGCTCTCGATTCCATTAGGGCACCTCGCGGGTTGCCTGTTCGTTAAAGTCGAGTACCATGTCCGGCGAGTCTCGGACTGCCGCGATCCACCCATCCCTAGCCGCGTCTCCGCAAGATCCTTCTCCGAAAAGCGGCGTGTAAGTTCACTGTACGGTAAGCATCGTCAAAACGGTGTCGAAATGTGACGATCTACGAATCTGTAATCTGTTTGCATCGCTTCTGTGAAGCTCAGACGGAAGAAAGAGCGGTAGCTCATGTTGTATCCTATGGGCCCCACTGCGCCAGCCACTTACGGCGCCCGATGCTGACACTGCTCGCCTCGTGGGCCTTACGTAAATGATCAAAGTGTGGCTGCTGCGGAAGAAATGGATCTAAGCGTGGATTCCGAACCACACTTGGACCGTTCGAATGCCGTGCTGCGCGCCGTTTCTAATCTCGCACGTAGGGTGCCTCTCGCTGGCACTGGATCGCCCTGCCGCCATCAATGGGCGTGAGCTGAGCGTGCTCGATCCGGCCGGACTGGAGGTCGAAGTGGCTTCCATTGTGTCAGGACCTGTGGTCGCGATCATGGCCCAATTCTGCGGAGCACCCATGCTTTCGGCGTGACTAATACCCGCCGCGGCGGTGACGGCATCGATCGCTCTCCATATCTGGCAGAAGCCGCTTCGGCCCGCCAAAATCGAAGGGGTGCATCGGAGCTTTCCCTTCTTCATCCGAGCCGCGTTGCGCTGACGGTGGGGTTCATCGCTACCATGGTGTTCTCGATTGGACAAAGGGTCTTGCCGGCAGTCGGAGGCGCGCGGGTTCTCTATAGCCCCGGACTGATGTTCGCTTCCCTTGCGAAATTAACGCTCGGATGTGCGTCGCGGGTCAGCTCGGAAATTCCAGCTTACGAAGGATATTCGCAGATCGCCTGGCGTGTGCTGCCGTGTTCCGCCGTGATCGAGTTGCGGGCAGTCTCGTTATTCGCCGTGAACCTGCTGGCCACCTTCGCACGACCTCCGGCACATTTAAGAAACGTCACAGCGGTAAGTTGAGATCAGCGCACCTTATGACAAACCGTCAGCCGCTTTGCCCCAACGGCTGATGAAAATCCCGTCGTGATCCGCCCGGGTGCCATGGTATCGCCTGCACAAGAACAATCGGGAACACTCCGCACGTGGCATTTGCGCAGTTCGATGATCTACAACCGCGTGCGGTGGGTGCTTCGCGAAGCACACAGCCCACGCTGTTGTTAGACTGAAAGGGTTGCGAAAGCCGGAACGCACCCGTCGCGCGTGGGCCTCGGATTCGCTTCAGCTTCCTACATCCGCCTTCCAATTGAAGCAGGGAAGAAAGTGTGACGCGAATGGCAGACAACCTATATCCAAAAGCTAGCATTGAGCTGAATCAGGCGCGCCAAGCGCTCGCACCCGAGACGCACGACGCGTTTGCCACCTTTAGCAAGAGCGTGTTCAAAGCAGGAGCGCTCGACGCCAAGACCAAGCAACTCATTGCGGTCGCGGCCGCACACGTAACGCCGTGCCCCTATTGTATCCGCGGGCATACCAAGCAGGCGCTCCGGGTCGGAGCAACGCGCACAGAAGTGATGGAAGCCATCTGGGTGGCCGTTGAGATGCGCGCCGGCGCGGCCGTTGCCCACTCGAACCTCGCCCTGGACGTAATGAATGACGCCTAGCTGGTACGGAAGCCATCTCAAGCAACCTCACCAACCGCGGCGGCGCACGATCTGGTGCGAATCCAGAGTTACTTAGGCTCTGAGTCAGGGGAAGGCGAAGCCAATCGGAGCGGAGGGGTCTCAAACGAGCCGCGGGCACCAACACCTGTTGACCTAAAAACACAATTTGGGGCAGAGCATTTGGTTTGGCAAGACAAGAAGAACGGACTTCCTCTCAGCCGAGTTAGGCTTAATTCTCCGGCAGATGGCCGACATTCCATGAGAGTGTTGTGATTTAAGGCATAACTTTGCCGTTTGGCAGGGTTATGGTTTAATCGGACGACAACAGCCCTTGCTTGCCGGTATGTTTTGAATCTCTACTTCGAGATTCCGAGGGCTTTGTGCGCCTGACGAATTGCCAGATTGAACGCCTTCCATTCCCGGCTAGACCCCTCTGGAAGCTGCTCAACGATTCGGTTAGCTGATGGGTACACGTTCTGGCTCCGAAGCTCGACCGCAATGTGATGGACGTCGTAGTACAGCTTTTCGCGCCGTCGCTTCGTCTCGGCGGAGGCGCAAAGGCGGTGTTGCTCTGCTACCGAGGCTCGCACAGCCGGAAAGTATTTATTCATGAACCATTTCGTAATGCCAAGGCGCTTGCAGAGATCTTGCAAGGAAGGCACCGGCGTCTCCCCGAGCGCGGCCATGACTGTTCTTTCAAGATCTGTTCTGCGCTCCACAACGTGGGCCCTGTGCCTCGCCGCAAGTTGATCGCATAGTTCCGGCGCGTGAGCCCGCAGTACTGAAGAACTCGAGTAACCGAGGCGGCGGCTCACGTTCTTCAGGGTTGGCGCGGGATGCTCCTCGATCGCATTTTCTAGGGTCCGGCGGACGGTGGGGGATTCAGCTTGTTTCGCCAGCTTGATCTTGTCGCCGATTGCCCGACAGAGTTCCGGGTACTTCTGGTGAACGTATCCGTCGTTCGAGTAGCCGAGGTTCGCGGCGATCCGATGAACCGAGGTCGGATCGTTCGATTTGAGCGACCCTTCCAATATCTCTTTCAACTGGGCGGCGTCGCAAATTCTGGTCGCTCCCGGCTTCCTCCACCAATGGCTGCGGCCCGACTGCCGATATCTGGCGGCGATCCTGTGGCAGAGCTTTCGGTCGGCGTGATATAGCCTGTCGGTATTTGTGTACCCAAGACCTTGCGCCACTTGCGACAAACTGCGTGGTACGGCTTCATCAAGAGCAGCAAGAAGAGCTTGCCGGATTTCACTTGCATGCCGGGATGGGAACACGCCGCGATTTCCGGCGATAGCAATGGCTTCCTTCGCGGCCGCGATGTTCGCCGGTGTCGGCCCCGACGGAGCGAATAGACTCGAAGCGGGAACATTCAAGAACTGGCAGGTTCGCAGCAGGTTCTCCAACAGAGGAACCGTTGCACCGTCCAACCAGTTCTGCAGAATGCTATGTGGACACCGAATCAGCTGTGCCAAGGCAAGAACATTGTCGCCCGTGAGCTGTTCGAGATAGGCAACCAGGTTACGGCGAAACGATTCCCTTGCAGCCACCGGGTTGATTTGAGGAAGCATTGCCAGCAATCCTCCGACCTGGGTACAAGGCCACGTCTCGTCGGTTCCGATTGGCGAGCCGGGTACGGCCCGGTTCCTATCAGCATCCGGCGCGCCCAACCAACCGTCACAGCGCTCGCAGTGTCCTGGCCGGGAGAAAACGCCGAGTGGACTTAGCATCCGCGCACAGTGGCGGCAAATGCAATCGAGCGGCCGGGCGTGGACCGGGCAATGTGACGACGCCTCGATTGTCCAGAGAAGCGGTTCATATACCATCTGCCCGTTCGTTCTCCATTGTTCGAAACAGAGTGCGCACCATGCCCGGTGCCGGCGAAATAAATGGTCTGGAAGTGCATAACGGAACGGCAGGAGAGTAAGACATCGTAGGTCACGACGGATCGTCGCGGCCTCCAGCGCAAGGACCCACTTTTCGGCGCGGTCCGTAACGCCGTTGATCACATAGCCGCAAGCCCGGAATCCATGCCCGCCGATTCTGAAAGCTTTGGCCGCCGCCGTGATGATCGGGTCTTTGGGATCCACCAACTCTGAGAGCACCCGTCCCACAAGGTCCCCCACGCTTACCGAATGTGCTTCGGCAAGCCGGGCGACGTAGCCGGTCAGGCTCTCGACCATCGCGGTGCCGACACCAATCGGCTCAAGTGAATAGAGTTGGCTCCTCGGTGGCGCCGGTGGGCGCGACAATGACCACGACTCAAACGGAGGCTGCATTCGCGCCCATTTGTCCAACAACATCACGCGTCGGCAGCCGTTGGCCCGGTCGCCGGAATTTGACCGGAGAGGTCCGCTGCTTCGGATCTGGTTTCGCCGTTAAGCAGGTGCTCAGGCCCAGTCTTCCGCGAAGCCGCGCTACCGCCTGGCTAGTCTCATTGAGCTTGAGTTCACCATCGGCAGTCTCTGCGTGCATCTGCTCGCATTGGGCGACCGACAGGGCTTGGGCTTCCAGATTGGCTCTGGTCAGCCGGTGGCCACCCTTTCGAGACGCCAACGTAGCGGCCCGTACCAGCCACTCTTTCAAGACGCCAACGCTACCGAGGCTCCGCTCGTATAGGAATTCCCAGTCGCTCACGAGGTCCGGGCGCTCCTCAAAGGGAAGCTCCTTCTCGAAGGACCGAACAACATTGATAAACGTTTGCCGATCTTCCGAATCCTCGGCACGGTAACGGGCCAGATGGACGTCGATACTTCGTCTGCTGAGCTGACCATTCAGGTTTCGGAACGCGAGGAGGTCGTAAGTGCCAAATAGCACGTGCGCGGTTTTCGTCTGGTTGGCGATTGATTTGATTACATCCAGTTGATCAAGAAGGCGGCGGCCCGACGGGATCTTGCCGAGGTGTTGGGCTTCATCGATCATGACCGCGACGGGCCTACGATAGCGGACAGCCTGCTCGACGGCGTATCGGTACTCTGTACCGACCGCCCTCGATGTTGGCATGAAGCGTATAGCTGGGGCGGCGATCAACTCCTCCGCTCGTCGATTCAGCTTACGGTCGATCAATGGCTCGTCAAGCTGGTGAAGGAGACGTTTGTAGTGGTCGCGCCAGTTAAAACTCCCGGACTCGGGAGCTACGGCTTCCACGCTGACTACTGGAATCCGGGAGCGGTCTTCGCGGAGTTCGTTCAACATCTCCGCGGCAATCAGCTGTTCAGTTTTCAATCGCAATGTTGTCTTACCGACTCCGGTCGGCCCAAACACGAAGATGAGCGAATTCGGCTCGGCGCCGCGGATTGCATTCACTAGCGCCTCTTTGGCTTGCACAAGCCGAGGATGTGCCACTGTAAAGGACCGAAAACGTTCGAGCCGCGATTCAGAATCGCCCGCACTCCGAGATGGGCTGGCCGTCATCAGAAGTCTCCATAAACCGCGGTCGCCTCAGCTTGGCCGACCACTAGCGGCACCGACGGAGGGCTGCCAGGCTGACGTCCCAGGCAGACTTCTACGATGGGACCGTCGTGTCGGATTGATTTGTTTTCCCGGTCACGCAAACGCTGAACAAGGCACTTTTCTTCCGCTTCGGCCGATCGCAGAAAGTCCGCCAGCTTCCGAGCCGTCAGCGTGAATCGCTCTTGAGAGTGCAACTGGCGGCGGCGGCGCACCTCCTTCGACGCCAACATCATTTCCTTTTCCGAGCGGTCTTGCAGCACCAGATAGTGTTCGGAATAGCACTCCGTCCACCGGTTCTTCACGAAGGCGTAGGCTATGCCGATATCAAAAGGATCGTACCGGACGGCGACCTCGTGATTCTCAATGGTGGGATCGCGGAATGCCTCCGCCCAGTAGTAAACGTGATTGATGATGATCCCACGCCCCGGTGACACCTTCGCAATGCCCCGGGGAGTTGCTGGCAGGGTTGCCATTAAGAACGCTTGATCGTACGCGATCACCCTATTTGAGCGGAAGCCCGCGCTTTCAACGCCGGCGAGGTGTGCGTCTCTCGGGCTTTGTCCCAGCGCGGGGTGCCCGATGGTGTCGTAGATCTCGAACAGGAAGGTCGAAAGATAATCGTAAAGACAACCAAGGGTCCAGGCCGCCTGTCCGACAGGT
>JBDTTL010000159.1:0-10511 GCA_039930665.1 Acidobacteriota bacterium
CCTCTCCGCCCACTCACCAGGATTTATCACACGAACCACGGGGACAGGAGACTAGCTGGTCGCGAGCAGCAAGGTTTCGGCGACCTATTTTCGCGTGATCGTAACGCTCGCACTGACCGACTTGCTGATATCCACGGCGCTCGTCGCAGTGACGGAAAAGAGCGCCGGCGAAGGCACGCGGTTCGGAGCTTTATAGAGTCCGCTCGCGCTGATGGTGCCGAACCTGGAATCGCCCCCGGCCACGCCGTTTACTTTCCATGTCACCGAAGTGTTCGACGTATTTGTAACTATCGCCGTGAACTGCTTGCTGGTCTTTACCCGCACGCTGGCGCTGGTGGGAGAGATGCTGATGCTTACCGGAGGCGCCGGATTTACCACCGTAACCGACGCGCTGCCCACTGCCGACGGCGTCACAGCGCTGCTGCTGGCATGCACCGTAACTGTCACCGGTGAAGGCGCCGCCGCGGGAGCGGTGTACAGCCCACTCACCGAGTCAATGAAACCAACCGTGCCGTTTCCTCCGACGGCTCCGTTTACATCCCAAGTGACCGCCTGATTCGAACTGCCGGTCACGGTGGCCGCGAATTGCTTCGGCGTGTTCACCGGAACGTTCGCGCTAGACGGGCTCACGTTCACTGTGACGCCGCTTTGTATTGCCTGCCCCGAGTCCGGGTTTACCATCAACACGGTGGCATCCACCGCTTCGAAATTGGACCCGGCGATGGTCGTCAAGGGGTGCAGATCATCGTTGTTCCAGCCGGGATCCGGCGCGCCGGAGAGAAACCAGGCCGAGCCGTTGTCGGCCAGCATCATTCCATACTGTTTCAACGCCGTCAGTATGACCTGATTGGCCGCCGAGAAACCTGAGGTGTTGAAATTTGCTTTCAGGCGGAAGCGCGCGCCCATCGGCGGATATTGCGGGCCGGTGAGGGACGAAGCATAATGCCGTGCGGGCCACACATATGCCTTCTGCGAGTGAGGCACCGTGAAGCGAAGGGCGTGGCGTATGGCTCCGGCGGCCACCTCATCGTGCCGCACCAGTCCCGGGAAGACAGGCAATCCGGCCGCATCGGCCGATGTCCACGTGACAGGCCTCAGCGCATCCGAACGCAGGCTAAAGATGGCGCCGGAACCGCCAGTCCAACTGGCCGTCTGCGGATAGGCGGCGTAGATTTCATAAAGAATGCAGTTGTCCGTATCGATCGAGGTCGCATGACGGTCGCCGGTGCTCGAACTGCCGCCTTCGATCGGCGCGTTCAGCGGGATCGCGTACGGGCCGGTGTCGCTTTCGCCCTGATACGTGAAGGTCGCGGAATACTTGGCTTGCGTTCCCGGAACCGTGACATAGGGAATGCCGATGGGCCCACCGCTGTACAAGCCTGCGCCGAAATCGGGGTGCAAGGCCGACGACGCGCCAATCGTTGTTACCCAGGTAGAAGAGCTCGGGTGAACCGGTAACTGGTCGATGCGCGTGTTCCAAATGTTATCCGCGGGAAGAACCGTGCAATTTCCAATAGTAGGCGCCTGGGCAAACACTAGGCCGGTAAACCCTAGCAACAGGGCCGTGGGAACGATAATTTTCACAGCGACACTCCTCCGAGGAGGATAGAATAGCGTTCAGAAGTGTTTCGTACTATCGGGTAAGCACTCGAGGAACCTTAGTTATTCCACGCTTAGAGACCGACGAACGGCCCGGGCGCACGACGGTCACGATGGCCAGACCGATCAGGAGCGCTGCCGTAGTAACCACCTCAAAGTAGAGCAGTGCCTTCACGCCCACCCGTCCGAGCTTTTTCATGTCGCTCATGCCCGCAATGCCCGTCACCACCGTGCAAAAGATAATGGGAGCGATCATCATGCGGATCAGCTTGATGAAACCGTCCCCCAGCGGTTTCATTTTTTCGGCAAGGGGAGGATTCAACATCCCCAGCGCAACACCTAATACGATCGCCACGAATACTTGGAAATACAGTGCCTTATAGAGCGGGCGTCGCGCTGCGGCCACCGGGGAGGACATTAGGTCTGCCATAAGCTCCTATAATTCTACGTTGCAATTTGTCGCAGCGTTGAGCCGGATGGTCACACCTTTGCCCCCCTTTTCGCTACGTGCCTTGTCCCATTTTAAGTATCTAGCGCGTGTTGAGTTTGCGATCTAGGGACACATTCGTCGCAACAATCGAATCTGTCCCGCGTGATACAGATCGTGGGCAGCCGCGCCTCGGATCAAATGACACAGGGCCGGCGTGAACGCCCGGGCCGGTAATTCCGCGACGGTGTCGCGCAACTGACGATGCTGGGCTTCGAGAATGGCGATATTCCGCTTCCACTCGGATTCAGCGGTAGCTGCGACAACGCCGACGGCTGCACTACCCTCCGGCCGTTCGAAAAAATTGCTGCCCGCGAGCACGAAGGACCCGCGTTTCTCGCGCAAAATCTTCCGCCGGACAATATACTTCCAGTAGGTCGCGTGTAACGTCAGCTCCCAAATGTTGTGACGATCATCGCCCGGACGCCACGCCGCCTGCTCCGCCGTAACGCCGCGAATCGCTCCACGCAGGTTGGGCCCGTGCCAGGACTTCTTGTCGAAAGCCTCGTCCAAGCCATCCAGAAGCATCGTTTTTTTGACGTCGCTCATAACAAATGTGCCGGTGTAGCTCGCGACTTCGGGCGAATCCCGGAGCGCAGACAAACGTTCACTTCTTCAAGTGACCCGAAAAATCCCAGGAACGCCTGGTCCAGATGCCGCGGGCGACGCCGCGACTGCTTGAAATCGCGCGGCCGGAACTGGTCCGTGAACGAAATGACGGCGGCCCCCAGTGGCCGGTATTCGTGCGTGCCCTGGGCCCACGCGAGTCCCGGTTCCGCGTCGATCCACAGCGCGAATCCCATACTCTGATTATGCGGGCACACCGATTACGAAGACGACGACGACTCCCCGCGAGCAGCTTGCTCCAGAATTCGCGCGGCTCGCGCCGGATTGAACACTCCGCACGAGCAAAATCGCGTCAGGACGGCAGCTGCCTGCTCCGGCGTGCGGCGGCCTTCCTTCACCCAGTCAATCATTTTCTTCGCCAGGGAGTGGCTCACCATGCCGTGTCCGCACATAGTCGAGAGCAGCAGGACGTCGCCGTTTGGCAGCTTTTCGGTCTTACCTTCGAAGCCCAGCGAGTAGCCTACGCTGTGTCGGGGGATTCCCGCAGCGAAACAGCACTGCTCGGCGCCATCGACGGAAGTCGAAATGTTGATACTCAATCCCAGATCCGCTTCCTTGACAGCTTTTACAAAATCTTCGGCGGCAACCCGGTTGTCGAAGACTGCGGCGACGGTAGTGAGAGCATCCACGCCATCGATCACGGCGCGGAGGTCGGCGGTCGAATCGCGGTTCCAGTGCGCCAGCGGATTCATCGCCCGCGACGGCCGCAGCGCGCCACCGTGAATCGCATCGCCTAGATTCACCGGCTTGAACGGCACCGCCATCTCCAGGAACTGCCGCAACTTCGGCAGCGCGTCGCAATCATTCTTGCCGCGCGAGCACATTGCGAAGACAATGTAGTCGTCCGCGAAACTCTGCGAAGGTCCAAAGCGATGCAGTGTGTTCGTCATGTACTCAACGCACACTTACCGGCGCGCTCACCGGGTCCCCTGCCTGCGCCTGAGTCACTCGACCCAAGCCTATGTTGGTTTTTGCGCGTTCGGGATGATAGCCCAACTTTTCGAGGATCGGCGCGACGACGTTATCTTCGCCATCCGCGTCGCAACGCGCACCGACGCCCAGCGCCACCACGGTATCGATCTGCTTCTCCACGTCCCATACCAAACGTATGATTTCTTCGGCGCGCTCCACTGGTACTTTGATCTCTATAATCGCGGAGAGCACCTTTTCGTTCATGATGTCTTCGCGGATCGTTCCCGTCGCCACATAGCTCATCAGCGACGTCACCGGATTGCGCTTCTCGAAGCTCACGCCGGTCTGCGCCAGCGCCCAGCACATGGTCTGTATGTCGCGGAACCAAACGCCGACGCCGGGGCGTCCGAACTCGATCGTGAAGCCCACTTCCCCCGGTTTCACGCGGCCGCTGACGTCATTGGTTTTTACTTCTTCGGTTCCACGTCCGTGCACCCCAGTCGATTCATGCGGCACGCGAGGATCGGAAAATGCCCGCCGAACCGTGCGCGGCCACACCAATTCATCCGGCGCAAACGCCGCCGTCGGACAGACATCTGGTTCGGGATCAAAGCGCAGCCGCAGAGTTTGAAACACCTTGCGCAGGGTCCGCACAAAGGTCGGATTCAGGTGCTCCTGGCTCAGACCGTTGTAACACGCGTAGCATTCGACGCACTCTTTGGAGTTGACCGTCGCGCGCCGGGTCGCCGGATCGATGTAAATCGCTCCCACCGGACACACGTACGTGCAATTGCCGCACGCCACGCACTTGGTCGGATCGATTTTCACACTTCTATTCTCATGCGACCCGTTTGGTCGCGTCAATTTTCAGGTACAGCGCCGCCGCAATCAGACAAAGCGCGCATGTGATGAAGAAGGGTGCATTCCAACCGTAGTCTCTCGCCGCATAGGTGACCACGGCCGCTGAAATCGCGCCTCCGATATTGCCGAGCGTGTTCATCACCGCCGAAACTGAGCCCGCAAAATCGCCACCGATATCGAGCGTCACCGCCCAGGAGATTCCCACAGTCCATTCCAAGCCGAAAAACGCTGCGCAGTAAAACGCCACCGAAACTCTGGGATCGGGCGCCAGCACTGCCGGAATCGTAGCCGCGGCCGAAAACAGGAAACCCGCGATCGCCACCCAGCGCCGCGCCAGGTTGGCGTTGCTGGTCCGGCGCAGTACGCGATCGGAGAACCAACCGCCCAATAAATCGCCCAGTGTTCCCGCAAACAACGGCAAACTCGCGTAGATGCCCATTTTCGCCAGCGTCATGCCGCGCGAATCGTGCAGATAGGTCGGAAACCAATCGTTATAGACGTTGAGATTGAAGTTGTAGCAGAAGTACATCACCGAAAGAATCCACAGATTGGGGTGTGTGAGAATCTGGCGCCACGGAATATCGGTGGCACGTTTGCGGCCGGACCCGATTAGCTCGCGTTCGGCCGCATTTACGCTAGGATGTTCTTCCGGGGTATCGCGATAATAAAAATACCAGACCGCCGACCAGGCCACGCCTAGCAATCCGAAAAGAAGAAATGCAGCGCGCCAGCCGTACAGAGGGATGAAGCCGCTCCAATGTAAACCATAGATCGTGAAGCCCGCCAGGACCAGAGGAGTAAGAGCCGCGCCTAACCGCGACCCGGCGTGAGTGACGCCTTGCGCAAAGCCTCGTTCCGTGGGGCGCATCCAGCGCGAGAGAGAACGCGTCGCGATGGGGAACGCACCCGCCTCGCCCAATCCAAAAAATATTTGAATCACGAGCATCGAAACCGCGTTCCACGCCAGCGCCGTGATCGCCGTAAATATGCTCCACCACGTGACGACCGCAGTCAATGCCCGGCGCGCGCCAAAACGGTCGCCCAGCCAGCCACCGGGCAGTTGAAACAATGCGTAGGCGATGCGGAAACTGAACGTAATCCATCCCATCATCACCAGCGAGATCCCAAGCTCCTCACGAATCGCGGGACGCGCCACGGCCAGAATCTGGCGGTCCATGTAAGTGATCATGTACGCCGCTACCGTCAGGCCTAGAACCACGTGCCGCACGCGCGTGGGGCGCTCGCCCGAAGGCCTGCCGTTGCGGCCGACGCTCTCTGTCAAAGGATGGGGAGGAGGAATTGCCACAAAGGAGTGATCATACCACTTCTAACAAACTGCGGATCAAAACCGCCGGGTGCACGGCCGTCGCGTCCGCTAGATCCGCCACTTGATGTCGGCAAGAAGTGCCTACCGCAACCAGCGCCTCTCCGGATTTCATCCCCCTCACCGCCGGCAGCAGTTTGCGGTTCGCAATGGCCACCGACACGTCATAATGATCCTTCGAATAACCGAAGGACCCCGCCATGCCGCAGCACCCCGCGTCCAGATCGATCACGTTGCACGATGGAATGCGCGTCAGCAGCGTCTTCGTTGCCTCCAGCAGCCCCATCGACTTTTGATGACAGTGCCCGTGCAGCAAGATTTTCGACGGCCCTTTGCGGATCGGCAGGTCCAGCGTGCCCGCGAATTCTTCCCACAGCAGCACTGCGTTGGCCACGGTTCGAGCCTTCTCTTGTTGCTCGCCGCGCAGCAGATACGCCGCGTCTTCTTTTAGCACGGAAAGGCAGCTCGGTTCGCAGAACAGAATCTTGTCGCCGCGCGCCGCAATCGGATACAGCCCTGCCACCAACTGCCCGACTTGCGCGCGAGCCTCGCCCAACAGACCCTTCGAGATCAATGGCCGTCCGCAACATCCCGGCCGGACGATGTCTACGCTGCATCCGCCGCGCTCCAGAACTTCCGCCGCAGCGATGCCAATCTCCGGATCATAGTGATTGGTGAACGTGTCGTTGAAGAGCGTGACGCGTCGCCCGCCTGGCGTGCTAGTGCGCCCCGCAGCCCAATGCGCAAACGTCTTGCGCCGCCACTCCGGCAACTTGCGGCGCGGGTCCAGACCCAGCAACTTCTTGTTCAACCCGGTACCAGCCACCCAATTCGAGATTGGCGCGAACGCACTACCCAGTTTCGCTAAGTTGGCCGTGTTGCCCAGCGCTCGCGCATGCATCGGCGTGCCGTGGCGCGCATAATAATCGGCGAGAAACTCGCTCTTGTAGCGCGCCATATCGACCCCCACCGGGCACTCCGCTTTGCATGCACGGCATTCCAGACAGAGGTCGAGCGCCTTATAAACACCGTCGTCCCCTAGCCCCGATTCGCCCTCAATTTGTCCGCTCATGGCGAGCCGCAGCACATTCGCGCGCCCGCGCGTTGAATCCGTTTCCTCCCGCGTCGCCATATAAGACGGGCACATGGTTCCCGAAAGCTTCTTACGGCAAGCCCCCAAGCCGCTGCACATTTCGACCGCTCCGCCGAAGCCGCCGAATTCCGAGTAATCGAACCAAGTTTTCGGATTCGGCGTTTTGTAGCCCCCGCCGAAGCGCAGATTCGAAGTCAGCGGCGGCGAATTCACAATTTTGCCTGGGTTGAAAATGCCGTGTGGATCGAAGGTACGCTTCACGTTGCGGAACGCTTCATACAAGGTATCGCCGAACATCTGCCGCATGAAAGGACCCCGCACCAACCCGTCGCCATGCTCGCCGGAGAGAGCGCCGCCGAATTCCAGCACCAACTTCGCCACGTCGTTCGCAATTGCCTCGAACTGCCGCACGCCCTCATCGGTCTTCATGTTGATCACGGGACGGACATGCAGACAACCCACCGACGCATGCGCGTAAACTCCCGCCGTGGTGTTATGCCCCCGTACCAGCTCCAGGAAGCGTCCGATAAACGGACTCAATTTTTCCGGCGACACCGCGGTGTCCTCGACAAAAGAAATCGACTTCGCGTCGTCCTTCATCGCCGTCGAGAGGCCCAGCGCCGCTTCACGCAGGCTCCAGACGCGAGCCTGCCCTGCAAGTTCCGTCTCCGTGTGATAGTGATAACCGAGTTTCCGATCCCGCAAGTCTTTTTCCAGCGCCTGCATGCGCGGCGGCAGATCTTCCTTCACATCCGCGTACATTTCGACGCACAGCGTTGCCCCCGGATCGCCCAATACATAGGTGTGGCGGATTTTGTCGAGCGTCGCGTTCTGGCGCGTGAAATCGAGGATGTGCTTATCCATCACCTCCACCGCCGACGGTTTGTGGTTCAGGATTACCGGCGCCGCTGTCAGCGATTCGAGCAGACCCTCGAAGCCAATCACCATCACCGCTTTGGCCTTTGGCAGAGGCACCAGATTGAGTTTCGCTTCGAGCACTACGCCCAGCGTCCCCTCCGAACCGACCATGATTTTAGCCAGGTTAATCGGTTTGTCGGAATTGACGAATTCGTCGAGGTTGTAACCACCAACGCGGCGTACTACTTTCGGGAAGCGGCGGTCGATTTCTTCGGCGTGTTCGCTAGCCAGCCCCAGTACCGCGCGGTAGCAGGCTGCTTCGAGCGTATCGCCCTCCGGCACCTCGCTGCGCGGTATCTCGCGAAAATTAACAATGCTGCCATCGGAAAGCAGAACCGTTTGCTCTAACACATGGTCGATGGTTTTGCCGTAGAGCACGCTGCGCGCACCGCACGAATTATTAGCCATCATGCCGCCGATAGTCGCCCGGCTGGCTGTCGAAATATCCGGCGCGAAGCGCAGCCCCAGCGGAGCCATCTGTGCGTTCAGCTCATCCAGCACGATCCCGGGCTCGACCCGCACCCACCGTTCTTCCGCATTCACTTCCAACAGCCGGTTGTAGTATTTCGAGGTATCGACTTGAATCCCTTCGCCGATCGCCTGCCCCGCCTGCGACGTCCCGCCGCCGCGCATTGTGATGGGGCATCGATAACGCCCGCAGATTTCGACCACGCGAACAATGTCCTCACGCGTCTTGGGAACCACCACACCCAGCGGCCGGATCTTATAAACGCTCGCGTCGGTAGAATAGAGCGCGCGTGAAAGAGCATCGAAACGAACTTCGCCCTCGAGCTGTTTGCGGAGTTCGCCCTCGAGAGCGCTCGCGTCAATTCGCGGTTCTAACTGCACCAGGCCCATGGCACCAAAAGATTAGCACATGGAATCCGCACAACCGCTGAAAACGCTCGCCCGCCCGCCCGCGAGCGCCCAGTCGCGCATCACGCCGTCCAGTCGCGGAATTGACTTTTCCGCCCCCCGGAGCCTGTAATAGAAGCTTGCGATCATGCTCAAATCAGAAATCTTAACTCCCGCCCTGCTGCTGGACCTGGATGCCTTCGAGGCCAACCTCGCGCGCATGATGGACCAGGTGAAGCGCTCCGGCAAATCCATTCGGCCTCACGCCAAAGCCCACAAGTGTGTCGAGATCGCCAAACGCCAACTCGCCGCCGGCGCCATCGGCGTGTGCGTGGCTACACTCGCCGAAGCAGAGTTGATGGCGAGCGCGGGTATTACCGGCATCCTGCTGACCTCGCCGGTGGCCGACCCCGCAAAGATCGCCCGCATCGTCAAGACCGGTGCCATGGTCGCCGTCGATCACGTCAAGCAGGTCGAGTGGTATCAAGATGCCGCAAAAGCCGCGGACCGAAACGTCGACATGCTCATCGATCTCGACGTCGGCGATCACCGCACCGGCGCTAGCTCCACCGCGCAGGCGCTCGAAATCGCAGACGCCATCGCCCGCTCGAGCCATCTGAAGCTGCGCGGCGTTCAAGGGTACTCCGGAAAGGGCTCCCACCTGGAGGGTGAGGAAAGTGTCCGCCTGTCTGGCGAAGTGTGGGCTCATGCCATCGAAGTGCGCGATGCGCTGGCGAAAAGAGGAATGGCGACGGATATTGTGTCCGGCGGCAGCACCGGTACCTGGCAAATCGATACCAAGGTTCCCAACTTAACCGAGATGCAAGCCGGATCGTTCGTCCTAATGGACCTCGAATATCGGCGCTCGGGCGTCGACTTCCGGCAGGTGATCACCGTGCTCGGCACGGTAGTGAGCGCGAATCACGATACCTTCGTCACCACCGATGCGGGCATCAAATCTTTTTCCACCGATCGCGGCTTCCCGCCCGAGGCCGCGCACTTGGCCGGTCTCACCTACCGCTTTGGCGGCGACGAATTCGGCTATCTGAACGTGGACGATCCCGCCAAGCTGCCGCGCTTGGGTGACAAAATCGAATTCATCCCGCCTCACTGCGACCCGACGGTGAACCTCTACACCTTTATGTATGCGTGCCGCGGCGATCGCGTGGAAGCAGTCTGGCCCGTGAAGTCGCTGACCGTTTAGCGCCGATTTCGGTCATTAGCCGTTCTCAGACTTCCACCACTTCCTCGAATACTTCCTGTCGCAGACGAATCCCGGCGGCTACCAGTTTTTCGTAGAACTTCGGCCGGATGCCGGTTGCCGCGAAGCGCCCGATCACCCTGCCATCCGGATCGATGCCGCGCTTCTCGAACACAAACAGATCCTGCAGCGTGATGATGTTGCCTTCCATGCCGGTTACCTCGGTAATCCCGGTCACCCGGCGCGAGCCGTCGCTAAAGCGCGCGGCCTGCACCAGCAAGTGCACGGCACTCGCGATTTGCTGTCGAATGGCGCTCACCTGCATGTTCGAATTGGCCATCGACACCATTACCTCCAGACGCGAAATCGCATCTCGTGGGGAGTTCGCGTGAATGGTTGTCAGGGACCCGTCGTGGCCGGTGTTCATAGCCTGCAGCATGTCGAGCGCTTCCTCGCCGCGAACCTCGCCCACCACAATGCGATCCGGGCGCATGCGGAGGCTGTTGACCAGCAATTCGCGCTGCCTTACCGCGTTCCCGCCTTCGAGGTTCGCCGGGCGCGTTTCGAGCCGCACCACGTGCGGCTGCTTCAACTGCAATTCGGCGGCGTCTTCAATCGTGACAATTCGTTCCTT
>JBDTTL010000160.1:0-10484 GCA_039930665.1 Acidobacteriota bacterium
TCCCTCCATGACATTGAGTTGTCCGATGCGGTGCTCATCCTTGGCGAAGACGTGACGAATTCAGCGCCTCGGATGGCACTCAGCCTGCGCCAGTCCGTGCGTCACCAATCTTTCGAGATCGCGGACAAACTGCACATCCCCTTATGGATGGATGACGCCGTGCGGGAAGCCGCGCAGTACGCAAGGAGTCCGCTCTTTATCGCGGCGCCGCTCCCCACCCGCCTCGACGACATCGCCACCCGAACTTACCGTGCAGCACCGGAAGACGTAGCGCGGCTGGGCTTCGCGGTCGCTCATGAGATCGACCAGGCTGCACCTGACGTTTCAGACTTGCCCGAAGAGACGCGGGAGCTGGCGCGGATCATCGCCGGCGCGTTGAAAAAAGCGAAACGGCCAGTAGTGATTTCCGGGCTAAGTTGCCGCGCCGAATCTGTGATTCAATCGGCGGCAAATGTTGCGAAAGCGTTATGCGACGTCGGCCGTCCAGCCGCGCTGAGCTATGTCGCGCCTGAGTGCAATAGTTTTGGTCTGGCTCTCATGGAAGGTCGTCCGCTCAGCGAGGCTTTCCCCGTGGTTGGAGAAGGTGCCGTTATCATCCTCGAAAATGATCTCTACCGGCGGCTTCCGGCAAAACACGTGGACGGTATGCTGGAATCGGCCCAGCACGTTGTGGTACTCGATCACCTCGCAAACGAGACTACAGCGAAGGCCGAACTGCTTCTTCCGGCCGGTACGTTTGCAGAGTCGGACGGCACGCTGGTAAGCGGCGAAGGGCGTGCGCAAAGATTTTTCCCCGTGTTCGCGCAACAGGCGGATGTACGGGAGAGCTGGCGGTGGCTGGGCGATCCGGCATGGTCGACACTGGACGATCCACTGGCGGCCATGGCGGAGGCGCTTCCACCCCTAGCTCCCGCCGTTAAAGCCGCGCCATCCGCGAAATTCCGTATGGCTGGCGCCAAGATTCCGCGTGAGCCGCATCGCTATAGCGGGCTTACCTCAATAACCGCCAATATCAGCGTCGTCGAGCCCAAACCACCCGGCGATCCGGACTCGGCTCTCGCGTTTTCGATGGAGGGCACCCCAGACCAGCCACCCGGCGCGCTACAGCCGTTTTTCTGGTCTCCCGGGTGGAACTCCATCCAGGCGGTGAACAAGTTTCAAAGCGAGATCGGCGGTGCGCTCCGAGGCGGGAACCCTGGAGTTCGTATGTTCGAGCCGTCACAGCGGGGAGCTTACTTCACCGCGATCCCGGCCGCCTTCGCAAGGCGTGAGGCGGAATGGCTGGTCGTCCCGGTCGAACACATTTTCGGCTCCGAGGAACTGAGCCTACGAGCGCCGGCGATTGCTGAACTGGCGTCCGGTCCGTACGTCGTCATGAACGTAGCCGATGCCGCGAGCCTCCACAGCGGAGAGCCGGTTGGAGAAGTCGAGATCGAACTAGGCGGTATGAAGCACCGCCTGCCGCTGAAGATCGTGCGAGAGATGCCTGGAGGAATCGCGGGAATTCCCGCAGGCCTGACACCCGCGCTTGGAGCGGAACTTCCGGCGTGGTCCAGGGTATTGAAAGTGTCATGACGAGTCCCTACCCCATCGTCGCGATTGCCGGAATCCTGATCGTGGCGCTCAGCCTCGCGGCGTTGCTCATATGGGTGGAGCGCCGGCTTCTCGCGCTATGGCAGGATCGCTACGGTCCGAATCGCGTTGGCCCATTCGGCCTGCTGCAAGTCCTCGCCGACATGATCAAGATCTTCGCCAAGGAAGACTGGATACCGCCGTTCGCGGACAAGGCCGTTTTCGTTGTCGCGCCGGCCATCATTATGGTGACGGTGCTGTTGTCTTTCGCCGTGCTGCCCTTCGCTCCGGGCATCATCGTCGTGGACCTCAACATTGCCTTACTCTTCTTCCTGGGAATGTCCTCGCTCGGTGTCTACAGCATCGTGCTGGCTGGCTGGGCGTCCGACAACAAATACTCCCTGCTCGGCGGGCTGCGCGCTGCTGCGCAAATGATCAGCTACGAAGTCTTCATGAGCCTGTCGCTCATGGGCGTTGTGTTGCTTGCCGGCTCTTTCAACCTGACGGCCATCGTGGAGGCACAAAAGAAATTGTGGTTCGTTGTTCCACAGTTCCTCGGCTTCGTATTGTTTCTGATCGCGGGTGTGGCCGAGGCGCGCCGGTCGCCCTTCGACCTGCCGGAGGCCGATAGCGAGTTGGTCGCCGGTTTCCACTCCGAATACTCCGGCATGAAGTTCGGGATGTTCTTCGTAGGTGAATACCTCGGCGTCATCCTGATCTCATCCATGATAACGGTGCTGTTCTTCGGCGGCTGGCTGGGTCCGTGGCTGCCTCCGATCGTCTGGTTCCTGATCAAGATGTTCGCTTTTATCTGTTTTTTTATTCTGTTGCGGGCTTCGCTCCCGAGGCTGCGTTTCGACCAGTTGATGTCCTTGGGCTGGAAAGTGATGCTTCCGCTGGCGCTCCTCAATCTGGTGGTAACGGGCGCCATTGTGATCGCGTGGACGTGAGGCGATTGTGAGAAAGGTGGGTTGCGATGTGGAGTTTAATCAGAACGATCTGGAACGTGTTCCTGCACAGCTTCCACAAGCGGGTCACGATCCAATATCCCGAGGAGAAGCCATACCTCGCGCCACGCACCAGGGGACGAATTATTCTTTCGCGAGACCCAGATGGCGGCGAACGATGCGTTGCCTGCTACCTGTGCGCGATCGCGTGTCCGGTGGACTGCATCGCGCTTCAAGCAACGGAAGATAAAGACGAACGCCGCTATCCGGAGTTTTTCCGAATCAACTTCTCGCGATGTATTTTCTGCGGCTACTGCGAAGAAGCATGTCCAACCTATGCGATCCAGCTGACGCCGGATTTCGAAATGGCCGAATACAACCGCCAGAACCTGGTTTATGAGAAGGAAGACCTGTTGATCGACGGACCGGGCAAATATCCCGGCTACAACTATTGGCGCGTTTGCGGGGAACGGATCGCCGGCAAAGATAAGGGTGAGGCGGAAAACGAGGCGCCTCCCGTAGATCTCCGCAGCCTGATGCCATAGCCAGTTTTATGGAAGTTGCTTTCTACATTGCCGGGGCCGTGGCCATCATCTCCACCGTACTGACCATTACGCGGCTCAATGCCGTGCATGCGTTGCTATACCTGATCATCTCGCTTTTGGCCGTAGCCGTCGTGTTTTATACGATGGGCGCGCCATTGGTCGCGGCACTGGAAGTGATCATTTATGCGGGAGCCATCATGGTTCTGTTTGTTTTCGTGGTCATGATGCTGAACCTGGGAAAACGCGCAGCCAATATTGAACGGCAATGGCTCCAGGGGAATATCTGGGTGGGGCCGGTCGTTCTTTCCGCCGTCCTGATCGCCGAAATAGTCTATCTAATCTTGCAAGCCCGGCCGCCTGAGTCCACGGTGGGCGTTGTGGATCCGAAACAAGTAGGGCTCGCGCTGTATGGGCCGTACCTGATCGGCGTGGAACTGGTTTCCATGCTGCTGTTGGGCGCCGTCGTGGGAGCTTGCCACTTGGGTCGGCCCGTAACAAAGAAAGCTGAGGCTCGATATGACAGAAATTCCGATGGGACACGCGCTCATTCTGGCGGAAATCTTATTCGCGCTGGGGCTGGCCGGGGTCCTGATGCGCCGTAATCTGATTTTCATTCTGATGTCCGTCGAGATTATGTTGAACGGCGCGGGAATAGCATTCGTCGCCGCGGGATCGCGATGGGGACAGCCCGATGGCCAGATCATGTTTCTCTTCATCCTGGCCATGGCAGCTTCGGAAGTTTCAATCGGCCTGGCACTGGCCCTGCGTTTTTATCATCAGCACGGAACCTTGGATGCCGATGCGTCCAGCAATATGAGGGGTTGAATATGCTTAGCCTCCTCTGGCTCATCCCGGCGATCCCATTTGCGAGTGCGCTCGCGCTGGCCGTTTTGCGTATTCCACGAAAACTGGTAGCGTGGATCGCGGTGGGCGCGACGGCTGCCTCCACTGTGCTTTCGCTTCTGGTAGCGGTCGCTTTTCTGAGTGCTCCGCCCACCGCCAACGCATACACCCAGGTCCTGTGGACATGGTTCGACGTCGGCGGCTTCCGTCCTGAAATCGCTTTCTATCTCGATCCACTCTCGCTCATCATGGTGACGGTGGTGGCGTTCGTCAGCTTTCTTATTCATCTTTATTCAACGGAATTCATGATCGACGACGACGGCTATAGCCGCTTCTTCGCTTATATGAACCTGTTTGTCGCGTCGATGCTGACCTTGCTCCTAGCGGACAACCTGCTGCTGCTGTATCTGGGGTGGGAAGGCGTTGGGCTATGCAGTTATCTGCTCATCGGGTTCTGGTATCGCGATCCGGTTAACGGCGCGGCCGGCAGTAAGGCGTTCATCGTGACCCGCATCGGCGACACCGCCATGGTAATCGGGCTGTTCCTGCTTTTTCACGATCTGGGCACCTTACAGATTCAGCAACTTATGCAGCGGGCCTCTCAAGACTGGCCCATCAGATCACCCGCAGCCATCGCGGCGGCTTTATTGCTTCTGGGCGGCGCCGTGGGTAAGTCGGCGCAACTGCCTTTGCAAACGTGGCTACCGGATGCCATGGCCGGTCCGACTCCGGTCAGCGCGCTGATCCATGCAGCCACCATGGTGACGGCTGGCGTCTACCTGATCGCGCGCACTCACGTGCTCTATTCGCTTGCGCCGCCGGCACAGTTCGCGGTTGCGGTGGTGGGCGCCGCAACTCTTCTCGTCGCAGGATTCAGCGCACTCACTCAATGGGATCTCAAACGCGTCTTGGCCTACTCCACCATGAGCCAGATCGGTTACATGTTTCTGGCCCTCGGCGTGGGCGCGTGGCCCGCGGCGATCTTCCATTTTATGACGCATGCCTTCTTCAAAGCGCTTCTGTTTCTTGCCGCCGGCATCGTCATCAACGCGTTGCATGATGAGCACAGCATCTTCCGCATGGGCGGTTTGCGCACGCGGCTGCCAGTCGCTTTCTGGACTTTCGTCATAGCCGGATGTTCGCTCTCCGGATTGCCACTGATCACCGCAGGCGCCTTCAGCAAAGACTGGATTATTTGGGGCGCATGGAGCAGCCCCACCGGAGGTCTTGGACTTTGGATTGTGGCTCTCGCCGGAGTCTTGCTGACCTCTCTCTACACTTTCCGGATGATCTTCCTGGTTTTCTTTGGGGAAGCGCAAAGCGAGGTGACCAGGAGGCCTGGCAAGGCAATGCTCATTCCGTGCTTTGTGCTCGCATTCTTATCGATCGTAAGCGGATATATCAAAACGCCGTTTGCCCGATTCCTGGAGACAGTCCTGCCGTGGACCGAAAGGACGCACACGGCTCCTGTAACCGAGCTAGTTTCCGAAGTGATCGCCGCATTGGTATTTCTGATAGGGGTGTACCTGTCGTACATCTTCTTCTTGCGCAAGCGAGCCTACGCGGCAGCGCTGGCCTCGAGTGTGCCCGGCAATGCACTGCACCGGTTCTGGTTTTCAGATTGGGGAATGGATTGGCTCTATGACCGGCTCTTCGTTCGGCCCCTGTGCTGGTTCGCGCGCGTCGACAAAAGTGATTTCATTGACGCCTTCTACACCGGAGTCGCTCGCATGACCGAAATCGCCTGGCGCGTCCTCAGTCGCACCGAGACCGGGCGCCTGCGCTGGTATGCAGCCGGTATTGCGGCCGGGTCTGTGGTCTTCATTGCGGTGGTACTTTTCTTATGATCCTGCTTTGGTTGATCGTCGTCCTCCTCGCCAGCGGCGTTCTCGCCTGGCTTGCGGCACGTTCAAACCCGCTCTGGTGCCGCTGGATTTCGTTGGCCGCCGTCTCGATCGATTTCGTTCTGGTGCTGGCCCTTTGGGGACGCAATCTCACGGTCAGCCTGGCTCGCACGAACGACTGGTTCGAGCAGGTGGACTGGAGCTGGATTCCCCAGTTTGGCATTCATTTTCACCTGGCGATGGACGGCCTCAGTCTTCTGCTCGTGCTGCTGACTCTGTTTCTGGGTATCGTATCTGTGCTGGCGTCCTGGACGGAGATCACGAAGGGCGTCGGATTCTTTCACTTCAATCTGCTGTGGATCCTCGCCGGAATCATCGGCGTCTTCCTCGCGCTCGACCTGTTTCTATTCTATTTCGCCTGGGAGTTGATGCTCGTCCCGATGTATTTTCTCATCGCCATCTGGGGACATGAGCGTCGCGTGTATGCCGCGACAAAGTTTTTCTTGTTTACCCAACTCAGCGGCTTGTTGATGCTGGTCGCGATTCTGGCCCTGTACTTTGCCCATCAGCGCGTCACGGGCGTCTATACGTTCGAATACGCGGATCTACTGGGCACGCCGCTCGATCCGCACACGGCCATGTGGATCATGCTGGGGTTTTTCATCGCATTTGCCGTGAAACTCCCGATGGTACCTTTCCACACATGGCTCGCTGACGCGCATACCGAGGCGCCCACGGCGGGCAGCGTCATCCTGGCGGGACTGCTGCTCAAGACCGGCGCGTACGGCCTGATTCGTTTTGCGGTCCCCCTATTCCCGGGGGCAGCCCGCGAGTTCGCTCCCGTCGCCATGACCCTGGCGGTGGTTGGAATTTTGTATGGCGCCATCCTGGCCTTTGCGCAAACCGACCTGAAGCGTCTGGTCGCCTACACCAGCATCAGCCATCTCGGTTTTGTGCTGCTTGGAATATACGCCGCCAACACGATAGCTCTCCAAGGCGCGTTGATGACGATGATCTGCCACGGAATCAGCACCGGTGCGCTCTTCGTTGTGGCCGGAGCGCTGCAGGACCGCATGCACACGCGCGAAATGGGTGCGATGGGAGGCTTGTGGGATACCGTACCCCGGTTGAGTGGAGTGGCATTATTCTTCGCCCTGGCCTCGCTGGGATTGCCTGGACTGGGCGACTTTATCGGCGAATTCCTGGTTTTGCTGGGCACTTACCGCGTGAATGTCACCATGGCTGCGGTGGCCGCGACGGGTGTTCTCGCAGCGACCTTTTACGCGCTTCGGCTGGTGCAACGCGCGTTCCAGGGGCCGAACACACACAAATGGCAACTGCCGGATCTAGCGCTGCGCGAAGGGCTCATGCTGGGCGTGATGATCGCTTCTCTGCTTTGGCTGGGTCTCTACCCACAGCCAGTGTTCCACATGTTCGCGCAAGCCGCAAACCAATTCCCGGCCCTCTGGAGATGATCCATGACTGCCATTGACTTGCTCGCCCTCTTGCCACTCCTGCTGGTCGCCGCGACTTCGGTCGCGGTGATGTTGGCGGCGGCGGTGCGTCGCAACCACGCGGTTGCCCTCGGACTCACCCTTGCCGGCTTGGCGGCAGTATTTTGCTCACTTTTCTTCATCCATCCGCGTCACGTCACGGTGTTGCTCGTCATGGACCGCTACGCGCTCTTCTTCATGGGCTTGATCGTCGCAGCCAGCTTTGTTGTAGCATTGCTTGCTTACGCTTATCTGGAGAAACGAGAGGATAACCACGAGGAATTCTACATTCTGCTTCTCGTAGCGACACTCGGTTCCATGGTCCTCTCCGCCAGCACCCACTTCGCGTCGTTGTTTCTCGGCCTGGAGATCCTTAGCGTGGCGCTGTACGCGCTCATCTCTTATTTACATGAGCGCGCGCTGCCGGTGGAGGCTGGCATCAAATACCTGGTTTTGGCCGCCGTGTCGGCCGGGTTCCTCCTCTTTGGAATCGCGTTGCTTTACGCGGACCTGGGAACAATGGATTTCGCCCGTATCGCACAGCTACTCGCCACCAAAGCCGATCTTGATCTGACATTGCTGCTGCCGGGCGTGGCACTGATTGTCACGGGCATCGGCTTCAAACTGGCGCTAGTGCCTTTCCACTTGTGGACGCCGGACGTTTATGAAGGAGCCCCCGCGCCGGTGACAGCCTTTGTGGCCACGGTTTCGAAGGGCGGTATGTTCGCACTGCTGCTTCGCTACTTCAATCAATCGGGTTTTGGCCATGGCTTCGCGCCCGTGTTTCTGATGTTCTCGATCATAGCCATCGCTTCCATGTTTGCCGGCAACCTCCTCGCGCTACTGCAGAACAACGTGAAGCGTATCCTGGCGTATTCCTCGATCGCGCACATGGGCTATCTGCTGGTAGCATTTCAAGTCGGTGGACCGATGGGCACGAGTGCCGTGCTCTTCTATCTGGTGGCTTACTTCGTGATGACCCTCGGCGCATTCGGTGTCGTCACTGTACTCTCTGAGCGGCATAGAGATGCAGATCTGCTCGAAGACTACCGAGGACTCTTTTGGCGCCGGCCGGCACTCGCGCTGGCTTTCACGGCCATGTTGCTATCCCTCGCCGGGATCCCCCTGACGGCTGGGTTCCTCGGCAAGTTCTATATCGTTGCGGCGGGCGCATCCGTGGGGGCCTGGTCGCTCATCCTGATCCTAGTGATTACCAGCGTCATCGGACTCTTCTACTACTTACGAATTGTTGTGACGTTGTATGCGCAACCTACTGCCAGCGATCCGGCTCACGAGCCGATTCCACGCAGGGCGCCCGCGGCAACCCTCGTACTGGCGGTGCTTACGGTGATCCTTGTCTGGTTGGGGGTCTATCCGGCGCCTCTGCTCGTTGCGATTCGAGCTGCGATCGGCAGCATAGTCTGAACCCAGTTGTCCGTCGGATTGCTCGTCCGATTCTGCGTATCGTCAGCTCGCTTCTTGTATGAAAATGCAGGTGTGGCCACCGGAATCATCCCGACGCCCTTCCTTTTTGACGGCGTTTCACAACGGCACCTTCCGGGATACTGGCCGAAACATCTCCGGTAGGTGTGGGGTCTCTAGAGTATCCGGTTCAAGGCTCATTTTTGACATTGTTTTGACGAGGTTTCACTCACAATGAAAGCAGTCGATTCTCGAGGATACGCTGCCGCAATGACTACTAATTGGATTCAGAGAATAACGTTGCCGGACTTGATGAAAGCGATCCGAGCTTGGAGCGGGAATACGGGTCGGGTGCGGACGGGTAAAGGCTGCTGAACGAAGCGTAACAGATTGCACATTGAAAAGCTCTAAAACAGGTGGAGCTTTCGCAGGAGATCATACTGATGGCACACGATTTCAAAATAGGCGACCACGTTACGTGGAACTCGGAAGCGGGACGGGTCCGAGGGACCATCAAGAAAAAGCACACTTCTGAAGTCATGTTCAAGGGGTACACGGTCCACGCTTCGAAGGAGGAGCCGCAGTATTTGATAAAGAGCGATACGACCGACCACTTGGCTATGCATAAAGGTTCGGCTCTCAAAATGGTTGCAAAGAGCAAACACTGATCTAAAGATTGGCCGTAAGGAGGTAAAAACACATGTGTGACTATTCACTAATGGCGATTCCAAACCGCTTGGCGGTTTCCGGGGAAGAACTCGTTATCCACAGGTTTGAGGCAGGATCGGTTGGTCTCGCTTCAGCCTCCGATCTTCGACGAAGACACGAGCGTAAGGTCCAATGTCGCGGGTTCTGGCCCACGATCAAGGCTTTTTTTAGCCCGCCGGATGCTCAATCGATCCCGGCAGTATGCATCCCACCCGGAGCCCGCTTGCTGGTACGAGACATTCCAGCAAAGCTGCAGCATGAGTGCGGTTTTCAGGACGAGGTGAAGGAAGCCGTATTTACTCAGGTGAGTGCCGTCGTATACACCTTTCGGGATGCAGTCCGGTTTCAAAACGGTGTTGAAGTTCTTTTACAGAGATTCGACCAAGGCCAGAGGGTGCGCGTTTTGGATCTTTCTTTGGCGGAGGAACCGGAGACAGCACCAAAAGAACAACGGCGCGTTATGATCTGATTGGGTCGCGTGCTGTCTCCGTACTCAACGTGCTTGGCGTCGACCAGAAGACTCTGAGCCCCATAGGATCTTGATCGCCTGAGAAAATCGCTGCTGAGAGCGCGTGGGAACTGCCGGTACCTTGTAGTTAAAACACTGATGATGATTTGACATCTACTGAGGCTGCCTGCCGTTTGGAAGATTTCGTGCTCTGGTCAATGCGAGGATTAAGATATGATTCCGAAGGACAAGGGACTTGACAAAAAAGAAGACGCCGAAGAGCCGCTAGAGAACCAGCCGCTCGAATGGTCGGAGGAGGATCGCAAGATGGAGGACCGCAAGCCTGACTTGGGCGAGACCGAAGAGGATACATCCGAACTGTGAAGGCTCGTCTTGCATCACCACGGAGAGGGATCGTCTGCGGAATAGCCTGAGCCCAGCATTGGGAAAGGGGCCACTACACAGTTGCTCGCTGCCGATTCTCACCATCGGGCATTTGTCGCGTAAGGATCGCAGTGTTTATCGAAGCGCTCAAAGCCGCACTGGATGACCCGCTTGATGGACGTGCGGACGATCTGCAGCCTGAAAACCCAGATTGACCCTCGACACGCGAGCAAGTCGAAACCAAGTGCACCGAGGCAGGACGAGACTTCCTGAATAGA
>JBDTTL010000161.1:0-10419 GCA_039930665.1 Acidobacteriota bacterium
AAACTGCATGCTGTAGATTCCTTTGCTCTGAGCGTTCGTGTAGGTACCTACGAACACGGTCACCTCAGCCGCACACGCCGTCGAAGCCAGCAGCAGAGCGATGTAAAGGGTCCCTTTGATTTGGCCGATTAGAGGAAGATGGCGGTTGGTAAATCCCATTGAGACATATTACTTCATTTAGTCCACTCACTCCACGCGCGAGGCGCATCCAGGCGTACGTAACTAACTCAATGTAAGGCGGTTGTCATTTCAAGGAAACAACCGACCGATAAGATGCATCAAAACGGGTAACACTCCCGTCGAAACGGGAATCTCACAGCCGGCAATGTCTGCCGTTTTCCTTAAAACAATTAGTTGGCGAATTGTCATGCCGCATCGCCACTCAGACAATAAAACAAGGAGACCGACAAATGTTACAAGAGAAAGAAACCAGTTTGAAACACTACCTGCTAATCAGCGATTTCGACCAAACACTCAGCTTTCACGATTCGGGTCTGGTACTGAGCGAGATGCTGGGCATATCGGGGTTTCTCGATAAGATTAATGGGCTGTCGCAAATACACCTGGTCCAACAAGGCGGTGAGCTGGCCTACCTGCTGCAGCACGATCCGGAGTTCCGGCGCGTGCGCAAGCATCATTTGATCGAGGCCGGCAAGCGGATTCGCTTGAAACAAAATATTCATCTGCTGTCGCGCATGCTCACGGATCTGGACGGGCACCAGTTTTCGTTTTACGTGGTCTCGGCGGCGCCGGAAGAAGTGATCAAGTCGGCGCTGGAGGGAATCGTTCCGGAAGACCATATTTTTGGAACACGGTTCCGCTATGACGAGTCGACCGGCGAGATCCAGTCGATCGTGCGGGTGCCGGCGGGATATGGCAAAGTAGCGGTGCTCGAAGAACTGCGCTCGCACTTGCCTATTAGTCACAATCGCGTGGTGTATGTGGGCGACGGAAGCTCCGATGTCCACGTGATGCTGCATGTGAACCGGCTGGACGGGCTCACCATCGCCGTATCGGAAAACAAATACATTACGCAGATTGCGCGGCGAACGATTCTCAGCGAAGACGCTGCGAGCGTGGTGATTCCGATTCTGGAAGAAATTCTGGGATGGAACTCGGCGCGAATTAGCGCGCTGTTTGAGTCGCATGGATTGCTCTTGCATGAGTGGGACAAGGTGCGCACAGACTCCCTGCGGATATCAAGTACGAATTCGCCGTCGGCCTCGGGGGCGGGAATCCAATGAGTCTGAGCTGGATTGGCTGGGTGGCGACGGCGGTATTCGCGAGCTCTTACCTGTTCAAACATCCGGTGGCGCTGCGGCGGGTGCAGGGCGGAGCGGCGATCCTGTGGGTGATCTATGGATTGATGATTAATGCTCTTCCGGTAGTGGTCGCGAATCTATTGGTGGCGTCGATGGCTCTCTATTCATCTAGTCGCAGGGGAATGCAAGCCACCAAGTAGAACAGGCATATACTGCCTGTATGCGGTTCCTGCTCGCGGTCTTCCTGCTGGCTCCGGCGGTCCACGCGGCGACCGATCCCTATGACTTAGTGATTCGCAACGGCCACATCGTCGATGGCACCGGATCGCCGTGGTATTCGGGCGATATCGCTATTCGGGGCGGAAGAATCGCCGCGCTGGGGAAGCTCGACGGGGTGGCTGCGAAACGCACGATCGACGCACACGGCATGGTGGTGGCGCCCGGATTCATCGACATGCTGGGGCAATCGGAGATCACGATGCTGGTGAATCCGCACCTGCCGTCGAAGATCTATCAAGGAATCACCACGGAGATCACAGGCGAGGGCAGCACCATAGCGCCGACTACCGATGCGCTGGTCAAAGCGGACCGCCTTGGTTACGCGCATTATGGTGTTCAGCCGACGTGGCGAACTCTGCGCGAGTATTTCGCGAGACTGCGCAAGCAAGGCATGGGAATCAACCTGGCTACCTATGTGGGCGCAACCCAGGTTCGCCGCGTGGTGATCGGTGACGACGACCGCGCTCCGACAGCGGCCGAACTGGAGCGCATGAAAGCGCTGGTGCGCGACGCCATGCACGATGGGGCGGTGGGTATATCGACATCGCTGCAGTACGCGCCGGCGATGTACGCGAAAACGGACGAATTGATCGCGCTGGCCGCGGAGGCGGGCAAGCTGGGGGGAATCTATGCGTCGCATATTCGCGATGAAGGCGACGCGATTCTGCCGGCGCTCGACGAGGCGATTCGAATCGGACGCGAAGGGCATCTACCGGTGGAAATCTGGCATCTGAAGGCGGCCGGCAAGACCAACTGGGGACGAATGCCCGAGATAGTCGCGCGCATCGAGCAGGCGCGGAAATCGGGAGTGGATATCGGTGCAGATACCTACGCCTACACCGCCAGCTTCAACACATTTTCGGCCATCATTCCGCCCTGGGCACACAACGGCGGCGACGCCAGCTTGATCGAGCGGCTGAAAGATCCTGTCGCGCGCGCGCGTATCCGCAAGGAGATGGAGAGTGCGACCGGCGATTGGAACAACGAATGGCAGCAGGTGAAGGGTCCGGAATCGATTATCATCGGCGCGGTTCAGAATCCGAAACTGCTGCCGATCCAAGGAAAAACTATCGCGGAAATCGCCAATCTCTGGGGCAAGGATCCTATCGATACCGTGTTCGATCTGCTGATCGAAGACGAGGCTTTTACCTCGGTTGCGATGTTCACGATGGCGGAGCCCGATGTCGCGCTGGCGCTCAGGCAGCCGTGGGTTTCGATCTGCAACGATTCGCAGGGCACCGCGCCGGACGGACTGCTGGAGAAAGAGCATCCGCATCCGCGGGCTTACGGAACCTTTCCGCATGTGCTGCGAAAATATGTGCGCGAGGATAAGACGATCACGCTGGAAGATGCCATCCGCAAATTCAGCGCGCTCTCGGCACAGAAGATGCGGCTGGCCGACCGGGGTGTGTTGAAGCAGGGCATGTGGGCTGACATCGTGGTCTTCGATCCGGATACAATTCGCGATGTTGCGACTTTCGATAACCCCAACCAGCTTTCGGACGGAATGCGCTTTGTGCTGGTGAATGGCGTGCCGGTGATCGAAGAGGGCAAGATGACAAATGCGCTGCCGGGAAGAGTGGTGCTGGGGCCGGCGGCCCGGTAGCTGGAACCGCGGCGCGGTAGTGCAAAATGGTACATGATGTTGCGCAACTTTAACCGTTCGCGAGGCCCGCGCGCCGCGTGCCTGTTCGTCATGGCGTCCGCTCTTTATGGGGACCCGATGACATGCAGTGTGACGCACTACAAAGCTTCGCCGGGCTTGACCGCGGCGGTTGCGGATAATACGGCGACGATTACCTGGGACGGAGACAATCGTCAGGAACTGCGGCTGCGGCTAGTGATCGACGGTGGCACGCCGATTATTCAGGAACTGGCAATCCACGATGGGCACAGCAAGCGCCAAGGCGGTGCGTGGACCACGCTTATGAGCCATGCGATGCCCGATTTTCGCGTGGTGTCGGGCCTGCGGCGGATCACGAATCAGCAGCTCGATCCGCTGGCGGGGCTGGGCGTGAAGATCACGCAGGAAGTCGTCGACCGCGAAAAGTGGGAGGCGTTCTGGGATGCGCCTCTGAATATTCCTGGCGGCGAAGCGGCGCACAATAACACGACACCGCCGCAGCGGGGCGTCCTTAATCAGCCGGGATTGCCGCGCAAGCCGGAGGAAGTCAGGCGGGATGCGGCGATTTATCATGCGCAGAGCTGCGACATCGAAACGAACGGTGCGCGTCTGGAAGTATCGTTCCCCGGTGTCCAACTAGGTGTGTTCGCCGGACGTCTGCAATATACGGTTTATAAAGGGACCAACCTGATTCGTCAGGAAATCATTGCAAAGACTGCTGAGCCGTCGGTGGCATATAAATATGATGCGGGCGTCAAGGGTGTGAAGATGCAGCCGGGGACGAAGGTTGCCTGGCGCGATCTTAAAAATTCGTGGCAAGAGCATCGTTTTTTCGATGTAGTAAACCCTGGCCCGGTGCCTGTGAAGGCGAATAATCGCGCACTAGCGGCGGACGTGCCCGGCGGATCGATCACGACATTTCCTCCGCCGCATAACTTCTTCTGGGCGCGCGAAATTGACTACAACTTGGGGTACAACTGGTATCGCTACGACGGTGGGTCGGCATACTCGTTCGGGGTGATGCAGGCCGAGCGCGAGGAAAGCGTGGCTCAGGAAAATCGGGGCTCCGAGGACCGGAGCCAAAACTTCACGTTAAAGAGCGCACGGCCCGGAACGTGGCAACGGATGCCGGTGTATTTTTACGCGAGTACAGAAGCTGCTCCGCGAAGCATCGACGCGGCACTGGCTTTCACACGGGGAGATCGATTCAAGCCGCTGCCCGGATATCAGGTCATGGCGACGCATTTTCACATGGGCATGGTCAGGCGCGCGCGGCAAGCAGGCGGACTAGGCGCGCGAGTGCCAGACCTCGAAGTGATGAAGGCGGCAGGGATCAAGATCGTGGCTCCAATAGACGGAGGCGGCTACGTTCGGTTTCCGGCAGGCGCACCCGCAGGCATGGATGATCCGAAGTGGTTCCATTGGAGTCGCGACCTAGGCGCGCCTTTGTCAGGCGTCATACAAGGCGAGGGAGAAGAAGAGAGGCCACGTCCCAAAGGCAATGGGGTGGATTTCGATCCCTTCAAGGCGCAGGCCGATTACTACGAGACTGCGCGACTGCAATCGAACCAGGATTTCGTAGTGATGCCCAACGCTGAAATCTTGCGCGGCGAGGTCTCGCGGGCGCTGGGCGGACATTCGGATGTGTTTGTGTCACACCCGACCTTCTGGGCGCAGGATCGCGTTGCCGGGCAACCGCTGGTGGAGAACAATCCGAAGTACGGCAAGGTCTACCATCTAGGCAGCACGGCCGACATGATGGAGATGACGCATCGCGAGAACCTGCTGATCTTCATGCCGCATCCACGCTCGAAGGGATCGGCGGGCTTCCCGGATGGCGTCAAGGACACGGCTCATTTTCTAGACGCGAACTATCGCGGGATTGGATTCCGTTGGGGCATGGGGCTGGACGGCTCGGAACAGCGGCTGTGCGAATACCGATGCCTGCCGGTGCTCGACGATATGAACAACTGGGTGGCCGATAAGGCGACGCCTCCTAAGTTCATCCAAGCGATCTCTGAAGTTTATGAGCAGAGTTATGGCGACGATATCTACGCGAACAATCCGGTCAACTACGTGAAGATCGATGCGCTACCGCCGCCTGGCGAGTGGAGCCCGATCGTGAACGCGATGGCGAAGGGAGATTACTTCGTGACGTCGGGCGAAGTGCTGATTCCTTCCTACTCGGTTGAAGGAACCGGCCGTAAACGCACCATCGTGGCGGATGTGCAGTGGACCTTTCCGCTGGAATTCGTAGAAGTAGTCTGGGGCGATGGGAAACACACGGATCGACAGGTTATCTCAGCCACCGGCCTCCCGGCGTTCGGCAGCCACCGGTTTCAGATTCCATTCGTGACGGACGGGAAGAAGTGGGTGCGCTTCGCCGCGTGGGATTCGGCGGGGAACGGCGCAATGGTGCAGCCCATCAAGCTTGCGAGTGCATCCGGCGGTTCCGGCGCGGCGCGTTAGGGGCTTGGGTTTGGTTAACCGAACATACTCGCTGCTCGCCGTTTTTGTACTGTTGCGCGGGTTTGGAAATTTGTCGCTGGCCTGGGGCACCAAACATTTTCCGGAAGCGCTCGCCGCCAACCCGCTGGTGTATCTGCGGGCGATGTTGAGTCCGGTGGTGGCGGCAGGCGTGGGAATGCTGATCCTGGCAATGCTGCTGCGCATGGCGGTGCTTGGAGTCGCGGATTTGAGCTTCGTGTTGCCGCTCACCGCGGTCGGATACGTCTTCGCCGCGCTGCTGGGCAGATTTATTCTTCGCGAAGAGGTCAGTCCGGAAAGATGGTTGGGGACGGCGCTGATCTTCATCGGCGTGGCGCTGGTGGGATCGACACCGCAGAATACAACGCCCCATCCAAGTCCTACGAGGGGCGAGACGAAATGACCTGGTTGCTGTTGTCGATCGTGATTGCCGCGACGGCTGCGAGCGATCT
This sequence comes from Acidobacteriota bacterium, assembly GCA_039930665.1. Classification (GTDB taxonomy): domain Bacteria; phylum Acidobacteriota; class Terriglobia; order Bryobacterales; family Bryobacteraceae; genus Palsa-187. The sequence continues at coordinate 6,105 of JBDTTL010000161.1, forward strand.
GCTGCAGAGTTACGAGATGAAGCGTTTGGGGCCGCAGCCGGTCGACAGGCGCGGACTCGCGAGCCTGCTCAAGATCATCGCGCGGCGCCGCTATCTGATTTTTTCCATCGCGTTCCTGGCGGTTTCGTTTTTTAGTTTTATGGCACTGGTTCAAACCGCGCCCTTGAGCTTCGCGGTGCCGGCCTCGGCCGGGAGTTTTATCGTCGAAACGATCCTGGCAAAGCTGGTACTGAAGGAACGAGTCGGGATACGGCGAGGCGCAGGGACATTGGTGGTGCTGGCCGGGATCGTTCTGCTGGCGCGCTAGGCGGCCGCTTTTCGGCTTTCCGGTGACGATGCCACCGGAACCAGTTGGCCCTGTCGGATGTAGTAGTCAGCCCCGCGCCAGCGAATGCTGTTACGCGAAAAGCTGACTAGCCAGATGACGCACGCTACCGCATCCCACACTGGAATCAGCCACACGTTTTTGAAACAGTTCGCCTGCTCCAGACCCCAACCGGCGATGATCGCCGTCATCGCGAGCCGCAACAGCAGATAGGCGCCGATAAAGCTTTCCATTACGATGGCGGTGGGATGGACCGCAATCGCCGCGAGCGTCCAAGCAAATCCGTGCGTGAAAATCAGACCGAAGTGCCCCCAGGGCCGCAGATTGCGCATCACCACAATCCAGCGCAAGCGCTTGTGAAGCAGTTCGCGAAACGATCCGTAGTCGGCTACGGTATCGATCGTGTAAGGAAGCAGCACCACTTCAACGCCCTGCTCGGCAATCAGGCGGCCAACTAAAAGATCGTCGGCGGGACGGTTTTCAATTGCGGCATAGCCGCCGAATCCGGCCAGGCGGGTTCGCGTAGTCGCGATCGTCGGGCCCAAGGCGAATTTGATGCCGTCTAACTGCCACGCGACCAGGATGCCGGCGTAAAAATCGGACAGCATGCCGATACTTTGCAGGCGATCGGTTGAGGTTTTTTCCTCAACAGAGACGTAAAAGCACGTGACCGCCCCCACGTTTGGACGAGCGAGCGGCGCGGTCACCCGGCGCAGGTAATCGGGCCGGACGCGAACGTCGCTGTCGCTGATCACCACTACTTCGTGCTGGGCCTCGCTGACCAGACGCGCCAGCTTGGCAACTTTATCATTGGTCGCGATGCGGCCCGACCCATAGAGAACGCGAATCGTTCGCTCCGGAAAATTTCGGCGCAGCCGTTCAACGATCGGCAGCACGGCTTGGTCGTCCGGATCGACGCACAGGAGAATCTCGTATTGGGGATAGTCCTGGCGGCAAAAGCTGGCGAAGTTTTCGTAGGCACCTGGGTCATGGCCCCGCACGGGTTTCAAGATGCTGAGAGGAGGAGAGAAACTTGGTCCCTGCGCGGCGGAATGCCTGGAGGTCCGAAAATATCGCCAGGAACTATAGATGGCGATCAGGTAGTAGATGAAGGGGATCGCGGCCACTCCGAGAAACCAGTACGACGACATGGTTGAGAGTATCCTCATTGGATCGCGGCACGACCCTCAGGTTGAAACGGCGCCGAGGTAGCCCGAATTTGTGCTAAACGATAATTTCACCCGATGAGACGGCAGCCAGTGAGCGCGACCCCTGACGCCGCTCGTTGCGCGGATTTCGCCATTCCACTTGCGGCAGGAAAAGCGACGAATCGATACGGTCGCTGTATTTGATGGCAATGTTCATGAGCGAATCGAGCAGCGAATCCGAGAGGTTGTGGGGCTCCAAGCCCAGATCGATCAGCTTCGAATGCTTGGCGTTGTAATAATGCGATTCGGCTTCAACGCGGGGCGGCGGCAGAAAATCGATTTCGACCGGCATGCCAATCTTGCGCGCCGCGGCTTGCACCAAGCGCGCCAGATCGAGAACCGAAAACTGTTCCGTGAATTGATTAAATACGCGGCATTCACCACGAGCCGCCGGATTCAGGCACGCAATTTCTATGCAGCGCACGGTATCCCGAATGTCGAGGAAACCGCGCGTTTGTCCGCCCTTTCCGTATACCGTGAGCGGATACCCCACGGCGGCCTGAGCGCAGAAGCGATTCAGAACCGTGCCGAACACTCCGTCGTAGTCGAAACGGTTGATGAGCGCCTCGTCTAGTTCCACTTCGTCCGTCAACGTTCCGTACACCACGCCCTGATTAAGATCGGTGGCGCGAATGTTCCAGATCTTGCAGGCGAACAGAATATTGTGGCTGTCGTGAACTTTGGAGAGATGATAGAACGAAGGCGGCTGCTTGGGGAACGGCAGCACATCGCTGCGCCCGTTATGTTCGATATGGAGGTAGCCTTCCTCGATATCGATGTTAGGCGTGCCGTACTCGCCCATGGTTCCGAGCTTGATCAAGTGGCAGTCGGGCCGCAGTTCGCGGATCGCGAATAGCAAGTTCAGAGTGCCTACAACGTTATTGACCTGCGTCGAAACCGCATGCTTGCGGTCAATCATGGAAAACGGCGCGGAGCGCTGTTCCGCAAAATGGATGACGGCGTCGGGCTCGCAGGTTTCCATGGCAGACGCGAGAAAATCGTAGTCGGTCACGTCGCCAACGTGCAGGTCGATGGTTCTGCCGGTTAGATCCCGCCAGGCTTTGAGCCGTTCGGCAAGAGGCCGGATGGGTGTCAACGTCTGCGCGCTCAGCTCATGGTCCCATTGGCGGCGCGCGAAGTTATCTACTATTGATACCTTATGCCCTTTGGCCGATAGATATAACGCTGTCGCCCAACCACAGTAGCCGTCTCCCCCCAGCACGAGTATCTTCATGAAAGCTTTCCAATCCTCCACATGTCCAAGCGTTTTTAGTGTCTGACACGCACGAGTATGACCGAGACCGTTTTTTGATAGACGAAACTGTCGAGGCGAAGATTACATGTAAACAGTTTAATAGTTGTAACTTCTTTGCAAATTTCACGACTTGGGAAAGCGACGGCCCCTACGGAAAACGATTCATCCGTGTATGAGATATTCTTGCCGCATCGCAGTGAGGGTTTGACACTGCCTTTTGGCACATGACGCCTCCCGTCACTTCTGTCAATTATGATTCAGCCAGAGTTGTCTCCTCCAGTGGACGAAACAGCTAGCTATTTTGCAGGCGTAAAAATCATTTCCGCTTTTTTAAGACCAAGTTTGACTCGAGGCGTTTCCAAAAGGCGGCATCGCAGTCGCATCAATCGGCGGGCGGAATAACCGGCGCGGCAATTTCCTGCGGCTGCAGGAGCCGGGCTATCATTCCCGTCTCCGGTTCAGAACCCGCCACGCCGGCGACACTACGGGGATTAAACCGTCCGCCTTGTATCCAAGCGACCACCAAACCTCCCCCAAAGTAGGGATGGATGAGAGCCAGAGGCGCGAGCGGCAAGATATATTTCTTCGTCTTGACCAGGGCTTCTAAAACTCCGCGTACCGGGCGGCTGCGTTCCACCGTGCCAGGCACCTGGGGAATCACGAAACTGGATATTTGCAAGCTGGGATGCCGCTTGCCATAGCGGACCAGAGACTTGGCCGCCTGCTTCGGAGTCATGATGCCTACGTCGGCGATGATGCTGCGATGAATGGCTTTCGGGTAGTAGAAATTAACCAACTCCCGTGCGAAATCGGCGCAATTGTGAAACAGGAGGCGGAAGGTGGTTTCGTTGTCCCCGGAATTAAACACTTGGATAAGCTTGTCGTCCTGCTCTTCAGAGGTTTCGAGCTCATAGGTGTAGGTGGTCCGGTCATAGGCGGCGCCGACAAGCTGAATCCAGTCTCCCTCGGGAGCGAACCCATCACTGGTATCCGGTGCGATTTTTCCGAGGTACCGCCGCCGATAGTCGTCGCGAAGCGATGCAACATCGTTCTCGCCAACTTCCCGCGGAATTTGTTCGGCTCGATCGACAGCGTAGAGGTACGGGATCACTGGAATCGCGAGCCAGTCATATCCCCCGACGCGATGATAGCGGCTGATGACGGCTCCCGGCTCTCCCTTGTTGCATCGGCGCAAGGAGACCGGCGAGGCGGCGCACACTCGCGAGAGATAGATTGCGGCATGTCCGGTAGGAGTCATACCGCCAAATTGCCCGAACGGCTCTTCGAGCAGCAGCGCGATATCCGCGCGCGCGGCCACGGTCCCCCATAAGAGACCAATGAATAAGATGCCCAACCGCCTCCGATACATTTTTCTTCCTCAACGAAGCCGGCTTCTCTGCCGGCTCTTTCTTATTGCAATACAAACTCTGCCGCTCCCTACGAGAAGTCGAAGGGCCGCTCGGATCTTATACGTTAGAGGGGACGGAAGTGGGAAAGGTTACCACGCAGTTCAAAGTCAGAGATCGG
>JBDTTL010000162.1:0-10344 GCA_039930665.1 Acidobacteriota bacterium
ACAAGAAGCCGCGCGAAGCCACCTGGATCGCGGGCGTGGTTCTCCTTCTGCTGACATTGGCTTTCGGCCTGAGCGGGTATCTGTTGCCGTGGGACAACCGCGCCTATTGGGGCACGGTGGTCACCACCCAGATTTCGGCCCTGGCGCCCGGGGCGGGTCCGCTGCTGGTTCACCTGCTGGGCAGCAACGGGACTTCGATAGGCGCGATTACCTTCACCCGATTTTACGTGGCGCACGTGCAGCTTCTTCCGCTGCTTACCGCGCTGCTAATCGTTCTTCATGTTTATCTGGTACGGCGGCATGGCGTGGCACCGACACCGGCCGACGAAAATCAACCTAAGAAGCCGTTTTATCCGGAGCAGGCGGCGAAAGACACCGTCGCGATATTCGGTTGGTTCGCGGTGCTGATGGGCATGGCTGTCCTGGCGCGTGTTCCGCTGGGCCATATGGCGGATCCCACCGACTTGAGTTACGTACCGCGTCCGGAATGGTACTTTCTGTTTCTATTTCAATTCTTAAAGTGGTTTGACGGGCCGCTTGAAGTAGTGGGCGCAGTGATCCTTCCAACGTTGGCCATCGTGGCGCTGATGGTGGTTCCCTTTATCGACCGCGGCAAAATGATAACGTTGCGACGGCGTTGGGGCGCGATCGGGCTCACGGCGCTGGCCGCGATCTTCTGGGGAGGATTGACCGCTCGCGCGGTTGCGACTACTCCGGTATCGCGCGAGATGGACATGTCGCTGGTCAAACCGTGGCAGGAAATTTCCGCGGGGAATCTGGCGTCGATCGGCTTCTTTCGCAAGGCGCAATGCGGCAGTTGCCATGTGCTGGGGAAGCCCGGGGCGGCAGCCGATTTAACGCTTGCACCCTCATCGCAGCCGGAGACATGGCTCGAAGAGCACATCAAATCGAGCCTCAAGGACGCGTCGGCGCTCAGCGAACCCGACGTCAAGATGCTGGCGACGTTCGTCGCTCAGCGCAGCGACAAAGCAGTGGACGCCTGGCAGAACGCTCCCCAGAATGCGGTGGATGGCGCGCTGATTTACCAGGCGAACGATTGCGGGAGCTGTCACCAGCTGAATGGCGTCGGTGATGAACTGGGCCCCGCGCTCAACGGTGTTGGCGAACGCCACCACCGCTCCTGGATCGAGCAGCATTTCGCCGATCCGCCGAAGTATTCGCCTGACTCAATCATGCCCGACTTCCAGTTCAAGCCGGATGAACTGAAGCTCATCACCGATTACATAATGGCGATTCCGTAATATCCGCGGTGCGTTCCGCCCTAGTAAACGCCCGCCTCCTTGGCGTAATCCCGTACCCGCTCGCGTTCGGGCGGGGCCACTTCCGACGTTGCCGGGTCGATCACCGCCTTGATCTCGGCAATGTGACTCACCGGGAAACCCGCCAGGCGCGCATGCTCGCGGATCAATCCCTCGCTTGGCGCCACGTAGATGCAATAGATTTTGTCGCTGGTCACATAGCTCTGCATCCACTGCACGCGCGAGCCAAAACTGTGCAACGCACGGCAGGATTTTTGGGATTCGGCCGCGAGTTCCGCGGGCGACCACTCACCGGCTCCAGGAAGGTTTCGCTCAATCAAATACTTGGGCATGGAAGCTCCTTGTGGACGGAATTATATACCCAATTTCCCGCCATTGCCTCCATCCGAGTCCAGGGCGTCCCGCTTGCCCGCCCACCCTGGAAAACGTTACCTTAAAGGTTACCCTCATGCTGAAACCACGAGTAGAAGCACCAGACGACCTCAATCCTCAGGAAACCGCCGAATGGGTTGAAGCCCTTGATGACATCGTCGATCAGGTAGGCCCGGACAGGGCCAGTTACCTGCTTGAACACCTGATGGAACGCGCCGCTAACCTGGGCGTGCGCGTGCCTTTGCGCTGGAATACGCCTTACATCAACACGATTCCGCCGGAAGATGAAGTCCCCTATCCCGGGGACCGCGAGATTGAATGGCGCATCAAGTGTCTCGCACGCTGGAATGCGGTCGCCATGGTGGTGCGGGCCAACAAGAACGACGCGAATATCGGCGGCCACCTGGCCACCTACGCGTCGCTTGCCACCCTGGTCGAAGTCGGCTACAACCACTTCTTCCGCGGTTCTTATCAGGACCCGGCCGCTGGCAAAGTTGCCGGCGACTTCGTCTACTTCCAGGGCCACGCCTCGCCGGGCATGTACGCCCGCGCGTACCTCGAAGGTCGCTTGAGCGAAAAGCATCTGGAAAATTTCCGTCACGAGCTGCGCGATCATCCAGGGTTGTCGTCCTATCCGCACCCCTGGCTGATGCCCGACTTCTGGCAGTTCCCCACGGTTTCGATGGGCCTCGGACCCATCGGCTCCATCTATCAGGCGCGCTTTATGCGCTATTTGGAGAACCGCGGCATTATCCCTAAGACGAATCGCAAAGTCTGGGCGTTCCTGGGCGATGGCGAGACCGATGAGCCGGAGTCGCTGGGCGCGCTGACGCTGGGCTCGCGCGAAAAGCTCGACAACCTGATCTTCGTGGTGAATTGCAACCTGCAGCGCCTGGACGGTCCGGTGCGCGGCAACGGCAGCATTATTCAGGAACTGGAAGCGGCCTTCCTCGGCGCCGGCTGGAACGTTATCAAGGTGGTTTGGGGCGCTGGCTGGGACGATCTGCTCGCCCGCGACGCCAGTGGTCTGCTGATCAAGCGCATGCATGAATGCGTCGACGGCGAATACCAGGCCTTCCGCGCCATGGACGGCGCTTACATCCGTAAAGAATTTTTCGGTAAGTATCCCGAGTTGCTCAAGCTGGTGGAGAACATGAGCGACGAGCAGATTTGGGAGCTCCGCCGCGGCGGCCTGGACCCGCTGAAGGTCTACAACGCCTACCATCGCGCCATGCAGTCGAACGGCCGCCCCACCGTGATTCTGGCCAAGACAGTAAAGGGCTACGGCCTGGGCGGGAGCGCCGAAGGGCGCATGACCGCGCACCAGCAGAAGAAGCTGGGCGAGGCCGATCTGCTCAAGATGCGAGACCGCTTCAAGCTGCCGCTCTCGGACGAAGCCGTCACCCACGTCGACTTCTATCGCCCGCCCGAGGACTCGCCCGAGATGCGTTACATGCGCCAGCGCATCGAAGCGCAAGGTGGATCGCTGCCCGTGCGCGACGTGAAACCTATCGAGATCAAAGCTCCCCCCATCGAGAATTTCAAAGAAGCGCTCGAAGGCTCGCGCGGCCGCGAGGCGTCGACCACAGCGGCGTTCGTCTCCGTCATCAAGTCGCTGATGAAGTCGCCGGATCTGGGCAAACTGATCGTTCCCATTATTCCGGACGAAGCGCGTACCTTCGGCATGGAGTCTCTGTTCCGCGAGTTTGGCATTTATGCCAGCGGCGGCCAGCACTATAAGCCCGTGGATTCGAACGTGCTTCTGTATTACAAGGAAGCGCAGAACGGGCAGGTTCTGGAGGAAGGCATCACCGAAGCGGGTTCGATGGCGTCCTGCATTGCCGCCGGCACCGCGTACGCCAACTACGGCGTGCCGATGATTCCGTTCTACATTTACTATTCGATGTTCGGCTATCAGCGCGTCGGCGACTTGGTCTGGGCGTTTGCCGATTCGCGAGGCAAGGGCTTCCTGATGGGCGGCACTTCCGGGCGAACCACGCTGGCCGGCGAGGGATTGCAGCATCAGGACGGCCACAGCCCGCTGCTCTTCAGCGTGGTACCCACGTGCGCGGTCTACGATCCGGCTTACGCCTATGAGCTGGCCGTGATCATCCAGGATGGTATCCGGCGCATGTATCAGGAGATGGAGTCTCGTTTCTACTACATCTGTGTCTATAACGAAAACTATGCGCAGCCGCCGATGCCCGGCATTGAGAATGGCGTCTCGCCCGAATTGCGCGACGGCATTCTGAAGGGCATCTACAAGGTCCGGGCGTCGGAGAATGGTCCCGCGGTGGCGCAGCTATTCGGCAGCGGCTCTATCTTGAATGAGGCTCTGAAGGCGCAGCAGATTCTGGCGGAGAAGTATCAGGTGGCGACCGACGTGTGGTCGGTCACCAGCTACAACGAGCTGCGCCGCGAAGGTCTCGCGGTGGATCGCTGGAATCGCCTGCATCCCACCGAGCAGCCCCGCGTGCCGCACATCTCGGCGGTGTTTGCAAACGAGCCCGGCCCCATCATCGCTTCGAGCGACTATATGAAGGCTTGGCCCGATCAGCTTTCGCCGTGGCTGGGCGCGCGGCTCCATACGCTCGGCACCGATGGTTTCGGACGCAGCGAGAACCGCGAGCATCTGCGCCACTTCTTCGAGACCTCGGCGGAGGCGATCGCGCAGGCGACGCTCTCGACCTTGGCTCGCGAAGGCAAGGTTGACGCCGAACGCGCCAAGACCGCTATCGCCGAACTCGGATTCGATTCCGAGATCGGGGATCCGGTTACCCGATAGCGATCTGCAAAGAGAAGTCGAGGTCGGAATCACGGAAAAGAAAATCTGCTAGCAAGCAAAAGGTGTAGAAGAGGAAAGCGATTCTAATGAAGCCTTCGGTTGTTGTGTTGGTATCACTTTTAAGTGGGCTAGTTGGTGGGACAATGAGCCACCTATTCTTCTCTGGATTGGCTCAGCAATCAACCAACCATGAAATTCACCTAGCCAGCGACTCCTCGCAATTTAGATTTGACGTCGCGAGGGCTGCACATCAAGTGGAAAGACGATAGGGATCACGCTTGACGGAAGGGCACTGGAAATGAACGCTGGGCCTCACCGCATAATGCTTGCTGTCTCGGACCAGAAGGAGATAGATGCCTCCGTTCTCATCCTAGACGGAAGGGTATGGCACGCGCCATCAACCAAGGACAAAATCAAATTTCTTGCAGCGTTGGCTACGGTGGGAGAACTGGACATCGATACGATCGAGGAACATCAACCAAACTGAAGCGAATTTGTCGTCGAATCGTAACGGTACGCTCCTTCGGGCCTTTCAGGATCGCGCAGCTCAACACAGGAAGTACGAGGAAATCCCTTCAGTATGGCGTATGCTGCAAACCAAGTTATCTCATACCAGCCGTCGCACACCCCATTAATCCATATCCCAAATTGCCTAACTTTCCGCCGATGGGCTTTGTCCATACCCAAGTATTCCACGGTTAACTTCGCTCGGCAATAGAGATTACCTTAAGTGTGCAATGGGTAATTCCGCCTGTTTCAATTGCGCACGATCTCGCCTGACAATCTCTTCTTCGCCGCGCTAAGATCAATCACACGCGCGACGAGCTGTGCGCCTGGCTGACGGAACAAAAGATCGGCTTTATTCCGCCGCAGGCGAATTTCATCGTGATCGAGGCCGGGCACGATGCGCCGAGATGCAGAAGAAGATGCTGGCCAATGGCATCGCCGTCGGCCGGCCCGTCGAACATCTGGGAAAGATGATACGCGTGACCATCGGCAGCGACGCCGAGATGGCCAGGTTCCGCACTGTCTTGACGGATACGCTAAGCGCCTAAATCACACCGCGGTAAACTGTTCCTTGATGATCCAGGTCACCGAGGAACAGGTCCGCGACATTCTTTCGATGGAAGAGTGTGTCCGTATCATGCGCCAGACGTTTACGGCGCTGCGCAAGCGAACGGCTTCCAATCAGCCGCGGCGGCGCATTTATCTGGACAACGGCTCGACCCTGCACAGTATGGGCGGCGTCTATGGCAAGTATTTCGGGACCAAATTCTATTCGTCCAACTCCAAGTATGGCGCCTCCTTTTTCTTTTTCCTGTTCGACAGCGAGACGGCGCGGCCGCTGGCTCAGTTTGAGGCGAGTTATCTTGGGCAAATCCGGACTGGCGCCGCTACCGGCTATGCCACCGACCTGCTTGCGGCTCCCGAAGCAACCACGCTGGCAGTGATCGGCAGCGGCTATCAGGCGCAGTCGCAGATCGAAGCGATCCGTTGCGTCCGCAACCTGACCGACATCCGCGTGTGGAGCCGCAGCCGGGAAAAGCGTGAGGCGTTCGCCGAGGCCAATCAGTGCCGCGCCGTCGCTTCCGCCGAAGAAGCTGTGCGCGGCGCCGACATCGTGGTCACCGCCACACCCTCAAAAGATCCAGTGATTGATGATTCCTGGATTGAGCGCGGCGAATCCGGCGTGCATGTCAACGCCATGGGATCGAATCGCGAGCAGCGCCGTGAGCTGCCATCACGCCTGATCCACCGCGCGGATCTGGTCGCGGTCGATTCCGTGGAGGTCGCCAAGATCGAAGCCGGCGACCTGATTCTGGCGCCAGTTGATTGGAACGATCGCCGTATCGTCGATCTGGCGAAGATCGAGCAGCGGCCGGATGGCGCGCCCATCACCGTTTTCAAGTCGTGTGGCTTGGGAGTGGAAGACGTCGCGGCCGCGGCCTACGTCTACGAGCGGTTATAGATCCGCTCTCGCTATTGCGCCTTCCCGCTGCCTGCCCAGTAATACCCGTCGCGTGCGCGGATTTTCATTTCCGGCTTGAGTACCTGCACCACGATGTTGTGGTATCCGGCCTCTTCCTGAGTTTTGTTAGTGGGACTATAAGTCAACAGGTATTGGCTGTGCAGTTCCTCGCCCAAGTCGGAGACGGCCCGCTCGAGTTCCCTTTGCGTTTTGAAGTCATATTGCCGTCCACCCGTGTACGTCGTGTAGACATCCAGCGGCGGAGGAATAAAGATTCCCTTGGCCAGCTCGTAAATGTCTTTGATCACCGGCGCCCAGTTGCCCATATTGTTTTGCGATATCGTCGTCGGCGTCTGAACGGTGCCCCCGGGTCCTTGCATGTACACTGCGCCCGGCGGCCGGGTATCCAGTATGCTTCGATTCGCGGAAGGCGGAGCAGTGATAGACGCTACAAATTTTGAGATGTCGATGGCATAGATCACCACGTCCGCGAATTCAGCCGCGCTCAGAACCTCCCGCGCTTTGAGTTCGCTGCCGTTGTCCCGCGATTCGGCTATCAGCAGCAAAATCTTGCGCCGGGTATTTGGCCGCCTGCGCAGCATATTAATCCCTTCGATCGTGGCATCGTTCAAGCGGCTGCTGATGCTCCCCGGCTTCAGCTTTTTCAAGGCGGCGGAAAGCTTATCGGGGTCCGAGGTGAAATCGCTCAGGGTTTGAATGCGATGATCGAATTCAAGCACCGCCGCCTCGCCATCGTCGCCCAGAATCTGAGCTTGAATCGCCGACCCCACCTTTTGCACGGCGGGCAGCATCTTTTCCACCTCGGCGTTGGCTTGCACTGCGATCACCATCGAAATGGGATGCACCGCGACATCTTCCGTGATGGTCTGGTCCCTACCGTTATCCGTCAGCCGAAAATCCTTGGGTGTCAGGCCATTGACAATATTGCCAGCGCGATCGGTGACGGTGACGGGCGTCATCACGATGTGGACGGTGGTCGAAATAGTGGCCTTGTCGTCGGCCGTAAGAGGCTTGTCGTCCTGCGCCCAGATCCTGGCGCCGAAGGAGGCCGCCAGCAGCGCAGCCAGAAAGACTACCGTCAACGACTTCGCATTACGCACGATGCTCCGTCCTTCCGTGTAGCAAGTCGACGACATGCGGAATCAGTTCCGCCACCGCCTCTAACGACTCTACCGCACCCTTGGGAGATCCCGGTACGTTCACAATCAGAACGTCGCCGCGCGTGAATGCGCCCCCACGCGACAGATGTGCGAACCGTGTCTTTTCCATACCCTTAAGCCTCATCAACTCGCCGAATCCTTCGATCTTCTTGTCGCTCACCGCCGCAGTCGCCTCTGGTGTGACGTCCCGCAACGCCACCCCGGTTCCGCCGGTGGTCAGAATCATGTCCACATCCGTCAGGCCTACCAGTACTGATGAGATCAGCTCCTCATCGTCGCTAACTATCTTCTTATGAGCAACCGTCCATCCAAACTCGACGGCCCTGGTGGCAAGTGCTGCGCCTGAGCGGTCCTCGCGCGTGCCGGCAACCACCGAATCGCTTATCGTCACGATAGCGACACGGATCATTTCTTCTTCCCGTCGCGCCTGAAGTCTCCGGACTTACCGCCGGTCTTCGAAAGGAGATACACGTCCTGGATCTCGATCCCTTTGTCCAGCGCCTTGGTCATGTCGTAGACCGTCAGAGCGGCGACCGCCGCAGCAGTCAATGCCTCCATCTCTACACCCGTGGGGCCGAGGATGCTGGCAGTCGACGTGATCCGTACTCCTTTGCTTTCGATATTACATGTAACATCAACATGCGAAAGCATTAATGGATGGCACATCGGGATTAGCTCAGAAGTTTTCTTAGCGGCACTGATGCCGGCGAAGCGCGCCACCTCCAGCGGATTCCCTTTAGGATTTTCCGGCAACTTCTTGAGAACGCTGCGCTTAATCCGCACGAAAGCGTGAGCTTCAGCGGTCCGCTTGGTTTCCGGCTTGGCGGAAACGTCCACCATGCTGGCGCGGCCCTGTTTGTCGTAGTGAGAGAGTTTTTTCATCGGGATTCCATCATTTGACGAGCACGCGAATGTCCTCGTCGACCTTCCATTCCTCCCTGTCGGGATCGGTAACTAGGAAAGCATTGCAACGCGCCAGCGCTGCGACATCGCCCGAACCGTGCGCCATCATCGGCGCGATGGTCGCTCCGTCGGGGCTCAGCAGTGCCGGAAGAAAGCGTGTGAGCCCGGTCTTTTGTCGAACCTGACTCGTGAGCCGGGCACGCAACAGCGGCAGCGCCGGCTCGCGCAACCCCTGGGCCTTTTCAAGAGCGGCGCGCGCAATGGTCTCGAACGTAATCATGGTTGAGCCGGGATTGCCGGGGAGCCCGAAGAAAATCTTGCCTTGGGCCTTGCCAAATACCAGCGGCTGGCCGGGCTGAATCTTGACGCGGTCGAAGAAGAACACGGCCCCGAACTCGGCCAGAACTTTTTCGACCAGGTCGTACTTCCCGGCCGAAACTCCTCCGGAGAGCAGGAGCAGATCGGCCTCCAGTCCCTCCCGTATCCGAGTCCGGGTCGATTCATAAGTATCGCGCGCAATGCCCAGGATCTCGGGCACGCCGCCGGCGCGCGCTACTTGTGCCGCCAGCGACACCGCGTTGGAATTGCGAATCTGATGCGGCGCGGGGCTCTGGTCGAACTCCACGATCTCATCGCCCGTCGCTACAATGGCAACCCGTGGCCGCTGGTAAACCATCGCGCAGGTGTGCCCGACGGTCGCGAGCATGGCGACTTCCGCGTGCCCGATGCGAACTCCAGCCGTGAGCACAGGGTCGCCGCCGTGAGCTTCGATGCCTTGCGGACTGAAATTCTCGCCCGACGCAATCGTTCGCTGGATGCTTACGCGATCGCCCTGACGCTCGACATGCTCGACCATCACCACGGCGTCGGCGCCATCGGGTAGCGCCGCGCCCGTCATGATCTCGACCGCTTCGCCTGCCGCGACTGCACCCGTGAACCTCTCCCCGGCGCGCACCTCACCGATCACACGGAGTTCGCCGGGAAGATCCGAAGCCCGCAGTGCGAACCCATCGCGCGCAGAGCGGGGAAATGGAGGATAGTCGCGATCCGCCGGGATCTCTTCGGCGAGCACGCGGCCCGCGGCTTCGGCGAGCGAAACCGCTTCGGTGCCCATCGACACGCCCGCTTCGCGCAGCACGCAGGCCCGGGCTTCATCGAAGGTCAGTGCCACGAAGATTAGGTTACCTGATTAGGTTAAGGCGATACGACGGATAGCTGCGGCGCGGCCGCTGGCTTCGTCCACTTCCACCACCACGCCGTGGAGTTCGGCGCCATGGCGGGCGGCTTCCATGCGCACCGGCATCTGCGTGAGGAAACGTTGCAGGATGATCTGCTTGTCGACGCCGATCACGCCGTTATACGGTCCCGTCATTCCGGCGTCCGTCTGATAGCCGGTGCCCTCGGGCAGGATACGCGTGTCGGCCGTCGGAACGTGCGTGTGCGTTCCGACCATGGCGGAAACACGGCCGTCGAGATACCAACCCATCGCGACCTTTTCGCTCGAGACCTCGGCGTGAAAATCGACGAAGCGAACCTTGACGTGCGCAGGCAGTTCACTCAGAAGCTTGTCGGCTTTGCGGAAAGGGCAATCGGTCTGCGGCATGTAGACGCGCCCTTGCAGATTGATCACCGCGCAATCGACTCCATTGCTGGCCTGCACCACAACCACCCCGGCGCCGGGCAGTCCCTCGGGATAATTGGCGGGGCGCAGCAGGCGTGGATGGCTGGCGAAGTAATCGTAGATTTCGCGCTTGTCCCAGACGTGATTGCCGGTGGTCATGACGTCGAGTCCGTAGCCCGACAGCTCATCGGCCAACTGTGGGTTAACGCCGAAACCGCCGGCCGAATTTTCGG
>JBDTTL010000163.1:0-10252 GCA_039930665.1 Acidobacteriota bacterium
GCTCGGCGCGAGCCCCGAATTTCAGCAATTATCCGAGGGCATGCCGGCGCTCACGCAGTATAAGCTGCCCATGAAGGCTGCGCCCCGCAGCATGTCGGGCGATCTCTTGTTTAAAGCCATGGAGCAGGGAGCGGTGACGATGGTGGTGGTCCGCGCTACCGATGGCATTCTTACGGATAGCAAGTGGAAGATGCTGCGCGACGACCGCCATGTCTTCGTGCCCAAGCAGGCGTGTCTATTGGTGCAAGACAGCCTGTTGTCGACCGAAGCGGCGGTGCGCCCGGCGCTGGAGGAGCTTTCCGGGAAATTCACCACCGACAAAATGCGGGAACTGAACGCGCAGGTGGATCTCGGCCATTTGCAACCAAGAGATGTCGCCGCATCGTTCCTGTCGGCGCTAGGACTGAAGTAAGCTCGCTCGGGCGGACTGCCGGTCACCGCCCTGGAATCGCATTTCCCTCGCAAAACCGGCAATTTCAATGGATTTTACAGCGCCTTTCGCGGGGCCGTGAGATAATGATGATTAACTCCCTGGACGTCTTCGCTTCCTGATCTCAAACTTGGTGCACAAAACTTTTTGATGCAGAACATTTTCTGATGCACACCAATCACGAACAACTCCGCCTGGCGCTTGGATTCGTTTTCGAAGACCTGTACAACCGCGATGGGCTGGTGCGGCTGGATGCGGCGTTTTGCCACAGCCTGCAAGCGGCGGACGCGGGGCTATTCCAAAGCATGTTAGATGCACGCAAGGATCCGGGCGCTCTCGCGCGTAAACAGCAATCCGAGCTGATGATTGCGATCGCACCGCACCTGGAGGATTTTATCGGCGAGCTGTTTGGCATTGCCGGTGAAGTGCTCGCATTGCAGGCGAAACACGATGCTTTGACGCCGCTGTACGCGCTGAAACGCAAGTTCGTTCAGAAGAAGGCCATCAGCGGGATGACTGCGGAAAAGGCGGCTTCGATCCACGGGGGGGCGCTGGCGGCGGAGTTGGAATCGCTTTTCGGCGAGCCATTGACGGAGCAGAGCTACGTGGAGCACGTCTCGCGCTGGCTCGAAAATGAGCAACATCACGCCGGGCAATTGCAAGCCGCGCAGCAGTACGCGGCCTGGGCCGCACTTTCGCCCACCGGGCGGCACAAACATCAGCACGGGGTTTTGTTTAAGGTCCCGCATAAGCTCGACATGGAACATCTGGTGCAGGTCCAGACTCTCGATGTAAATGGGATCGCGGAACTGGCGCTGCCGGAGAGCCACTGGCGTCATCGTGAAGGGTTTAAGCTGACCGATGCCGGGATGAACCTGACGGGCGCGCTCGATCAGGCGCATTACTGCATCAAGTGCCATAACCAGGGCAAGGACAGTTGCTCCACGGGGCTTAAGGAAAAAGACGGCGGCTTCAAGTCGTCGGTCTTCGGCATTACGCTGGCCGGGTGCCCGCTCGACGAGAAGATTTCCGAGATGAACCTGGTAAAACAGGAAGGCAATTCCATTGGGGCGCTGGCCATCGCCGTCATCGACAATCCCATGATTGCGGGTACCGGCCACCGCATCTGCAACGACTGCATGAAGGCCTGCGTGTTCCAGAAGCAGGAACCCGTGGACATCCCGCAGGTGGAAACGCGGACGCTCAAAGATGTTCTGGAGCTGCCATGGGGCTTCGAAATCTATAGCCTGCTGACGCGCTGGAATCCGCTGAACTTCGTGCGCCCGCTGCCCAAGGATGCGACCGGATACAAGGTGCTGGTGGTGGGGCTGGGGCCCTCGGGCTTTACGCTCTCGCATCATCTGATGAACGACGGCCATGTGGTCGCGGCTGTCGATGGGTTGAAGATCGAGCCGCTGCCGGAGTCAATCTCCGGCGTAACGCCGCTAGGCGAGCGCGTGCCCTTCCGTCCTATCCGCGATGTGAACGATTTGTATGAATCGCTCGATGACCGCGTGATGGCGGGCTTCGGAGGCGTGGCGGAATACGGCATCACGGTCCGCTGGAACAAGAACTTCCTTAAGATCATCCGGCTGCTGATCGAGCGGCGCGAGGAGTTCCGTATGTTCGGGGGCGTGCGTTTCGGCGGGACACTCACGGTTGAAGACGCGTTCGGACTGGGCTTCGATCACATCGCACTGTGCGCAGGCGCCGGAAAGCCGACGGTGATCCCGATGAAGAACGGCCTGGTGCGCGGGGTGCGTCAGGCGTCCGATTTCCTGATGGCGTTGCAGCTCACGGGTGCGGCGAAATCCAACTCGTTGGCGAATCTGCAATTGCGAATGCCGATCGTCGTGATCGGCGGCGGATTGACGGCGATCGACACGGCCACGGAATCGATGGCGTATTACGTGGTGCAGGTGGACAAGTTTTTGGAGCGCTACGAAGCGCTGGCTGCGGAGAAAGGCGAAGCGCAAGTGCGCGCGAGTTGGACTCCGGAAGAGGCCGACACGGCCGACGAATTCCTGGCTCACGGCTTAGCGATTCGCGGCGAACGCGATCTGGCGGCGATCGAAGGGCGCGATCCCAAACTGATCGATCTTCTCAATTCGTGGGGAGGCGTGACCATCGCCTACCGGCGGCGCATGATCGACGCGCCGAGTTACACGTTGAACCATGAGGAAGTCGCCAAGGCGCTGGAAGAAGGCGTGCGCTTTGCCGAGAGCGTGACGCCGGATGAAGTGGAAGTGGACCAGTACGGGCACGCCGCGGCATTGTGGGTATGGGTGAAATCGCAAGCCGGGGAGCGCGTGCGCATGCCCGCGCGGTCGATTCTGGTGGCGGCCGGGACGCAGCCCAACACGGTGCTGGCGCGCGAGGATACGTCGAATGTTTTCCTCGACGGCAAATGGTTTCGGGCCGTCGATGAAGACGGAGAGCCGGTGAAGCCCGAGCGCCTCGCGAAGCCGGCAAAGGTTTCTGTGCTGATGTCGATACGCGATGACGGGCGCGGAATCAGCTTCTTCGGCGATCTGCATCCGTCCTTCGCAGGCAATGTGGTGAAAGCGATGGCCAGCGCAAAGCAAGGACATCCGGTGGTGTCGCGTTTGCTCGCGCGGCGCGCGCCCGCAGGTCCCGCAGCGGCCGATTTGCTCCATAAACTGAACCGTGAACTGCGCGCGAAAGTGCGTGAAGTGATTCGGCTGACGCACAACATCGTCGAGGTGGTGGTGGAGGCTCCGATGGCGGCGCGTGCGTTCCAGCCGGGACAATTCTATCGTCTGCAAAATTATGAAACGCTGGCGCCGCGTTCCAACGGAACCGTGTTGGGCATGGAAGGCATCGCACTGACGGGCGCGTCGGTCGATCGCGAGAAGGGGCTGCTCTCGACCATTGTGCTTGAGATGGGCGGGTCGTCCGATCTATGCGCTCTGCTGAAGCCGGGCGAGCCGGTGATCCTGATGGGCCCCACGGGGACTCCGACAGAGACGCCGGCGCAAGAGACCGCGTTACTGGTGGGCGGCGGTCTGGGCAACGCGGTGCTGTTCTCGATCGGGCAGCAGTTGCGCGCCAACGCGTCACGCACGATTTACTTCGCGGGATACAAGAAGATCGTCGACCGCTATAAGATCGAGGAAATCGAGAAGGCGGCCGACATTGTGGTCTGGTGCTGCGATGAGGCTCCGGGCTTCACGCCGGGACGCGCGCAAGACAAAGCATTCGTCGGAAATATCGTGCAGGCGATTGAAGCATACGGGAGCGGCGCGCTGGGTGAGGCGGAGATCCCGCTGCACTCTGTCGATCGCGTGGTGGCGATTGGCTCCGATGGCATGATGGCCGCCGTGGCGCGCGCGCGGCACACGGTGCTGAAGCCGTATCTGAAGCCGGATCATGTGGGCGTCGCCAGCATCAACTCGCCGATGCAGTGCATGATGAAGGAAATTTGCGCGCAGTGCCTGCAGGTGCACAAAGACCCGGTGACCGGCGAAGAGACGGTGGTGTTCAGTTGCTTCAATCAGGACCAGCCTCTCGATCTGGTGGACTGGGCGAACCTGCGAACACGCCTCTCGCAGAACGGCGTCCAGGAAAAGTTGACCAAGCAATGGATTGACCGCTGCCTGCGGCAATTGGGCTTGCGTGAAGAAGTGGCTGTCGGCTAGCCGTTAGGGTAGTTCGAGCGCTAGCTTGAGGGCGTGCTCGGTACTTTCGAGAGCGGCAGTGCCAACGGTACCGAGCGGCGGGTGCACGGCGGTGGTCTTCTCGATGGTAGAAACCTGGTCGCATTTGACCCACCAATCGCGCTTCAAGCCAGCTTCTCCCGCGCGCAGACATGTTGCCATGAGTATTTCATTCCCGCCGCAGACTGCGCGCGGCGAAGGGATGCACTATATTATTTGTCTAGTAGTGGTGGATTGTGAGGATCTCATGCGCATCTTTGCGGCATCCATATTGACAGTGCAGATAGTCTCCGCGCAGTGGCTGAATTATCCCACCGCTGGGGTTCCGAAAAGTCCGACGGCTCGCCGAATCTGGAAGCGGCAACGCCGCGTACCGCCGATGGCAAGCCCGATTTCTCAGGGATCTGGGATACGCCTAAAAACCGTCCCTGCCCGCCGGACGGCTGTCCGGACCAGGAGGTCAGCCAGGAATTCGTAAACTTTGGCTGGAGCCTGAAGGGGGGCCTCCCTTACCAGCCGTGGGCGGCGGAACTAGTGAGGGCGCGGCGCGAGCAAAACGGAAAAGACGATCCGGGCACGCATTGCCTGCCCATCGGCTTCCTCCGGCTGCATACCGACGCGATGTATCGAAAAACCATTCAGCTTCCCGGACTCCTGGTAATGCTGAACGAGCGCAACGCGTCGTTCCGTCAGATATTTCTCGATGGGCGTCCTCTGCCGGAAGACCCGAACCCTTCCTGGAACGGATACTCGACGGGGAAATGGGAGGGCGACACTCTGGTGGTCGCGACCAATGGCTTTCACGACGCGCAATGGCTTGATCGCAGCGGCAGCCCGCTCACCAGCGACGCGAAAGTGATCGAACGATTGCGACGCCCGAATTTCGGGCGCATGGAGGTAGAAGTCACGGTGGACGATCCGAAAGCCTACACCAAGCCGTGGACCGTGAAGCTAGATCTAATACTGATGCTCAATACGGAACTGCTTGACGACAACTGTCTCGAAAGCGAAAAGGACATTCCGCACCTGGTAGGGAAATGACGCGGTAAACGACTCCGCGTGCTGGAAAACTTATGCTAGCCTTCCGTTAGATCGTTCAGGAGACTCTTCATGAAGATGGCAGCGCTGGCGGCAATTTCATTGGCCGCATCCATTTCTCTATCCGCGCAGTGGCTGAACTATCCTACTTCCGGAGTCCCTAAAAAGGCCGATGGCACGCCGAACCTGGATGCGCCCACTCCGCGCGCAGCCGATGGCAAGCCGGACCTCTCGGGCTTATGGCTGCTGGAAAAGAACCTGCCGTGCCCGAAGGATGGTTGTGCCGACATGGAGGTCAGTCGGGAATTTATCAACCTGGGGTGGAATGTTCCCGGCGGGGTCCCTTATCAGCCTTGGGCTGCGGAGTTGGTGAAGGCCCGGCGCGAGCAAAACGGAAAGGACGATCCAGGCGCAAATTGCCGGCCGACCGGCATCGTGAAGGAGACCATCAATCCCTTCTTCCGCAAGTTTATCCAGCTTCCCGGGGAGTTGGTGATTCTGATGGAGCGTGACACTGTGTATCGCCAGATTTTCACCGACGGCCGTCCCAGGCTGCTGGATCCGTTGCCCACGCCGAATGGATATTCGACTGGACACTGGGATGGCGACACGCTGGTGGTCGAGACCAGCGGGTTTTCCGATGGTGTGTGGCTCGACCGAACTGGCAATCCGCTGACTGAGTCCGGAAAAATCGCCGAGCGCTACCGGCGTGCGAACTACGGCAACATGGATCTCGAAATTACAGTGGATGATCCCAAGGCTTATACCAAGCCGTGGACCGCCAAGGTGAAGGAGTTTATCCAGCCCGATACCGAGATGCTGGATTACTTCTGCCTGGAAAACGAGAAGTCTATCTCGCACGCGGTAGGGAAGTGAGCGCGGGCGGCGCAGCGTAGTTTCGGCCTCCAGCTACGGCGTTGCCATATGACCCCGGTCCTTTTCATTTTCGTTGCAGACGGTCTCGATAACGTCGCTGTCGGGAATCAAGAGCTCGGTGACTTTTACCGTGAACGGCCGGGTGTACATCTGGGGGTCTTCGATGGTGACGCTCAGGTCCATATGGCCGAAGTCGCGGCGGTGGAAGCGCTCCTGAATGCGCATGGCCTCGCTGTGCGGGTGGCCGGCAATATCCAGCCAGGTCCGGTCATTGAACCCAGCCGCGTCGACCACCAATGTGTCGCCTTCCCATCTGCCGACGGAGTAGCCTAGCCACGCCGGTTGCGGATCGGGCGGGGGCTTGCGGCCATCCGTGTAGATCTGGCGATAGGCGTTGTCCATCTCATAGAGCACCGCAATTTCCCCGGGGGTTTGGATCATCTTAAACGGAGAGTAATTGAAGAGGTCGGCGCGCGGCAGGCCCTGTGGCAGGCAGCGGGCGCTAGGGCTGTCCGTGCCTCGTCTCGCCGAGTTCCTGCGAAATAATTTCTCGGCTTCGGGCCGGATGGGAGATTCCTCCGGTTTGAAATCCACCAGGATATTCAGCGCATACTTGGAAAACGTGCTTGGGTCGTCTCCCGGCACGGCGAACGTCGCAATGTCACCGAGCAAGCGCTGGTTCTCTCCTGGGGGTGCAAGCTCGGTCTGCCAGACTCCGGAAAGATCCGGCTTACCGTTGGGAGCGCGAGGCGCTTTCGCAAAAAGGTTGGGTTTGCCGTCAGGCGTGCGCGGCGTTCCTGGCGCGGGATAGTTCAACCACTGAGCTTGCAAGCCGGTCGCCAGCAAAGCGAAGACGATCAGCCCTGGATGCGACACGTTGTAAAACCTCACAGGATTAATATAACGGGAATCATTCAGCCAGTACAATGAGTTTGCAAGATGATGGCTGCAGGCGATTTTGCTCGATTCACTCCTTTCTGTTTCGCGGCGTGTTATTTGGCTTTCTTGTGCGCGAAACCGAGTGTCAAGGAGTGGCTGCTGGTGACGTCGGCGGGCGCGGCGCTGGGACTCGGATTGGCGTGGCTCGACACCGGGTCCTGGATCTACGGAATAGGCTTGGCAGCGGCAATGTGGGCGGTGCTGGCTCCGCTGGTGGGACGACGGTCCGCCCACCCGGCGATCGCTTTTTTGGCGCTCTATCCGCTGATCGCTTCGACGGCGGTGCTTACAATGGATGGGCACGCCGGCGTCACGTTTGATCGATATTTACTCGCGGCCGATGGAGCGTTCGGATTCCAGGCGGGTTTTGCGGCGGCTAGATTTACAGGAAGCCATCCCGCGGTAAAGTGGCTCTGCGAGCTGTGCTATTTCGGTCTGCCAGTAGCTATGGCAAGTCTGTTTCATACTTCATCAGCGCGGCGGCTGATGTTGGTTTCTGGTTTGCTGGCGGTCAGCTCGCTGGCGGGTTATGCGGCATTCCCCGCGGTTGGTGCGCAGATGGCTTTCGGGGATCGTTTCCCGAATGATCCGCCGCCGACCAATGCGTCGTTCGCCACGCTGGTGTCTGAACCGGGAGGCATCGCCAGAAACTTCATGCCCTCGCTGCACACGGCCTGGGGCCTTGCTTTGCTGTTGGCTGCCTGGCCGCTGGGGAAATGGTGGCGGCTGGCAATTCTGGTTTACCTCGCGCCGATGCTGCTCGAAACGCTTGCCAGGCACTACTTGTGCGACATTATTGTCGCCGTGCCTTGGGCGCTGTCCTGCTGGAACATCATTTTGAAACGCTGGGAAATGGCGTCGGCGTATCTCTTGACAGCCGCGAGTTGGATGCTGCTGATCCGCTTCGCACTGCCTCTCTTCTACGCGTCGCCCCTTATTCCCTGGCTTTTGGCGGCGGCGACTTTGGCGATGCCCATCGCGATGAATGCGGTCCCAGTTCCGATTCGCGGCCGCGCTGCAGCGGTGGATCAGGCCTGAATCCGCGGCTGTACGAAGGACCTCGATTCGCGTCGATGGGGGCTACTCGATCCGATGACAGGCTCTTACGCCACCCTGTCCATAGCCAGAAATTCCTGGATATGGGGGTGGGGGGATTTCTCCAGATCCGCCACCGGTCCGAAGTAGATGGCCTTGCCTTCGAACAGCACGACCACGGTGTCGGCGACTTTGCGCATCAATTCAAGATCGTGCGTGACCACCACGCCGGTCAGGTTTAATTGCCGCTTCAGGCGCAGCATCAGGTTGCCGACGTGGTCGCTCATGATGGGATCGACCATGGTGGTGGGCTCGTCATAGAGGATGCATTCGGGCTGCGCGGCCAGCGCGCGCGCGATCGCCACGGCACGGCGGTGCCCGGTGGAAAGCTCCGTCGGGTACAGGTCGCGTACCTCAAGCAGATCTACCATGCCGAGCAGCCCGTTCACCACGTCCTCTTTATTGTGCGGCGTGTAGTCATCGCGCAGTTCCAGTGAAAACAGGATGTTCTCGCCCACGGTGAGCGAATCGAACAGCGCTCCGGACTGAAACACCATGGTCACTTTCTTACGGATCGCGCGCAACTCGGATTCCGTGAAATCGGTGATGTCCTGGTAGGAAACGATGACGCGCCCGCTGTCAGGCTTGAGGAATCCCATGATATGAGCCAGACTCACGGACTTACCCACGCCGCTGCGCCCGATGATGGCCAGAGTCTGGCCGGCATCCACATAAAAGTTCACGTCGACTAAAACCGGGTAGTCGAACGTCTTAAAGACATCGCGAAACTCGATGTAATGGTCGCTCATCGCGTGCCCCACTCGAGGGGTGTGTTCACGTTTTCAAGCAGGGAAGCGTCTGCTACGGGCCAGGGTAGGGCCCCAAGGGATTTAAGTAAATCATGCATTTTGAAGCGTTTATGTTGGATGGCGAATTCCACGGCGTCACCGGCGCGGCGATGATAGACGGCGCACAAAGGGTGCAGCCCGGAGTCGGTTTGGGGGGCCATGCAGGCACACCCCAGTTGCTTGGCGGCGGAGAGCAAGTCGCTCAGGAACCCGGCTGTGATGCCTGGCATGTCGCAGGCGACCACCAGATTCCAGTCGGCACGGGTCGTTTCCAAGGCCGTATGGAGGCCGGCAATGGGGCCGCATCCATCGGTCAGATCCTGCAGCACCGGAAGGCCGAGGCGCGCGTAGCGCCCGGGAGCGCCGATCAGCGTCACGCTTCCGGCAGCGGCGCGAACCCGTTCGGCGGTGCGCTCCACCAACAGGGAGCCTTCGATCGGCAGCAGAGCTTTGTCGTGTCCCATGCGCGAGTTGCGGCCGCCGGTGAGGACGAATCCCGCTGTGGAGTCCATGAGAAGATGGTAGCAATGCGAAGGCGGGATTATGCGGCTTCACCACGCCCAAACAAAAAGGTGTATATTTGTTGTTTAACGTTTGCCATGCTGGCCGCCTCCCCCATGCGCGCAGCCGACTCCGCTACATCGTCACTCCTGACGCCCGCAGCGGACAAGGGAAAAGTGTCGGTGGTGCGTGTAGACCGCCGCACCGGTAAACTGGTGCGCGCTGTCTCGGGCGGCTTGGAGCGCTCGCGGCCGGCTACGATCGCGCCTCCTCCCGCGCAAATTCAGCAACTGGTGGAAAAGAGCGCGCGGGCGCATAACGTCGATCCGCTGCTGGTGCAGTCCGTCATTCAGGTGGAGAGCAATTACAACCACTACGCCGTTTCCGCAAAAGGGGCCGAGGGGCTGATGCAGTTGATGCCGGGCACGGCGCGGATGCTGGGCGTGAGGAATTCCTTCGACCCCGCCGAGAACATCGAAGCGGGTGTAAAATACTTGCATTACTTGCAGAGTGTTTATCGGGACGATCGTCTGGCGCTGGCCGCCTACAACGCGGGCCCGGGAGCAGTAGACAGATATAAGGGTGCGCCGCCATATGCAGAAACGCAGGATTACGTGAATCAAGTGGGGCAGCGCTACCGGACGGCGAAGGGATTGGAGGACTCCAGGAACGCGGCGCAGGCAGCGGCGGCAGCTGGTGTAGCGGAAGGGGCAGCGCCCACCGAGGAACAGCATCCCAAGCTCGAACAGTCGATCGATCAAAATGGCAGATTGGTTCTCAGAACCGCGCAGGAATAATTCAGGAATTCGCCGGACGATGCTGGGCGCCGGCGCGTTCGTGATGGTGGGATTGTGCGCCTCTACGGCCGCGGCCGATTCCAGCAAAGTGACCTCGGTGCGCTTCTGGTC
>JBDTTL010000164.1:0-10229 GCA_039930665.1 Acidobacteriota bacterium
AAGGAATATGTGAAGCCCGCCAAGGCCTCCGCCAGCGAGTGATCTTCCCGCAGAGTGTTACCCACTGAAAGGTCCGACGGCGTGAAATTAAACTCAACCGGCACAATCGCACTGATCTTGACGGCATGTTTTGCAAGTGCCTTCGCTCAGCCCGCGCGGCCGCCTCAGGCTCCGCCTCCCATCCCTAATGCCGACGCGTTCTATAAATTAGGCCCGGACTCGCTTCCGCAAGACGGTGTACCGAAGGGGGAAATGCGAGGCCCCTTTACTCTTCCCAGCCAAGCCTACCCCGGGACGCAACATACTTATTGGGTCTACGTGCCAGCGCAGTACAATTCGGCGACGCCCGCCGATCTGCTTGTGTTTAATGATGGGCAAGCCTACATGCATCCCGAAGGAGACGCGCGCGCGCAAAACGTCCTCGACAATCTTATTTATCGGCGCGAGATTCCAGTGATGATCGGAGTCTTCATCAACCCCGGCCGCAGTCCCGATCAACCGGAACCGAACCGCGCGGAGTGGGGCGACCGCACCACCAACCGCCCTACCGAATACAACACGCTCGACGACAAGTATCCCCGTGTGATTGTGGATGAGCTGCTTCCGGCGCTCTACAAGAGCTACAACCTCTCCAAGGACCCCGATCACCATGGCATCGGCGGCGCTAGCTCAGGTGCTATTGCGGCGTTTACCGTTGCCTGGCAGCGGCCCGATGTTTTTCACAAGGTCTTCAGCATGGTTGGCAGTTTTACCAATATTCGCGGCGGCCACGCCTACGCGAATCTTGTACGGCAGAGCGAAAAGAAGCCCATTCGAATTTTTCTGCAGGACGGCCGCAATGACAACCGCGCACTGGCGCTCGACGGCACCCACGTTGAAAATCGGGATTGGTTCTTCCAAAATGTCCGGCTGTCCCAAGTGCTCACGGAAAAGGGCTACGACGTGAACTACACCTGGAGCATGGGTAACCACGGTCTAAAGCAAGGCGGAGGACTTTTGCCGGATATGCTGCGCTGGTTATGGCGGGATCAGCCCGTATCCACCGACCCCCGCAACATGGAGGAGCGCTCTTTCCGGGAGCCGGCTTCTAAAACCGCCGCCAGGAACTAACCCGCTATGGCGAACCCGATGCGAAAGGCGCTCTGCTGCATCTTTCTTGTGACTTGTGCTGTTAGCCAGGCTCAGCAGCCGGGCGTGTCCGTGCGGAGCTTCGCCAACCGTTGCACCATCTGCCACGGCGGCGACGGCAATGGCACTGATCGCGCGCCATCCATTCTGGGCTTCGTCGGGACGCGCTCCGACGGGGAACTCGCCGCTCTGGTGCGCACGGGCCGTCTCGATAAAGGGATGCCGCGTTTCGACTTCTCGGATGATGAGATGAAAGCCCTTGTCGCTCATCTCCGCGGATTGGTATCGGGCGATGTCGTCGCCTCGGCAGGCGCGGCGCCGGGTGGCCGCGGTCCCGGACCCTTCCAACCACATCCGGTGAGGCTGACGTTGCAGGACGGCAGACTGCTGGAAGGCACGCTGACAAGCGAAGCTCCCTTCAGCGCGACGCTGCTGACGGCGGACGGTAAGTTCCACTTGCTCGACCGCGCCATCAACGCCTATCGCGAACGAGAACTCGAGCCCAAGCAAAATTGGACCACGTATGACGGCAATCACACGGGCAATCGTTATAGCACGCTGGAGCAAGTGAACACGAACAACATTCAGCGGCTGGCGCCGGCCTGGGTGTTTCCCGTGCCCGGCGCGCCGCGCCTCGAAGTCACGCCCGTGGTGGTCGACGGCATCATGTACGTTACCGGTCCCAACGAAGCCTATGCCCTGGATGCAGTGACGGGACGGCAGGTCTGGACGTTTCGCACGCCCCGGACTCCCGGCCTCCTGGGCGAAGTGGGCGGCGGAGCCAATCGTGGGGTCGCCGTCTCCGGCGACCGCGTGTTCATGTCTACCGACAACGCGCATCTGCTCGCGCTCGACCGCAAGACGGGACGTAAGCTGTGGGACGTTACCATGGCCGACATCAAGGATGGCTACAGTGCTTCGGCCGCTCCGCTAGCCATCGGTGATCTGGTGCTCTCAGGCGTCGCGGGCGGAGAGGAAGGCGCGCGCGGCTTTGTCGATGCTTATCGTGCAGCCACCGGTGAGCGGGCCTGGCGCTGGTCTTCTATTCCTGCACGCGGCGAGAAAGGCTCGGAAACCTGGATCGGCAATGCGATCGATCAGGGCTGCGGCGCCACCTGGCTCTCCGGTTCCTACGACGCGACTCTGGGGTTGGTCTATTGGGCCGTGGGCAATCCTTGCCCGGACTACAACGGAGACGACCGCAAAGGCGACAATCTTTATACCAGCAGCGTGGTCGCGCTCGACTTGAAGAGCGGGGAATTGAAATGGCACTTCCAATTCACGCCGCACGACATGCACGATTGGGATGCCGTCCAGCCTATGCTGCTGGTGGACGAACAATGGCAAGGCAAGCCCCGTAAGCTGCTCCTGCATGGCGACCGGAACGGGTTCTTCTTTGTTCTCGACCGCACCAGTGGGGAGCTTCTCCTGGCCAAGCCAATGTCGACGGTGAACTGGGCCACGGGCTACGGCAAGGACGGACGCCCGATTATGACCGAGCATTTCGACTCAACTCTCGAAGGAGCGTTGGTTTGTCCCTCGGGCGGAGGTGGCGCGAACTGGCCGGCGACATCGTATGATCCGATCACCAAGTTGTTCTACGTGCGCGTCACAGACAGTTGCGCCCTCTATAAGAAGGACCCCGCCCCGATTGAAATGGGCCAACGGTTCTTCGGCGGCAGTGTGGCCAGTCAGCCCGGCGGCGAGAGCTTCATCCGCGCCGTCAACATCCAGACCGGCGAAAAGGCATGGGATTACAAGATGACACTCGGCGGCGGCTCCGGCACCTTATCTACTGCGGGCGGCCTGGTGTTTTTCGGAGAAAGTGGCGGTGTATTCACTGCAGTGGATGCCAAAACGGGGAAACCTGTCTGGCACTTTGAGACGGGACAGGCATGGAGAGCGTCGCCCATGACTTATATGGTGGGCGGCAAACAATATATCGAGCTGGCGGGCGCCGGCGGCATTTTCACTTTCGCTCTGGTTCAGTAACGCGAGGTCATCAATCGATGTTAAGAAGTGTAGCGGTGGTTCTAGGAATGTTCGCAGCGAGCGCGCTGCTGGGCCAAGCGCGAGATTTGGAGATTTACTGGATCGACGCGGAGGGGGGAGCCTCCACTCTGATCGTGTCTCCCAGCGGCGAGTCGCTGCTCGTGGATACGGCCAATCGCACTCCGGACGACCGCGATGCCAAGCGCATCATGGTGGCGGTTCAGCAGGCGGGGCTGAAAAAGATCGACTACCTGCTGACCACCCATTTCCACGGCGATCACTATGGAGCTTTGGCGGCGCTGGTGAAGCTGGTCCTCATCGGCATGTATTTCGACCATGGTGCTTCCGTCGAACTTGCCCGTCCTAACCTGGCTGCGGCCTACAAAGCTTATGAGGAGTGGGCTGGAGCGAATCGCAAGATTCTGAAGCCCGGCGATCACATCCCGCTCAAAGGCGTCGACATTGAAGTGGTCGCATCGGCCGGCAAGGCCATCACTTCTCCTCTCAAAGGCGCCGGCGCGAAGAACCCGGTGTGCGCCGACTTCAAGGAGCATGCTCCCGAGGTCGATCCCGACAATGATCAGAGTGTCGGGTTCGTGCTGCGGTACAACAAATTCGATTTCATTGACCTGGGCGACCTCACCTGGAACTACGAACAACCGCTGGTGTGCCCGGTGAACCTGATAGGCAAGATCGATCTCTATCAAACCACCCACCACGGTCTTGACCGCTCCAACTCTCCGCAGTTCGTCTGGGCCATTCAGCCCAAGGTCGCCATCATTAACAGCGGCCGCGCAGGGCGGGCCCGCCAGTGTTTTCGAAACGCTCCGCAAATCCCCCGGACTTCAGTCGCTTCTAACGGCAAGTTCACGGTAACCAATGAACGCAATGGTTTCAGCAGGACCGACCAAGCGGAGTAACGGAGCCTTCCATGCGTGAACCAACATCGGCAAGACAAAAAGGAGTAACAATGTTTCGCTTTCTCAGCGTCGCGTTTTTGGTCTGCTTGACCACCGGTTTAGTTCCAGCATTTGCCCAAGCTCCGGCGGCGAGTCCGGTCGCGGCTCCACGGCCACGTCCGACGCCGCCGACGCGCGATCCGCACACTTCCGGTTACGTCGCGGCAAAAGAGTTACCGGACGGCGCCAACGCTCCGGCGGACGCCGACGGAAACTTTATCCTGGGTCCAACCCACAGCCCCGCGCCGGAGATGACCGTGACGGAAGGAGTGCCGCAGGGAACGGTATACGAATTCACGATGGAGTCGGCCGACAGCAAGATCTATCCGGGCATCGCGCGTGAGCCTAACACCTATGGCACGCCGGACCCGAACGACCCCGCCAAGCTGATCGTGACCACCAGCCATCCGGCATCCTACACGCGCCGCGTGGCAGTGTATGTCCCCAAACAATACGTCCCCGGGACGGCGGCGCCTTTCATCGTCGGGGCAGATGGTCCGGACCGAGGGTTATTCACGGCCCTTGACAATCTGATCGCCCAGCACCGGGTGCCGGTGATGATTGCCATCTCCATCAGCAACGGGAGCGGCGACGCGCAGGGAAGCGAGCGAGGCTTGGAGTACGACACCATGTCGGGCCTCTATGCAGAGTTCGTCGAGAAAGAAGTTCTGCCGCTGGTGGAGAAACAATACGGCGTGAAATTGACGAAGGATCCCGAAGGCCGCGCAACCATGGGCGGCAGCTCCGGCGGTTCGTGCGCCTTGATCATGGCGTGGTATCACCCGGAGTGGTACCATCGCGTACTCACCTACTCAGGCACCTACGTCAATCAGCAGTGGCCGTATAACTCCGAGACGCCCCACGGCGCGTGGGAATTTCATGAACACTTGATCCCATCGAATCCCGTCAAGCCCATTCGGCTGTGGATGGAAGTCGGAGACCGCGACAATTTCAACGCGCGCGACGGCATGCACGACTGGGTTCTCGCGAATGAGAACATGGCCAAAGTGCTGGCCGCCAAAGGCTATCATTATCAGTTTGTATTTGCGCGTAACGCCGGCCACACCGACCGGCCCGTGAAAGCACAAACTTTGCCCGAGGCCCTGGAATATGTTTGGCAGGGGTACCCCATTGCGGGCCCGAAGAATTAAATTTGAGCAGTTTCTCTCCTGGTCGGGAGAGCAAGAGTAATTGAGCAGAGCTGAGACTACGAGGCACCAAGTATCCATGCGATTGCCGCTTCTTAAAATAACGCTTCGTTCGGTAGCGGGAATGATTGCGGTTTCCTTTCCTCCTTGGGCGGGAGCTGCTTCTCCAACACTGGAGCAGCAGTTTTCGCAGACTGTTCAACCCTTTGTTCGGCAGTACTGCAAGTATCTGCCATAGCGGCGCCAAACCTGCCGCACAGCTCGATCTCAAGTCCTTTGGGTCGATGGACGCGGTGCCGAATGACAACGCCTAGGCACGGGTGCGAGATCGATTGATGGCCAAGGAAATGCCGCCGAAGAATATGCCGCAGCCCCCGAAAGAAGGAGGGCGAACAAGTAATTCAATGGATTGAGGCGGTCCGTGCAGAGGAACGCCGGGGATTTGGAAAGCGTGCTGGCGCGCAGGTTGAACAACGCCGAATACAACTACAGCATCCGGGATCTTACGGGGGCGGATTTGCAGCCCGCGCGGGAAATTCCCGTTGATCCCGCGAATACTTCCGGGTTCGATAACTCCGGAGAGTCTTTAACGATGTCCTCAGCACTGCTTAAGAAATACCCGCAGGCCGTCCGAGACGGTTCGAAGTCTTTTATATTTGGCTCCGCAGGTATACTTCCTGAGGCTTAGTTCTAGAACGATCCGCCTGCTCTGTGAGCTGGCCGTTCGAACATCCGAGGGAAGCTCTCCTTAGGAATTGGCGTTATTCGCCCTGCTTCTGTTGAGGGGTGAACGTCTGGTGAACGGTGGGTTCGTTCGGTCAAGCAGGAATGCCTGTCCAAAGTGATTCTGCTCGGCGAGGGTTCGCTGTCGGGACTTCTGACCGAGTACAGCCGCCACTATCACAACGAAAGGAACCATCAAGGGAAAGGTAACCAGCTATTATTTCCAGAGGAGGCCGAAAGACGAAACCGGGATGCCCCCTCTATTGAGTGCTATCACCGACTCGGCGGCCTGCTCAAATATTACACGCGCGCCGCATGAATATTTTTACCAAAACAGAGTCCAAGCTCAACCTCGTAGGGTTGAGGCGGAACCCCACGTTTTCGCTCGCGAATTCTCCGCTTTTTTCGGTTGACAGGTCGTGTTTGTTGACCGGAGGGTCAAGCTTGGGGTGCCAAAGTCTTGTTCCCGATAAGCGCGCTCTTCACGATCAGCGCCATAGTTAACGTCGGTGAGGAATCCGGGGGATCGTGAACGCGATTCCGGGATGAATCCGAACAGCCTTCCGGGATCCGCCCGGAACCGCGTTCGTGCTTCACCGGAATCCTCAGCCTCTAAACCAGTCCGAGGGCTGCCGAGGTGTCCATCACAATCACATCGCGGCAGCAACCGTTGATGCGCTGCCGATAATGGCTGCTCTAGCGGGCGCCAGTTCTAGGGATAGCGTTTCTCAAGATCTGCCTCAGCGGCCATGGTAGCGCTCTCCCTTGTGAGACTCGCAAGCCGATATTCTCCAGAACGCGGATCTCGTATCGACGTTCGTCCTCGCAATACAGTAGTCGAAATCCTCTATCTTCCGAAGATGAAGCGGGAACGGCGCGGATCAGCGCCACCTTGCAGCACCCCGTCCTTGGCCTGGATGACTACCGGCGCCGACGCATTACTCCAGTCGCCGGAAAGCTGCACCAGATGGCCAAGTGCGGTCAGTCGTTGCGCGGTGTCGCGTGGGAGGCGGCCTTCGAGGGACACTTTGCCCGGCGTGAATTCGTGGAATTCGAAGGAGGAGTAGAAGTGCTGAGTCTGGAAGCGTGGCGCTTCAACTGCTTCCTGCGGATTCATGTTGAACTCCAGAACGTTCAGCAGCACCTGAAGGAGCGCTTGGTCCTGATTGTCGCCGCCGGGCGTGGAGAGCTCCATATAGAACCGGCCGTCCTTAGTGACGAGGGTCGGGCTCAGCGTCACACGTGGCCGCTTGCCAGGCTGAAGCTGATTGGCGTGGTTCGGCGTAAGGACGAACGAAGTCAACCGGATCGACAGAGGGATTCCGGTATCGCCCGCAATCACCGACGGCAGCCAAGCTCCGCTGGGCGTGGCGGAAAACGCGTTGCCGTGGCTATCAACGACGTTGACGCAAGTGGTGTCGTGATCGGAGGAGGTGCCGCTGCCATTGCTCGTCGGCGGCGCGGATGTACCGAGATTACCGGGCCGGCTCTCAATAGATGCGTGGCCCGGATCGATCAATTTACGACGCTCGGCGGCGTAAGACTTCGAGAGCAGGATGTCCTCCGGGATCTTACTGAACTTCGGGTCGCCATAATACCGGTCCCGATCGGCGAAGGCGAGTTTCACAGCCTCGATCACAGTGTGCAGATACTCGGGGCTGTTATGGCCCATCATCTTCAAATCGAAGCCTTCGAGGATATTGAGCGCTTCGATCATCACCGGCCCTTGTGTCCAAAACCCGGGCTTGTTGACGGTATAGCCACGATACATGGTGGAGCGAGGCTCGTCGATCTCCGCTTTGAAGTTGGCCAGATCCTGGTACGCGATCAGGCCGCCATTGGCATCATTGAACGCGGCGATGCGCTTGGCGATATCTCCCTTATAGAAAACGTCGTGGACTGCGCGGATCTTCGCGGTTCGATTGCCATGCGCCTTCTTCTCAGCAGCAGCCATCTGGCGCAGAGTGCGGGCTAGGTCAGGTAAGTGGACCAGGTCCCCGGGCTTCGGCACGACACCGTTCGGATAAAAGAATCTTTGCGATGTCGGCCAGAGCGAGAGCGTGCGCTGAAAGTTCGCAAGATAAGTCGAAAAGATTTCGGGGAGCGGGAACGCGTCCGCGTCCTCGATGGCTGGAGCGGCCACCTGTGCAAACGACATGGTGCCGTATTTTTCGAGTGCGAGCAGCAGCCCATCGACCATGCCCGGCGTGATGGCAGCACGGATGCCCTGGCCGGGAATCGGCGGCCTGTTTCCGATGCCTTCTTCCCACGGCTCGGTTGGACGGTGCTCGTAATACTCGACAGTGGCCTTCTTGGGAGCCACGCCGACACCGCTAATGACCACTACTGGTTTGCCGTTCATCTTGACCAGCAGCGGCATTTCTCCGCCGAGGCCAAAGTGATCCTGCTCAGTGACCGCGGCCGCCAGTACAGACGCGACGCCGGCATCGACGGCGTTTCCTCCCTGGCCTAGAATCCGGAAGCCCGCTTCCACTTCGAGGCTGTTCCCGGCACCCACCATGTAGCGTGTGCTACGCACAGGGGGGAACATGGTGTGCGGGTTCTGGGCGACGCTCGGAACCGCGAGGAAGGCGAGCGCCAGAAATGCCTCGGTGTTTCTCACAGGGTTATCTTCGCACTTTGGAATACACGGCGGGTGATACCCAGAGACGTCGACACACGGTCTCGCCAAAGCGTGGCGATTCGGGCTCTCCAGATAAGACTCGCGCTCTGAGCCTGCCGGTTAACAGCCGAGAGACAGTCTTGGTTGTCCAGCGATATTCGCCGAGTGGGCGACGTTTCGGATAGTAGGTCAGCCCGCTTGCGGCTATTCCTGCACCTTCACCAATAAGTAGCGGTAAAAACCGAAAGGCTTCGGGTATTCAGTATGCCAGTGGGGCGTTCCGGAAGGAACCAGCAGCCAGTCGCCCTTCGTCATATGGTCGGCCCGTCCTTGTTCGACTTTCGCGCCGGCCATCCGGTTATCTCCGCTCTCCTTCATGCCAACAACCTTGCCGCCGGTCACTACGGTAGCGGCGCCATCGATACAGTAGAAAATATCGATCGAGATCGGATGGACTTCCGGATTGGCGCCGTAGTTGGCCGGCTGATCTGGGCCTGTGCGATAGCCGCCGGAGAGTCTCAATTTCGGAGCTGAGAAAATCTCTCCCTTACTGTTCAGTGCGGCCGCAACCTTGTCACGATTGACGTAGGTAACGTCCGTGCCGGTACCGCCCGCAGGAGTCGTCAACTTGACCACGTGATAGCTGATCGATTTCGGAACCTCTTTAAACCAGTGCGGTGAGCCCGCGGGAATAACCATGATGTCGCCCTTGGTCAAGTGAAAAGTCTTTCCATTTTCGACGTCGTATTGATTATTCGCAGCCGCGTTCTTCGCCTTTACTCTTGTTCCGCCGGCGATGAGCGTCGCCTCGCCATCGGAGACATAGAAGATGTCGGTCTCTTTGTCGTGCACTTCAACGACCCCGGCTTTATCACGGTGAGAACCCGAAACTTTAATAGCAGCCGGTGTGTTCGGATTGTCGATCAACGGCCCGCCTTTGGCCAGCGCCGCAGCCACTTTCTCGTGATTGGCGTAGATGCCGGCCGGCACAAGGCCGCCGGAAGCAGCACTCTGAGCAGCCGACCCTGCTGAAAAAGTCAAAATAAGAAGTGCGCTTCCCACTGTTAGCGGTGTTCTCAGAAGTCTGCCTCCTCGTTCTTGTTTCCTAAGTTTTCCCGGAATAGCGTTCTGGGCGTCTCGGCTACTATTGGGCGAGCGCGAGGGAGAAGCCCACCCGCGGCCGACAGATGTTTCCTGGAATAGCCGGCACAATCTTTCCCGCCAATATACTATCAAATCAGCGGATTCGCCGCGCAACCGCATGAGAGAGGTCGAATCCATTCTGGGCCCCCCTGTGTGCGCTCTGCGAGTAACCGGCGCTCGAAACTGGTTGTTGTGCCAGAACCTGTTGAGCATCCCCGGAAAGGCTGAGACGGCGGGCCGGACCTTTCATGTGCGTCGATTCAGCGCAAAGCGGAAATCTCGTCGCGAACCCTGGACATGATCACCGCCACACGCTTGCCATGGACAGAGTTGAAAATCTGATGGAAGACTACTAATATAAGAAGTTACTGAGGAAGTGTGCATGCTATCCAAACGACGGTGGCTCGGAGCGGTACTGGCTGTGCTGGCGGTCAGATCGGTCGCGGCCGATGTAGTGGTTCCAGGCCCAGAACCGTCGTCGCTCTTCGATGCGGTGCGGCATGGTGACGTACA
>JBDTTL010000165.1:0-10220 GCA_039930665.1 Acidobacteriota bacterium
GCCAATCCCAAACTTGGCGGGGACGTAGAATAGGACAGGACCCTTAACATGGCGGATTCCAGCATCTTCTGGCTGCGCGTAGCGGCGGTTCTTTATGCCATGGGGCTGCTGCATTCGATGCTGGCCATCCTCAAGCGCCGGAATGACTTCTATGGTTTTGCCCTAGGGACTTTCCGCATCGGCGTCGTGCTGCAAGGCGTAGCCATCGCGGAGCTGGCGATGGCCGAAGGCCGGCTGCCAGTGGAAAACTTCTACGGCACCATAAACCTCTGCGCGTTCCTGATCGCTTTGGCGTTTCTATTTGTCGATTGGAGGTACCACTTTGCGAGTACATCGATCGCATTGTTCCCTCTTGTCTTTGTGATGACACTTGTGGCGGGCATGCGCCAGCCTGTGCCGGCCTGGTCCGATGTCCGTGTGCGCGACGCTTGGCTGATTGTGCATGTTGTTCTGGTGTTGGTGGGCTATGCAGCGCTTCTGGTTACTGCGGTTTCGTCTGTATTCTATTTGATCCAGGAACGGCGACTCAAGAGTAAGAAGAGTCCCTCGCTGCTCGAAAAGCTGCCGCCGCTGGGCACGCTCGACGATCTGATCAGCAGTTCCATGGGCTTCGGCTTCGTGTTCATTACTCTGGGCGTGATCTTCGGGGTGATGTGGGCCTACATCGAACTTGGTACTAGCTGGGTGGGCAACGCCAGCATCTCACTTTCCTTCGTGACGTGGGGGCTATGCTTGGCGATGATTTTCATGCGCGCGTCGGCGGGCTGGCGCGGACGTAAAGCGGCGTTAATGGCGCTGGTGGTGCTGGGCTGCGGAGCCCTGACCTGGGTGGCACACGCCGGATTGAGGCCAACCCTGATCCCATGAAGCTGCTGATCACAGGACTGAGCCATCACACCGCGCCGGTGGAAGTGCGCGAGAAGCTGGCCTTCGAGGAGCGGGCTCTGCCGGAAGCGCTGGACCGCCTCTGTCGGCGGCCGGGCATGGTGGAAGGCATGATCCTTTCGACGTGCAATCGGGTGGAAGTTGCCGTCACGGCGGAAGAGTCGAGCGACGCCGTACATTCCGTGGATGAATTTCTTGCAGAGGCGCGCAGTGTTGAACCCAGTTGGGTTTCGCCCTACCTGTATCACCACAACGGGCCGGACGCGATCCGCCACCTATTCCGAGTGGCATCGAGCCTGGACTCCATGATCGTCGGAGAACCGCAAATCCTGGGGCAATTGAAGAGCGCCTACATGCTCGCGAAGCAACACGGCTCGGTGAGCGGGTTTCTGGATCAGGTGATGACGCGCGCGTTCAACGTCGCCAAGCGGGTGCGCACGGAGACGGAAATCGGTTCGAGTGCGGTCTCAGTGAGTTATGCCGCGGTGGAACTGGCGCGCGATATTTTCGGTTCGCTCTCCGGAAAGCGCGTGCTATTGGTGGGAGCCGGAAAGATGGCGGAGTCCGCCGCCCGACATTTGCGCCGCGCCGGAGTTTCCGACATCGTTGTGACCAACCGCACGCGCACCCGGGCCGACGCGCTGGCGGAAGAGTTTCACGGCCGTGTGGTGGAGTACGACGAAATGGCGCACACGCTGCCGGATGTGGATATTGTGATCGCCTCCAGCGGCGCACCGCACTTTATCCTTACCAAAGAGCTGATGCACGGCGTTATGAACCGCCGCCGCCACCGCCCGATGTTTCTGATCGACATCGCGGTGCCGCGCAATGTCGAGCCAACCGTGAACACGCTGGATGGAATCTTCGTTTACGATATCGACGACCTGGATCGGGTGGTCAAAAGCAACCTGACCGCCCGCGTGAATGTTGCCGAGCAAGCCGAGGAAATCATCACCGAAGAAGTGGAACGGATGATGCTGCGGCTGAAGACGCGCGAGGTCACGCCGACCATCGTGAGCCTGCAGGAGCAGTTGGAACTGGTACGGATGTCGGAGATCGAACGGGTGCGTGCCAAACTGGGCGTACTGACGCCGCAGCAGCAGGAGGCGATCGAGGCCATGACGCGTGGCATTATTAATAAGATCGCGCACGCGCCCATCACCGAGATGCGCCGCAAAGCCAACGACCCCGAAGGCATCCAGTTGATTCACACTATTCGCAAGCTATTCAGGTTGGGAGAAGGATAAAGCACGGTGATCGTCATCGGATCGCGCGGGTCGCAACTCGCGCTGTGGCAGGCGCGGCACATTGCCTCGTGCCTGGAGAAGTTAGGCGTCGAGACACGGCTCGAAATCATCAAGACCACCGGTGACAAAATCACCGACGTGCCACTGGCGCAGGTGGGTGGCAAGGGCTTGTTCACCAAGGAAATCGAGGAAGCGCTGCTGACGGGAACGATCGATCTGGCGGTGCACAGCTTGAAGGACATGCCGACAGGTCTGCCGGCCGGGCTGACTCTGGCCGCGATCCCGGAACGCGAAGATCCGCGCGATGCGCTGATTGGCAAGCCGCTGTCGGAGCTTGGCGCGGGCAGCAGCGTAGGAACCAGTTCTCTGCGTCGCGCGGCCCAGTTGCATGCCCTGGGGCGCGGCCTGGTGACCGAGAATCTGCGCGGCAACGTCGACACCCGTCTGCGGAAACTCGACGAAGGGGAGTACGATGCAATCGTGTTGGCGGCGGCCGGATTGCGGCGCCTGGGTTGGGCGGAGCGCATTT
Source organism: Acidobacteriota bacterium (assembly GCA_039930665.1). Lineage (GTDB taxonomy): Bacteria > Acidobacteriota > Terriglobia > Bryobacterales > Bryobacteraceae > Palsa-187. The sequence goes on from JBDTTL010000165.1 coordinate 2,662, forward strand.
GCGAACTGCTCGATCCAGGAGTGATGTGTCCGGCGGCGGGACAGGGAGCGCTCGCTATCGAAACGCGCGAAGACGGCGGCGCGGCGCAGCAAATTGCCGGCAAACTGAATCACGCGGCGACCAATGCGGCGGTGACTGCCGAGCGCGCTCTGCTGGCGACGCTGGAGGGCGGATGCCAGGTGCCTATCGGAGCACATGCCCATTTCGAAGGACCAGGACTGCATCTCTTGGCGATCGTGGCGTCTCCCGATGGCGCGCGGATAATGCGGGATAGCGCGACCGGCAGCGATCCGGTCGGCCTCGGCAAAGAACTGGGTGAGCGCATGTTGGCTGCGGGCGCGCGCGAAATCTTGGGCTCGTAAGATGACCGCTGGGAAAGTGTATCTGGTCGGTGCCGGTCCGGGCGATCCCGGACTCATCACAGTCAAAGGCCGCAAGATTCTGGAACGCGCCGATTCCATCCTCTACGATCATCTGGCGAGCGAGCGACTGCTGGACCTGGCTCCGGCGCACGCCGAACGGGTATACGTCGGCAAGAAGCGCGCGCTGCACGAAGCCACACAGGAAGAGATCACCGCCATGCTGATCGAACGCGCGCGGCGTGTTGAGACCGTGGTGCGGCTCAAGGGCGGCGATCCGTTTATTTTCGGCCGCGGCGGCGAGGAAGTGGAAGCGCTGACGGCGGCCGGGATCCCGTTCGAGATCGTGCCGGGCGTAACCACTCCGCTGGGACTGGCGGCTTACACTGGTGTGCCGCTGACCCATCGCGAACATACGTCGGCGGTAACGTTTGTGACGGGGCACAGCGTGGAGGCGATCGACTGGAACAAGGTCGGCACGTCAGAGACCATCGTCCTCTTCATGGGTCTGGTGAATTTCCCGGCGATTGCGCGCGAGTTGATCAAGCATGGCCGTTCGGCCGCGACTCCTGCGATGGCGGTTCGCTGGGCGACGCGTCCGGATCAACAGACCATCGCGGGCACACTGGGAGATTTGGCGGCGCGGATCGAGCAAGCAGGCATGCGGCCCCCGGCAACGATTGTCATCGGCGAGGTGGTGGCTCTGCGGGAGCGCTTCAACTGGTTCGAGAAACTGCCGCTGTTCGGACAACGTATTATTGTGACCCGCGACCGCAGGCAATCGTCGATGCTGGCTGACCCGCTCGAAGCGTTGGGCGCGCAGATCTTGTTTGTGCCGGTGATCGAGATCGCTGACCCAGCGGAATCGCGCTCGCTGGAGCAGGCCATCCAGAATCTCGCTTCCTACGACTGGCTGATCTTTACCAGCGCGAACGGTGTCCGGCATTTTGTCGAGGCGCTGGATCGTTCGCCTAGCGATCTGCGCGCGCTCAAAGCGAAGCTCTGCGCCATCGGCCCAGCCACCCGCGCGGCAATCGAGGCGCTGCATCTGCGCGTAGACGTCATGCCGGAAGAATATGTAGCGGAGAGTTTGGTCGAAGCGCTGGCGGGCCAAGATCTGAATGGCAAACGCATTCTGCTGCCGCGCGCGGCGGTGGCTCGCGACTTAGTCCCCGTGACGCTGCGCGAGCGCGGCGCGATAGTGGATGTAGTCGAAGCCTATCGGACCATCATTCCGAAGGACGCCGCGGCTCGCGCGAAAGAAGCGCTAGTGCACAAGCCGGACTGGATCACGTTCACCAGTTCGTCGACGGTGAAGAACCTGCTAGCGATCGCCGGGGCCGAAGCACTGCGGGGAATCAAGCTTGCTTCGATCGGCCCGGTAACATCCGCAACGGCGCGCGATGCCGATCTGACAGTGGATGTCGAAGCGGAGCCGCACACGATCGAAGGACTGGTAGCGGCTATCGTGAATACACAAGCTTCCCGCTGAGCCAGGTTTCTAGAATCTCGACTCGGCCGGCATCCATGCGGAAGCGCACCAAGTCGGCGCGCGATCCGGGCTGAAGGCCGCGCAGGCGTCCGGGGACGCGTCCGACGCGCGCGGGATTGGTAGTCGCCATGGTCACGGCGTGGGCGAGATTCACTCCCGCGCGAGCTATCACATTGCCGACGGCGCGATCCATGCGTAGGCTGGATCCGGCCAGTCGATTGCCGCCGCGAAGCGTCACGCGGTCGTCGTCACGAAGTTCGACCGCCACGACGCCCAGCATGTATGGTCCTGGCACGCACAGAGCGGGAGCCGCCGCGTCGGTCACCAGGATGCTGCGTTCGGCGCCCTTAGTTTCGAGCGCGCGGCGCAAGAAGTCATCCGGCAGATGATGGTAATCAACGATGAACGATGCGGCGAGGCGCGTCTCGGAAAGCTGACACGTGATGAAGTCGTCGGTGCGGGTGGCGCTGCCGGCTCCGTTGCCGATGTGCGTCGACATCTTAGCTCCCGCGCCTGCGGCGTCGCGAATCTGCTGCGGCGTGGCCCGGGTGTGACCGATGGAGGCGACCACGCCCAACTCCGTAATCTGCTCGATGTAGCGAATTGCTCCAGGCCACTCGGGCGACAGCGTGACCAAGCGGACGTGACCCTGGGCGGCGTCCTGCCAGCGTTGAAACTCCGCGAAGTCAGGTTGGCGAACCCATTCGCGCGGATGCGCGCCGCGAGGGCCGTCCTCCGGCGAAATGTGCGGGCCCTCGACGTGGAACGCTTCCATGGCGAGTCCATCGGAGACCGACTCGCGCGCGGCAGCGAGATTGCGCAGAGCTGCAAGCATGTCGCCGGGCGCGCCGGTGATCACGGTCGGATAGAAGCGCGTGGTGCCAGTGGAGAAGGTCGCTTCGATGGCCCGCTGAATTTCGTCATGCGGCGCGGTGGGCGAATTGAAATCGACTCCCGCGAAGCCATTGACCTGAAGATCGATGAAGCCCGGAGCGACGAAGACGTCGTCAGCGGGTTCCGCTGACTCAGCGCTCAGTAAGGGATCGATATTCTGAATCGCCGATTCGAATTCAATTTCGATCCGCTCGCCGGATATCGCGCTGCGCCCGCTACATTTCATCGTCAAAGTGATTTATACACAGCATTCTCACAGAAGCGCCATTGTAACTCGCTGCAAGCGTGCGGGAAACAACTGTTGAAAAGGACGGGTCCGCTATAGCTAATCCGGCTTAAGACTGGTACAAACGTTAACAGATTTCTGCGCGGAACTGGCGGGTGTGTCAGTCTCGGGGGAGGTGGCCGCAAGCCGGTTCTCGCGCGGAAGTTTTCCTCCGATTCCACCTCAAAAGGCGGAGTGCAAGCAGTTAGCGTCCCGCCTTTTTTTAGCGCCACTCTCTGGTTAGCGGGCGGCCACCGGCTGCGGAACCGGCGTGAGCCAGCCGTGTGTATCCGGCTTCTTGCCTTCGACGACGCCGAAGAATTCACTCTGAATCTTCTCGGTGATGGGGCCGCGGCGGCCTGCGCCAATGGTGATGCGGTCAATGGAGCGAACCGGCGTGACTTCGGCGGCAGTGCCGCTGAAGAACACTTCGTCGGCGATATAGAGCATTTCGCGCGGGACCAGAGTTTCGACGATAGGGATGCCCAGCGACTGCGCCAGTTGGATAACGGTGTCGCGGGTGATGCCGGGCAGCACGCTCGAACCAAGCGGCGGCGTATGGATCTTGCCGTCGCGCACGACGAACACATTTTCCCCCGAGCCTTCGCTGACGTAACCCGCCGAGTCAAGCGCGATGCCTTCGGAATAGCCGTTGATCGCCGCCTCCATGCGGATGAGCTGCGAGTTCATATAATTGGCCCCGGCCTTCGACATCACCGGCAGAGTGTTGGGCGCGAGGCGGGTCCAACTGGAGATGCAGACATCCACGCCTTCTTCCATGGCTTCGGCGCCCAAGTACTTGCCCCACTCCCAGCAGGCAATGTAGGTCTCGATGGGAGTATCCTTGCTGGGCAGCACGCCGAGGTCGCCATAGCCGCGAATCACCAGCGGCCGGATATAGCAGGAATCGAGCTTGTTGACATGCACGATGTCGACCATGGCGGCGGAAAGCTGGTCGATCGAGTAGGGAATTTCGATGCGATATATCTTGGCGGAATCGCGTAGGCGGCGGGCGTGCTCGCGAATGCGGAAGATGCGCGGGCCGGCCTCAGTGGCGTAGCAGCGGACGCCTTCAAACACCGAACTGCCGTAGCTGGTTACGTGCGCAAGGACATGGATCTTAGCGTCATTCCAGTCGATCATGCGTCCGTTGTGCCAGATTTTTTCGGTGGCTTTTAGCATATTTCATTATATATCGGGCGCTTCGGGCGGCGGCCATCATGTGCCGAGACTAGCGTTCGCATAAAGAAAATATACGTACCGCCTCAGGTTGTTTTTAAGGCGCCCCTGCAAGAGGCAACCATCGATTTCGCCCCGGCATGAAATTTAGCGGCGTTTAACGGGGGACCCGGGCGACAGGGGGCGGGCCACCGGCGGATTCTGGTCCCGGTTGAGGCCGAAGGCGGTGTTCACCAATCCAACATGCGAAAACGCCTGCGGAAAATTCCCCATGAGACGCTTTTCTACCGGATCGTACTCCTCAGCCAACAGTCCGACGTCGTTTCGAATGCTGAGGAGCCGTTCGAACGTCTTCACAGCGTCTTCACGCCGGCCCAGCAAGATATAGTTATCGGCCATCCAGAAGGTGCAGGCAAGAAAGGTCGCTTCCCCGTGAGGCAATCCATCCACCGCAGGATCGGTGGTATAGCGGGCCACGAACCCCTCCGGGGACATCAGGTCTTTCTCGATCGCCGCGACGGTTCCGATAATCCGCGGGTCGTCAGGCGGGAGAAAGCCCACCAGCGCCATCATCAGAAGACTCGAATCCAGATGCTTCGATCCGTAGAACTGCACGAAGGAGTTGAGCTCCACGTCGAAACCTTCTTCACAAACCTGTTTATGGATTCTGTCTCGCAATTTTTCCCACTTCTCATTGAATGGCATCCAACCCTGGCGCATCGATTTGACAGCGCGGTCCATTGCCACCCAGGCCATCATCTTCGAATGAGTAAAGTGGCGTTGCGGGCCGCGCACTTCCCAGATCCCGTCGTCGGGCTTCTCCCAGGCGGTTTCCAGGAAATCGAGAAGGGCCTCGGCAACGCCCTCACGCTGATCACTTTCGGGACCAATCCCCGCACCGCGGCATTGGAAAAGCGTGTCCTCGACTTCTCCGAAGATATCGAGCTGAAACTGACTATAGGCCGCGTTCCCGGTGCGAACCGGCGCGGACCCTTCATATCCGGCGAGCCACGGAAGTTCCATCTCCGTAATGCGCCGCTCCCCGCGCACTCCATAGGCGATATTCAATTCAGACGGATGTCCCGCCACGGCACGCAACAGCCATTCGCGCCAACTGGCCGCTTCCGCCACGTACCCGGCATTGAGCAGGGCATCCAGGGTCAGCGTGGAGTCCCGAACCCAGCAATAGCGGTAATCCCAATTTCGGACGCCACCGATTTGTTCCGGAAGTGAGGTCGTGGGCGCCGCCACAATGCCGCCAGTGGGCAGGAATGTGAGGGCTTTTAGCGTGATCAAGGAGCGCACCACTGCTTCACTCCATTTCCCCTTATACGAACAACCATCGGACCATTCGCGCCACCAGTCCCAAGTGTGTTGCAGCGCTTGCGCGAAATCTAACGGAGCTGGTTCGTAACGACAGGACGGATACCAGGTGAGGTCGAAGGGAACCTGCTCGCCTTCGCTCACCGTGAATTCGGCGACGGTCTTAAAGTCTTCGCCCCGAAGATCGATCGGCGTTCGCAGGCTGACCATATCAGGTCCGGCGATTGCGGAAATCCCTCGGTCCGTTTTTTCTACCCAGGGGACGATCGATCCATAATCGAAACGGATGACCAACTCCATTTTCATGCGCACTCGCCCGCTCTTGCCGATGACGATCCGTACCAGGTCAGGAGTGTCATCCCGAGGTGTCATGAAGTCCACCAGCGAAACAGTTCCCTCCTCTGTCTCGAATTCCGTTTCAAGGATGAGCGTGCCCTCGCGGTAACGGCGCTGGATATTGCGTATGGGCGCTGCGGGAGAGATGGTCCAGTGGCCGTTCTCCGGTGTTCCGACCAGAGAGGCAAAGCAGGCCGCGGAATCGAAGTGAGGAAGACACAGCCAGTGAATCGCGCCCTGCTTCGAGACCAAGGCCGCAGTATGGCAATCTCCGATCAAGGCGTAGTCTTCAATGGGTATAGACACGAACACCTTCCGTTTGAATTATCTCCATTCCCAGGCGGATCTAGTTTTAAGGGCCCGTGGCAAGCTCGGTCCAACGGCAAACTGGAATTTGTCAAAAGGCCGGGGAGTATGAACGTGTGGGTAGCTTTGGTGATCAGAACGAGTGTTTTGTTGGTTGCGGGGGAAGGATTTGAACCTTCGACCTTTGGGTTATGAGCGTGACGGGCATTGGCTAGGTGGTTCATAACAAGGCACGAGTGGCACTCGAAAGAGCCCTGAGGAACCCTCGGAAACGGGTATTGGGAGTTGAATGGGAGTCGACTTTGACCTTTGGGTTTCTGACCGAAGGAATGGGAGTTGAACGGTATTCGAGACCCTGATTTGTTTTGCCTGGGCCCGACACTCGCGCTCAGCCGCGAATGTTCCAGCTCACCCGTCGGGCCGGCGTTTGCCGAAATGATGTAAAGGCCAAAGGAGCCTCCCCGTCTTCGAATGGTTCCGTTCCCGTCGGGAGCGAGATCAGCGGACAATAGGCCCAAGTTCATGGCAACATATTTTGTGATCCCCGGTCGCGAACGAAATTGAATAGCTGAAGCTAGTCACGAGCAACTAGCGTTTTCGGGTGTTGGCTTGCTTAGAGACAACTTCAAACAGCACCGCACGGACTGATCGAGGTTGTAACGCTCCCCCATAGACTTTGACTTGTCTTCTGTAAGCCCCCCCGGTCAGCAGGCCCCTCTTCAAGGATGATCCGTCTGCCCGATTTAAGCCAGGCTAGATGTCCAAAAGCAGCGCCAAGTTGCAAACCGAACTAACCGCGCAGTGGATAAAGGTGCCGTTTTTAAATGGAAGCTCGCTTCAACTGCCAACCCGAAACACGTTAGGAGACCTAAACCTACGATGTCTTTTTTTAAACATTTCCTCCAAAGACATTTGCTATACAGTCAGGAACCCCTGAGTTCTAGTTTGGTCCGCGATTATACACCCGGGCGGCACGTTCCACATTACTAAAAGGCGGATCTCGATCAAGCGACCCGAGTTTGGAACGCTGGCCGCAAGACACTCGGGAAAGTTTTGGAAATGCTCACTTAACGGTCCCTTTCCCATTACCCGGCGTTGTCGCAGCTCGCCAGAAATATATATTACGCCGCACCCAACCCTTAGGAACACCCTGTTCGAGGCGATCTTGCCGGTCGAGTACTTTTCAGCGAACGGCCAACTGTGTCTTAACTGTTTGTGTCAGTCGAGGGGGCAAGCTCACAGCGTAGCGCAGCCTGATAGCGCACCTGCCTTGGGCGCGTGGAAGCTCCTTCCAATTGCTCTATTCCGTTTCATCCTTTTTCAGTCTTTCCAATAACTTGGGGAATCTGCTCTTCGCTCGACAGTCAACCCAAGTGGCATCAACAGATGGGGTTATGGGACAGTT
>JBDTTL010000166.1:0-10179 GCA_039930665.1 Acidobacteriota bacterium
CATCCCGGCTTCTTGAAGCATTTCTTGCGGCATTCAAAAGCTGGTATGACATCACTGAGCTAGTTCAAAGCCATTTGCATGATGACAGAGTGTTACTTGATGAGCATGCACATGCGAGTGAGAATAGAAGGCATCGAGGCAATGAGTTAAAACAGCGGCTCCGCAGTCTCAATGATCACGCTTGACGAGATCCTGCGGAACACGGAAGCGCGGATGCCCGCGGCGCGACGGAGCTTGTCTTGGAAGCCTGAACAGCGTAGCTATTTCCCTTGCGGACTGCTCCATGCGGGTTAGCCTCAATTGCGCCTCATCGCTGTATACTTGTTACGAAAATGGAGGCCATATGCATTTTCGAAATCTCATCTTTGTAGTCGCCCTCGCAGTTGTTGTATCGCTGACCCAGGGCCGAATCGTGGCCCAGACGCAATCTGGAAATGCGAAGAACAAGACCGCCGGCCAGGCTTGGACGCCGCCGCGCGCCCCAGACGGCCACCCGGACATCCAGGGAGTCTGGGCGAACAACAACGCCACACCGCTCCAACGTCCGAAAGCGTTAGCGGGCCGCGCGTCTCTTACCGATGCGGAAGTAGCAGCGCTGAGAAAGAAGGCGGCTGAGCTTTACGATGGCAAGGGTGACACCGAGTTCGGCGACACGGTTTTCGAAACCGTATGGACGGCAGTGCAGAACGGCGAATCCGGCACCCACAGGAAGGGCCTCAATGGCGTGGATGCGAAGACCGGGTTCGACGCTTCCACCGGCGACTACAGCTCGGCTTGGCTGGTCGGCAGAGATTGGGATAATAGAACCTCGCTCATCGTAGATCCACCTGACGGCCACCTGCCGGAGATGACACCGGCGGGGAAGCAGGCACAAGCGAACCGTAAATCATACGACGAGACGTCGGTAGGAGGAAAACGCCCTGACAGTTACGAAGATCTGTCGTTGGGGGTGCGCTGCATCACGTTCGGCTCGCCGCGGTTCGGCGCGGGGTACAACAGCTACTATCAGATTCTCCAGACGCCGGAGGCGGTCTCCGTTGAAATGGAGATGGCTCACGACGTCCGCATCGTTCCACTGGATGGGCGTCCACATCTTCCGTCCACAATCCGTACTTGGATGGGGGACTCGCGCGGCCATTGGGAAGGCGAAACGCTGGTTGTCGACACCAGCAACTATAAGGCGGGTGCTTTCATGACCGCGAGCGACAAGCTCCACGTGATCGAGCGCTTTACGCGCACCAGTCCGGATGTCCTGCAGTACCGGGTCACCATCGACGATCCGGAGACTTGGACGAAACCGTGGACCGTGATGATCCCGCTGCGGCAATCGAAGGAGCCCATCTACGAGTATGCGTGCCACGAAGGCAATTACGGCATGGCGGGTATCCTGGGCGGAGCCCGCGCCGAAGACGCGAAGGAACAGGGACAAGCAGGGCCTGCTAGCTCCAGATGATGGTGACGGGTTGATGGTAGCGGATCGCGCTTGGTCCATGGTCGCCGAGCACGCCCTGCAATTGCGTCTGGCCCGCCAAACGGATTTCGTATGACCAAAGATGAGATCATTTTGGCGAATCAGGAACACCTTTTCCCCGCGGTGTTCCATTACTACCGCGAGCCGCTGGTGCTCACGCGCGCCAAGAATCAATTCGTCTGGGACTCGGACGGCAACCAATACCTGGATTTCTTCGGCGGCATACTCACCGTCAGCGTGGGCCACTGCAATGACCGCGTCAATGAGGCGGTGCATGCGCAGGTAGATAAGCTGCAACACGTATCCACGGTTTTCGCGACCGAACCACAAGCGGCGCTGGCAAAGAAGATCGCCGCGATCGCCCCGGGGGAAGGCTGGAAGTCGTTTTTCACGTCGAGCGGAACGGAGGCCAACGAAACGGCAATCCTCGCCGCACGATGTTTCACCGGGTCGTCTGAAATCATTGCGCTGCGGCATTCCTACCATGGGCGGTCATCGCTCACGATGGGCGTTTCCGGACAGGCAAATTGGAGGGTGGGCGCTCCTTCCCAGGTAGGCATCACGTTCGCCCACAATGCTTACTGCTACCGCTGCCCGTTTGGACTCACGTACCCTAATTGCGAAGTGCGCTGCGCCCAGGACGTCAAGGAACTCATCCGCACCACGACGACAGGGAAAATCGCGGGGATGATCGCCGAGCCGATTCAAGGCGTCGGCGGATTCATTACTCCTCCCAAGGAGTATTTCGGAATTGTCGCGAACCTGGTGCGCGAGCACGGCGGCTTGTTTATCAGCGATGAAGTCCAAACCGGCTGGGGACGCACCGGCGACCGCTGGTGGGGCATCCAGCATTGGGGCGTGACGCCCGACATCATCACTAGCGCGAAGGGCTTGGCGAACGGATTCCCTATCGGGTTGACGGCCGCGCGGCGCGAAGTAGCCGACAGCGTGAAGAAGCTAACCATTTCGACTTTTGGCGGCGGCCCGGTGTCGACCGCCGCGGCGAAAGCAGTGATCGATCTGATCGAAGAAGAGCACTTGGGCGTGAACGCCGAAGAGACGGGAGGCTATCTGCGGAATAAATTACTCGAGCTCCAGGACAAGCATCCGCTGATCGGCGACGTTCGCGGCATGGGATTGATGCAGGCGATCGAACTCGTGGACGATCGGAACACCAAAGTGCCTGCAACGGTTGCGACGCTGCGCGTGATGGAAGCCGCCCGCGAGAACCGGGTACTGATCGGGCGCGGTGGCATCGACGGGAATGTCATCCGGATCTCACCTCCGCTGAACATCGGCCGGAGCGATGTAGACGATTTCATCGGAGCTCTGGATGCAAGCTTGGCGAAGGCCGCGGCTCCGGTTTTTCAGGGAGCCAGCCGGTGACATCGCAACGTCGGCTGGTCTGCCTAGCATGAAGATCGTGAACTTCAGCGCCGTTTTCACTCTGGTCGCCGCTACGCTGGCCGCCCAGAACGTCAAGCCGCAGGTCAACGTCACTGTCGGCGAAGGGACGTCGATGTCGGTGGCAGTCTCGCCCGATGGCCGGACTCTCGCCATCGACATGCAGGGCAGCATCTGGACTCTTCCGGCGAGCGGCGGTACGGCCAAACGCATTACGGATCTGTTTAACGACGCCCGGCAGCCGATGTGGTCGCCGGATGGAAAGTGGATCACCTACTTCGGATATCGCGACGGCGGTTATGACGTGTGGGCGATTGCACCGGACGGCACCCACCAGCACAAATTAACATGGGGACCATTCGACGATCGCGAGCCCATCTACTCCCACGACGGGACGAAGATCGCCTTTTCGTCGGACCGCGGCAATCCGCTCGGCAGCGATTACAACATATGGGTGCTGGATCTGAAAACTGGCGATTTCAAACAACTCACCAGCAATCCGGCGGAAGACTACATGCCAAGCTGGTCGCCCGACGACAATGAGATTGCTTTCGCTTCCACTCGCGACAGCGGCCGCGACGTGTGGGCGGTGACTGTGGCTGACGCCAGGGAGCGCAAGGTGCTCACCGCAACCGGCCATGTGGATTCGCCCTCGTGGGGTCCCGGTGGCCAGATCGTTTATCACTCGGACGCCGATCGCGGAAGCCGCCTGGAAGCGGATGGCAAATCTCTCACCGGCAGTGAGAATGCATTTGCGTTCCGCGCCTCGTGGGCGTCGCCGACGGACTTCTATTATGTCTCCGACGGTAAGATCCGTAAACGCTCGGTTGCAAATGACGCTGTGCAGACTATCGACTTCAAGGCAACTCTGGCCGTGACTCCAACGCTCTATACGCACAAGCGCGACTTCGATTCCACTGTGCCGCGTCAGGCGGTCGGCATCGTGCGGCCGGTAATTTCACCTGATGGAACGAAAGTAGCGTTCGCGGGTATCGGCGATATCTACATCATGCCGGTCGGCGGGAGGCCGGAGAACATCACCAAAGATAAATTCCTCGACACCGATCCGGCGTGGTCGCCGGATGGCAGTCAACTGGTCTATTCGTCCGACAAAGGCGGCGGATTTCTCCAGCTGTGGATCCGCGATATGAAGACCGGCCGTGATCGCCAGCTTACCCACCTGGCGACGCAGCCGCAGGGAGCGACGTGGTCGCCGGACGGCAAAAAGATCGCGTTCTTCGACGTTGATGCGATGTGGCGCGAGTCGAATATTTCGGTGGTGGACGTCGCGACCGGGCAAGTCACGAAGATTCACGATTCCCTCTTCGCTCCCGGGACACCGACGTGGTCGGCGGATGGAAAGACCGTCGCCATCGCGATGGTGGCGCCCTACTCCAAGCGCTTTCGCGAAGGGACGAATCAGGTCCTGACCATGCCTGCGGAGGGCGCTGGTCACGACAAGTGGTATGCGCCGGTGCCGACGCTTTCAATCGACTCGCGCGGCGAATGCGGTCCGGTGTGGTCGCCGGATGGCACCAAGATGGCGGCGATTTATGAAGGTGTCCTCGCGGTGTGGCCGGTTTCACTATCGGGCGAGCCGCTGGGGCCGCCGCGTCATGTGACCACGGAGAGCGCCCACGCGCCGAGCTGGTTTGGCGATTCGAAGAGGATTCTCTACCAGGCGCTGGGCAACCAGATAAAGTCAGTCGACATCGAGACCGGTGAGGTGAAAACCATTCCGCTCGACTTGAAGTACACGCCTGACGTGCCAAAGGGCCGCATCGTGATTCACGCGGCCCATCTGGTGGACGGCAACGGCGAAACTGCGCGCAACGATGTGGATATCGTCATCGAGCGAAATCGCATCAAAAGCGTGACTCCGCATGCGGCCGGCCTTAACGCGAGTGGCGCGACGGTGATCGACGCGACGGCCTCGAACCTGTATGTGATGCCGGGTCTGATTGAATACCATTCACATCTGCAAAAAGATTTCGGCGAAGCGCAAGGCCGCGCGTGGCTTTCGTTCGGAATCACCACTGTGCGCAGCCCCGGTAACACTCCCTATGAAGCCGCCGAGGATCGCGAAGCCAACGAGGCGGGCGTGCGGCCGGGCCCACGAGTCTATGCGTCTGGCTGGCTGTTTGAGTGGTTGCGGACCTATTACAAAATGGGCATCGCGATTTCGAGTCCCGCTCATCTTGAGATGGAACTGCAGCGCGCCAAGGATCTGAATCTCGATCTACTGAAGAGCTATGTGCGCCTGCCGGACCTGCAACAAAAACGCATGGTGGAATTCGCCCATAGCATCGGTGTCCCGGTGGCGACTCATGAAATCTATCCTGCTGCGTTCGTTGGCGTGGATAGCACGGAGCATACCGGTGCCACCAGCCGCCGCGGCTATTCGCCCAAGATCGCGACGCTTCAACGCAGTTACGAAGATGTGATCCAAATCTTCGGCAAGTCGGGCAGAATTCTATGTCCAATGACCTCTAATCCAGGTGTGAACAAGCTGTTCGAGACCGAGCCGGCCATGCGCCAGGACCCACGATTCAAGCTGTATCCGCAGTGGATGCAGGATCTGGTGGAGCATCCCGTGAACCGCGTTGCCGCCGGAACTGGTGGGGCAGGGAAGATGGTGGTGGATGTGATGAACGCCGGCGGCCTGATTGTCGCCGGCACGGACACACCCAACGGCTTCAACCTTCACGGCGAGTTGGAAGGTTACGTTATGGCGGGTATGACTCCCTACCAGGCGCTGCGGACCGCCACCGTGAATTCAGCCAAGGCGCTCGGCCTCGACGCGGGCAGTATTGAGCCCGGGAAATTCGCCGACCTCGTCATCGTCGAGGGGAATCCGCTGGAGAACATCGCCAACGCGCACCACGTGAAGCGCGTGATTGCGAATGGTCGTTTGTTCGATATGCATGATCTTCTGCAAGACACGACCCCGGCATCGCGGTGAACGTTGTGCCGCCGTCACTCGTAATGGAGCGCCTGGATGGGGTCCATGAAAGCCGCCTTGCGCGCCGGATAATATCCGAACGACACGCCGACCAGAGCGGAGAATACGAACGCCAGTAAAATCGATCCCACGCTGACCACGGTCGACCAGTCGGCGAAGTACGAGATGAGTGCGCTCACGGTCAAGCCCAGCACGATTCCAATGACGCCTCCGGCTACCGACAGCGTCACCGCTTCCACCAGGAACTGCGTCAGGATGTCTTGCGTCTTGGCGCCCACGGCTTGCCGCAGCCCGATCTCCTTGGTCCGTTCGGTGACCGATACCAGCATGATATTCATGATGCCGATGCCGCCGACCGCCAAGGATACCGATGCAATGGCCGCCAGCAGAATCGACATCACACTCGCTGAGCTTTCCTGAGCCTTGAAGACTTCGGTCATATCGCGAACGCTGAAGTCGTCGTCCTGGTTTCCCTGGATGTGATGACGCTGCCGCAGGATCTCAGTCATTTGATCCAACGCCGCGGCCGTCATGCCATCGCGCGCTTGAACCATGATCTGGCCCACGCTCGCAGCGTTTGCGCGGCTCGATCCGATGACTTTTTTCTTCGCTGAGCTGATGGGCAGCAGGATCACGTCGTCCTGATCCTGGCCTGTAGGCGACTGGCCTTTAGCGACTAGCGTTCCGGTAACCGTGAAGGGCACGCCCTTGATCCGGATCGCCTTGCCGACAGGGTCCTCGCCGTTTAACAGATTGTCGACGACAGTTTTGCCCAGCAGGGCCACCTTCGCCGAGGCGTTCACGTCGGCCGTGGTGAACGGCTGACCTTGATCGATCTGCAAGTCGCGAATGCTCAAATAATCCGGCGTGGTTCCCAGGATCTGGGTCCCCCAATTTTCGTTGCCGTAGACCACCTGCGCCCCGCCTCTGCTCACGGGAGCCGCGGCTTGTACGCCAGGAGCGTCAAGGGCCAGCGCGCGTGCGTCATCTTCGGTAAGTGTTTGCGCGTTTCCGGTACCCACGCGCACGCCGGAACTGGTGATGCTGCCGGACAAAACGATGATGATGTTGCTGCCGATCGAAGCAATCTGCTGCTGAATACGCACCTGCGCTCCAGCGCCAACCGCTACCATGGCAATCACCGCCGCTACGCCAATGATGATTCCGAGCATGGTCAGAGCCGACCGCAGCTTATTGATGAGCAGCGCGCCGAACGCGATTTTCATGCTCGCCAGGATTTTTTTCATGACACTAGCGCCTCTCCGCGCAGTTCCTCTTCGGCGATGCGGCGGTTGCGGACCGCTTGGTCGCTGACGATCCGGCCGTCCTTAAACGTGACAATGCGCTCTCCATACTGAGCAATATCCTGCTCGTGGGTCACCAGGATGATGCTGATGTCCTGTTCACGATTCAAGCGCTGAAAGATGGCCATGATCTCGATGCTGGTGTGTGAATCGAGCGCGCCGGTAGGCTCGTCGGCCAGGATAATGCGCGGGTTGTTGATCAGGCTTCGAGCAATCGCCACGCGCTGCTGTTGGCCGCCGGAGAGCTGATTGGGATGGTGTCCGGCGCGTTCTGCCAGCCCAACGATACGCAGCGCGTTCAAGGCTCGCTCATGGCCGGGGTCGACGCCTTCCGCACTATAGAGCAAAGGTAGCTCGACGTTTTCCAGCGCCGAGGTTCGTGCGAGTAGATTGAATTGCTGGAACACGAAGCCTATCTTGCGATTGCGGATGTCGGCAAGCTGGTCGCGATCGAGGTTGCCTACATTCTCCCCGTCGAGCGTGTAGGTGCCGGACGTGGGGTGGTCCAGGCAGCCCAGAATATTCATGAAGGTGGACTTGCCCGACCCCGAAGGCCCCATGATGGTAACGAAGCTGCCGCGGTCGATGGTTGTGGAGACGCCATCGAGTGCGTGTACGGCCACATCGCCCAAGGTGTAGATCTTGGTCAGATTTTCGATGCGTATGAAGTCAGACATGGCGCGTCTCCCCCTCAACCTAGAACCCCAGCCTGCGCGAGCCGGGAGTTGCCTGCGTTGCCGCTGGAGCGGCAATCTTGCTGGTTGTGGCCGTACCCGTCACCACCATTTGGCCGTCGGTGAGGCCGCTAAATATTTCCGTATAGTTGCCGTCACTAAGTCCCAGCTTCACCGGTACGCGTTTGAGTTTGCCCTGATCGAGAACATAGACCGATTGCTGTGGCTGCCCGCCGAAAGACGCTCGCCCGCCCGATTTGGATTTACCTTTGGCCTTGCCCGCTGGAACTGTGGCCGCAGCCGGATGGAAGCGCAACGCCGCTACCGGAAGTCGCAGCGCATGTTCCGCCCGCCCAGTGACAATCTTCACATTGGCCGTCATGCCCGGGAAAAGCTTCAAGTCGGCATTGGTTACTTCGACCACCACGTCATAGGTCACAACGTTCTGCACGTTGATGGGCGCCTGGCGAATCTGGACTACTTGGCCGGGAAAAATCACTCCCGGGTATGCATCCACGGTGAAGTTGGCGGTCTGGCCGACGCGAATCGGCCCGACGTCGGATTCGTCCACGTTGGTATCCACCTGCATTTTGGTCAAGTCCTGTGCGATCTGAAAGATCGTGGGCGCCTGGAACGAAGCAGCCACAGTTTGTCCCACGTCCATGTTGCGGGAGATCACGGTGCCGTCCACCGGCGCGAGAATTTGCGTATGCGCCAAATCGAGTTGCGCTTGTTGGAGAGTGGCAGTGGTTTGCTTCACCTGCGACCCGGCCTGATCGAGCATAGTCTGCGTCACGTCCTTTTGCGCCTGCGCTGAGGTGACGGAGGACTGCGCCGCCGTTACGGCCGACTGCGCCGCATCCAGACCGGCGACCGCTTGATCGTAAGCGGACTGGTAGGTTTCAGCTTCTTCGCGGGCGATGAGCCCCTCTTTGACCATTTCGATGCGGCGGTCATTTTTCGTCTTGGCATCGGCTACGGCGCTTTGCGCGTGCACCAGGTTGGCCTTTTGGCTGGCGACGTTGGCCTGGGCGCCGGCGATATCCGACTGCGCCTTCGCAATCGAGGCCCGAGCGCTGACCACCGATGCCTTTGCGCTGTCCACCGCGGCGCGCGCCTGATCGACACGGGCCTGGAAGATGGCGGGATCAATGCGGGCGACGAGTTGCCCCGCCTTTACCTTGGTATTGAAGTCCGCGTAGAGGGCCAGGATATTGCCAGACACCTGGCTGCCCACTTGGACCGTCTTCACGGCATTGACGCTGCCGGTTGCCGTGATGACGGCTTCAATGTCACCGCGATCGATGGCTGTGGTGATATAGGTCGGCTGCGCTGTACCCTGGAAATAGAACGTGGCGCCAATCGCGAGAACCACCACCACACCGGCCGCCAGCAGCCACTTTCGGCGGTTTGACCGCGCCAGGAAACCCCTAGGTGGGGGAGCTGACTGAACTTTCTTGAGTCCAATCTGCCCATTAACTGGCTTAGAATCATCACTCACTGGCGGTATCAGTAACTGTGTCGTGGGCATGACGCCCTCCTAACGACATTAGATGAAGCAATTGAGCTACCGATTCCAGGGAGCTGGTCGCGGATGCTGCGCCGCGCAGCAAAGGGTCAAAAACGACTAGACTAGGCTTAGTTAAATCGATGACTAATATCCATGAGGCAAAAACTCACTTTTCTAAGCTGGTCGAGCGCGCCGCGGCTGGAGAGGAGATCGTGATTGGCAAGGCCGGCAAGCCGGTCGCGCGCTTAGTCCCTTATAAGGAAGTGCCGCCGCGCCGCAAGCCTGGTTCCATGAAGGGAAAAATCCGGATCGCCCGAGACTTTGACAGCTTGCCGGCAGAGGTTCTGGCAGCTTTCAAGGGCGAGCTGCCGTGAACCTGCTGCTCGATTCTCACATCTTGTTGTGGTGGCTCTCTGGCAGCAGGCGCCTTCCTCCCGCTGCGCGCAAAGCAATTGCGGATAGCGCCCGAGCCTACGTCAGTGCAGCTACCGTTTGGGAGATTGCCATCAAGATCGCTCTTGGAAAGCTGGAATTTCGGGGGGAGATCGCAGAGCAGCTAACGATGAATAACCTGCTGCCTCTAGCGGTAACCGTTCCGCACGCGGTGGCTGCGGGGGCCCTGCCCGTCCATCACAGCGATCCCTTCGATCGAATGCTGATCGCACAAGCCAAACTGGAGTCGCTTACCCTTGTGACGCATGACGCCCGCCTGCGGGATTATGGAGTTCACGTGCTGATCGCATAGCGCGTTTCGCGTTTAGTCGCTATCGCTACCGGTGCTTACCTTCAGCACCGCCAGGAAGGCCTCCTGCGGGATCTCGACGCGGCCTACGCGCTTCATCCGCCGCTTTCCT
>JBDTTL010000167.1:0-10175 GCA_039930665.1 Acidobacteriota bacterium
GACGAACTCGGCGTCGACCACGTTGTCTTTGGGCTTCTCGGCGCCCGCTTCAGGACCCGCCCCGTCGCCACCAGGCGCTCCGCCGGGAGTATCCCCGCCCGGAGTCCCGGAGCTGCCGGCCTTGTACATTGCCTCGGCCAGCTTGTGGCTGGCTTGCGTAAGCGTATCGGTGGCCTTGCTGATCTCCTCGACGGTGCCGCCGGCCATGGCTTTGCGCGTGCTTTCGAGCGCAGTTTCCACATTTTTAGCGTCGTCATCGCTGATCTTATCGCGATGGTCCTTGAGCATTTTCTCGACCTGATAAACCATCGAGTCGGCCCGGTTACGCGCGTCGATTTCGTCTTTGCGCTTCCGGTCGTCGGCGCCGTGCGACTCGGCGTCCTTGGCCATCTTGTCGACCTCTTCCTTGCTGAGACCGGAGGAGGACGTGATGGTGATCTTCTGCTCGTTGTTGGTGGCCTTGTCTTTGGCCGTGACGTTCAGAATGCCGTTTGCATCTATATCGAACGTTACTTCCACCTGCGGGATGCCGCGCGGCGCGGGAGGAATACCAATCAACTGGAACACTCCCAGCATGCGGTTATCCTTGGCCAGCGCGCGCTCACCCTGATACACCTTAATCTCGACCGAGGTCTGCGAATCCGCAGCCGTCGAGAACACTTCGCTCTTGCGCGTCGGGATGGTCGTATTGCGATCGATCAGCTTGGTGAACACGCCACCCAGCGTTTCAATGCCGAGCGAGAGGGGCGTTACGTCCAGCAGCAGCACGTCCTTCACTTCGCCGCCCAAAACGCCGCCTTGCACCGCCGCGCCCACCGCGACCACTTCGTCGGGGTTCACGCTGCGATTCGGGTCCTTGCCGAACAGGTTGCGCACCATCTCCTGCACTTTCGGAATGCGCGTCGAGCCGCCCACCAGCACTACTTCGTCGATTTGCTGCGGCGTCACACCGGCATCGGTCAGCGCCTTCTTGCAAGGCTCCACCGTGCGCTCCAGAATGTCGGCTACCATCTGCTCGAACCGGGCGCGAGTCAGTTTGATGGCCAGATGCTTGGGGCCGCTGGCGTCAGCTGTCAGGAACGGCAGATTGAGCTCGGTCTCGAGCAGCGTCGACAGTTCGATCTTGGCTTTTTCGGCGGCTTCTTTGAGACGCTGCAAGGCCATCTGATCTTTCGAGACGTCGATGCCCTGGTCGCGCTTGAATTCCTGGATCAGCCAGTCGATGATGCGCTGATCGATGTTGTCGCCGCCCAGGTGTGTATCGCCGTTCGTGGACTTTACTTCCACCACACCGTCGCCCACTTCGAGTATGGAGATGTCGAAGGTGCCGCCACCGAAGTCATAAACCGCGATGGTTTCGTTCTTTTTGCGATCCAGGCCGTAAGCGAGCGCCGCCGCCGTGGGCTCATTGATGATGCGCATCACTTCCAGGCCCGCGATCTTGCCGGCGTCTTTCGTGGCTTGGCGTTGGGCGTCGTTGAAGTAGGCGGGCACGGTGATCACGGCCTGAGTGACCTTCTCGCCCAAATAGGCTTCGGCCGCTTCCTTAAGCTTGCCGAGGATCATCGCCGAGATCTCGGGCGGCGAATATTTCTTCCCGCTGATGTCGACGCGAGCGTCGTTGCTGTCGCCGGCCACCACGTTATACGGGACCAGCTTCATCTCTTGATTCACTTCATCGAAGCGGCGTCCCATGAAGCGCTTGATCGAATAAACCGTGTTCTCCGGGTTCGTGACAGCCTGCCGCTTGGCCACCTGCCCGACGAGTCTCTCCCCACTTTTGGCGAATCCGACCACCGACGGCGTCGTCCGCCCGCCCTCCTGGTTAGGGATGACGACCGGCTGGCCGCCTTCCATGACGGCAACCACAGAGTTGGTAGTTCCGAGGTCTATCCCAATGATTTTACTCATGATATTACGTCTCTCTCCCATCACTTAGCATTAAACTCTTGGCTCTTAACTTAGCCTATCACCATTATGCAAGCTTAGTGTGTTGTTGTCAAGTCTTGCGCTAAAACTCTCTTCAGAATGTCCCAAGCCATTTCACCGGGAGGTGAGCAGCGGTGGCATTGGCGAGTTTTTCATCGGCTGTGACGAGAGTGGCATTGTGCACGACGGCGAGTGCAACATAAATGGCGTCATAGAACGATCGGCCATGTTTTTGGGCGATGCCAAAAGCTGCTTCCACTAAATCGGCCGACGGGACGGCGGGCAGGTCCATTGACTTTGCCTTGCGAAGCGACTGTTCAGCGTCCGCCGCGGTTGAGCGGCCTTGCCGGACTGCCTTGCACAGCACATTACCCAATTCCGCCCAAAACAAATCGGGAACAATGAACCCAATTTGCCCGTCTGCGCTGCGCGCTAAGAGATCCAGCGCCTCATCTTTGAGCGGCTCGTCCGCCAGAAGAAACCATTTGGCTGCGACGCTCGCATCGAGAACCAGGAAATTCAACGTTCGCGATCCTCTCGAATCATCTCCTCAGCGGAAGGAAAAGGCCCAGGCGAGGGAGGCTTGCGCCGCTGCAGGCGTTTCACGTATTCAAAAACCTGGCGGCGCTTTTCGAGCGTGGCCGCGGTGGGGATACGTTGTTCCAGCAGCGAAATGACTTCGCCTGCGATAGACTTGCGATTCTTCTTGGCGCGGTTGCGAAGGGCTTCGTAGAGTTCGTCGGGCACGTTTTCGACGTATAGAGTAGCCATAGGGATTCCCTATGGAAATCCTAGCATACGCAGACGCTGGGGTTCGCCGCGACGGAGCGCGCCTGCGCAGCCAGCTAGAAGACTTGAGAGCGGATTAGAGTGTAAGCATGGGTTCTCGCGGCGAATTGTGGCTGATCCGGCACGGCGAAACGGAGTGGAGCGCATCGGGGAAGCACACGTCATCGACAGACCTGGCGCTGACCTCGGAAGGCGAACGCAAAGCCGCGGCGGTGGGACGGCTGCTGACGGGCAAAATGTTTGCGCTGGTGCTGGCGAGTCCGCTGCGGAGGGCGCTCGAAACCTGCCGCCTCGCGGGATACACCCCTGAAGTCACGCCGGATTTGCGGGAGTGGGGTTATGGCGCCTACGAAGGGTTGACGACTGCGGAGATTCAAGTTAAGAACCCCGGATGGACAATCTGGACCGGCACTCCGCCGGACGGAGAATCCGCGGAGGAAGTAGGGGCGCGTGCGGATCGTGCGATCGCCCGGGCTACGGCGGCAGGGGGTGATGTGGCTCTCTTTGGCCATGGTCATATGTCGCGCGTGCTGGGCGCGCGCTGGCTGGGGCTAGAGCCTGCGGATGGCCGTCTGCTGGCGTTGTCAACGGGCTCGATCAGCGTACTCGGCTATGAACACGAGACGCGCGTGGTCGAGAAGTGGAATCGCACAGCCGACTGAGGTGTGTCTTCGCCTCTTCCCGCAGCCCTTACAATACGGAAGATGTTGCCTGACTACGAAAAGCTCGGCGTCTTCTACCTGGGCAAACGAAAAGACGACGGCGGCCTGTTGCTGTATGATTCATCCGACCTGGTGACCCACGCCGTCTGCGTCGGCATGACCGGCAGCGGCAAGACTGGACTCTGCATCGGACTACTGGAGGAAGCGGCCCTCGACGGCATCCCCGCCCTGGTCATCGATCCCAAGGGCGACCTGGCGAATCTCCTGCTCACCTTTCCGGAATTGCGCCCGCAAGACTTCGAGCCTTGGGTGAACCCCGATGAAGCTCGCAATCAGGGCCTCGACCGCGCTGCCTTCGCCGATAAACAGGCGGAGCTGTGGAAGCGCGGGCTGGCAGCCTCGCAGGAAGACGGTGAGCGCATCGCCCGCCTGAGAGCCGCCGCCGATTTCACCATCTACACGCCCGGGTCGGACGCAGGGCGTCCGGTATCCGTGCTGAAATCGTTCGCGGCCCCTGACGCGGCGACCATGAACGATCGTGAGGCCGTTCGCGACCTCATCAGCTCCACTGCGACTTCCCTGCTTGGACTGGTGGGAATCGCCGCCGATCCCATGAAGAGTCGCGAGCATGTGCTGCTTTCGAATCTGCTGGATTTCAATTGGCGCGCCGGGAAGGATCCAGACCTTCCGGGGTTGATCGCACAGATCCAGAAACCGCCCACTCAGAAAATCGGCGTCCTCGATCTGGAGTCGTTCTATCCGGCCAAAGAGCGATTCGAGCTGGCGATGGCCCTCAACAATCTGCTCGCTTCGCCGGGCTCTGAGGCGTGGCTCGCGGGCGACCCTCTGGATATCGGAAAGTTCCTCTGGACCTCTACGGGCAAGCCGCGCGTCAGCATTTTCTCCATCGCGCACCTCAACGATTCGGAGCGAATGTTCTTTGTCTCGCTCCTGCTCAATCAAATATCGAGCTGGGTCCGGACGCAGCCCGGCACCAGCAGCCTGCGGGCCATCCTTTATATGGATGAAATATTCGGCTACTTCCCGCCCGTAGCCAATCCGCCGTCGAAACAGCCTCTGCTGACTCTTCTCAAACAAGCTCGCGCATTCGGGCTCGGTGTGGTGCTCGCAACCCAGAATCCGGTCGACCTCGATTACAAGGGTCTGGCGAACACTGGGACGTGGTTCCTGGGGCGGCTCCAAACCGAACGCGACAAGGCGCGGGTGCTCGAAGGACTGGAAGGCGCGGGTTCGAACTTCGACCGCGGCGAAATGGAAAAGCTGTTGGCTGGTCTTGGCAAACGCGTGTTCCTCATGAATAACGTCCACGAGAAGCAGCCGGTATTGTTTGAAACGCGCTGGACTCTGTCCTATTTGCGCGGACCGCTCGCGCGCCCGGAAATCCAGACATTGATGCAAGGCTCGACCCCGACAGAGGCGACGCAGGGCGAAACCGTCGGAGTTCGGACTGCCACTACGGCCCAAGCCCCGCGCGTTGCTGCCGCAGGACCTCCCGTGTTGCCGCCGGGCATACCGCAGTATTACTTTCCAGTTCGCGGCGCAGCAAAAAAAATCGTGTATGGACCAGTGGTGGTGGGCGCGGCGAAAATTCAATTCCTCGACGACAAGCTTGGCGTCGATATCGCGCGCGACCTCGTCTTCACAACCGCCGTTGCCGATGACGCGGTGGGTGCGGATTGGGACGCGTCCGAAGAAGCCGATTGTGCAATCGGCGATCTCGAGAAAACGCCCGAGGCGGGCGCGAGATTTGGAGAACTGCCGCCAGCGGGCGCTAACTCCAAGAACTACGCTGCCTGGAATAAGAACTTCGCGACGTGGCTTTTCCGCGTGCAGAAGCTCAACCTGATGCGCTCACCCAGCCTCAATCAATCGTCCATGCCGGGTGAGAACGAACGCGACTTTCGAGTCCGCTTACAGCACGCCGCGCGCGAGCAGCGCGATCAAATCAAGGCATCTTTACAATCGAAATACGGCCCCAAGCTCGAACAGCTCCAGCGCAGAAAAGCGCAAGCGGAGCAGAGAAAGGCCATCGAAAAGGAACAATCCACCGCCCAGATTCTCAATACGGTGGTGACGGCTGGCGCCGGAATTCTCGGCGCGTTCCTCGGCCGAAAGACGTTCAGCGCCACCAACATCAACAAGGCCTCGCAAGCCGTGCGAGCCGCCGGCCGTGCCGCCAAGGAATACAGTGATGTGGGCCGCGCCGATGAAACGGTGGAGATGGTAGATCGGCAGTGGCAGGAGTTGAATGCTCAATTCGAGGCCGAGGTCGCCGCGCTCGACACCAAGATCGATCCCACCACCGAAGCGTTCGAGACAATTACCGTGCGCCCCAAGAAGACTGGAATCAGCGTCCAACTTGTAGCACTGGGATGGAAGCAAACATAGCGCCTTTGCATCTGCGATCCCAGGTTCACTCGAACCCGGACGGATTAGATATGATTCTTCCATGCAGCGCAGAAAGTTCTTTCCGGTTCTTGCTTCCACAGCCTTGGCTGCACAACGTCCAAGCGCCACCCGCGTCGCCCGTAAAGGACGCCTGAGGCAATCCTGCTTCGATCGAAACTTCGGCGGCGGGATGCCGCTAAACGATATGTGCCGAGAAGCTGCGCGCCTTGGAGCTGTGGGTTTCGACGGGGTGGCTTTAGCAAATTGGCCAACCCTTGCCAAGTTCGGGCTCATTCCAACTCTGGCCCGAGGCGGCGGAATTACCATCGAAGGCGGCATCATCCGTAAGCAACTGCAAAGTGAGCAGGTGAAATCCATGGAGGACTTCATCGATGCATGTGCGGGACATGGATGCCCTAACATCCTCATCCCTGGAGGACAACGCAACGGCATGTCCTATGCAGAGGGCGCAGACAACGCGGTGGCCTTCTTCAACCGAGTCAAGAGCCGCGCCGAAGAAAAAGGCGTCACCTTTTGTCTGGAGGTGATGAACACCAAGTACCAGGATCCTAAACTCGGCCGAAGCGATCAGATCTGCAATCGTTTAAGCTGGGCCGGCGAGGTCTGCACGCGCGTCAACTCACCGCGTGTCAAGATTCTTTTCGACATCTACCATGTGCAGATCACTGACGGCGACATCGTAGCCAACATTCGTACGTACTTTCCTCTCATCGGACACTTCCACACTGGTGGCGTACCGGGGCGTCACGAATTGGACGAAACGCAGGAACTGAATTACGATTTCATCTTTGGAACGATTGCGGATCTTGGTTACGCCGGCTATGTGGCGCACGAATACGATCCCACATCAGGTCGCGACCCGATTCGGAGTCTGGAAAAGGTCTTTGCCATAACCGATGTTTAGCGAGGAACTCACAGGTCTTCGGCTGCGCTGGCCCACTACCGAAAAAAGCCGTACCGGCAAAAATGCAATTTTGTGAGAATTATCTTGACAAGCGTAGCCGACGATGCTAAATATCTAGCATAGTGAATGCTAACAAACTAGCATTGAATACTCTGAGCCGACGGGAGCGCCAAATCCTGGACATTCTGTATGCTCGTGGCCGGGCTACCTCCGCCGAAATTCTGGAGGCGCTTCCCGATCCCCCCGGCTATTCCGCGACGCGCGCCTTGTTGCGCATCCTCGAGCAGAAGGGACATGTGCGCCACGAAGAAGACGGGCCACGCTACGTGTTCTTTCCGCGTGTTTCGCGGGAACGGGCGAGCGTCAACGCCTTGCGGCACGTGCTAAATACATTTTTCGACGGTTCCGCGGTAGCCGCCGCCACAGCGTTGGTGGACGGCTCCGCCTCCAAGTTATCGTCTATGGAGCTCGATCGCTTGGAAGCTCTCATTGAACGCGCACGAAAGGAAGGTAAATAGCAATGGGTTTCTTAATCGATGCTGCTGTGCGGGCAACCGTCGTACTCGGACTCGCCTGGCTCGCTGCGGCGCTATTACATCGGTCTTCCGCGGACGTGCGCGGCCGGATATGGCGGGCTGCATTGGCCGCAACGGCGCTCCTGCTCATTCCGGTTCCCCTACCCGAAGCGGTTCGCATCTCAAGCACTGCGCTGGCGGACGTGGCGGGCGTTTCGACCGGCGTGACGGGATCTGTCCCACTCTTGCAGACCATTTGGATCGCCGGGTTCGTTCTACTCCTAGCCCAATTGGCGTTCCGCTTGGCCGCTCTTATTCGGCTGACCCGTTTGGCATCGCCTTTCCAGGAGCCAGGTGTCCTTATGAGCGGCTCGATCGTGACGCCAATTACCTGGGGCGCGCATCATCCCGTGATTCTCTTGCCAACCTACGCTCTCGACTGCAAGGCGTCGACATACCAGGCAATGATCCGTCATGAACGGGCGCACATCGAAAGGCAGGATTGGCTGTGGCAGATCTTGGCGCAATGTGTGACGGCGGCATTTTGGTTTCACCCATTGGCGTGGCTGGCTTCCGCGAGATTACGCTCCGAAGCCGAGCATGCCGCCGACGATCGCGTATTGGCGGATGGGAGGGAGCCGAGTAGCTATGCCCGGCAGCTGCTGGACATTGTCCGGCGTGTGAATCGGACCGCTCCGCAAGCAGCCATCGCGATGATACGCCGCCCTGGCGCCTTGGAATCTCGCATCGCGGCGATTTTAGATTCGTCACGGACCCGTTCTAGCGCTGCTTTTCGGACGCGCGTAACGGTGGTGTCGACGGCGGCCTGCCTGCTGCTCTTTCTCGCCGCTTGCCAAAGCGCTCGACTCTATCGAGTAGCGCAAGTGCAAACGCCACCGAAAGTGGTCTCGAAAGTGGAACCCGGTTACACGGAGGACGCACGCAGCTCCAAAATCGAGGGCACCGTGGTTGTGTCGCTCGAGGTCGATGCACAGGGCCGGGCCAAGAATATCCGCGTCACTAAACCTCTGGATCAAGGATTGGACCAGCAGGCTCTCGCCGCCATCGAAAAATGGCGCTTCGCGCCGGGCATGAAGGACGGCAAACCGGTGCGCGTCGCGGCGACCATTGAGGTCAACTTCCACCTTCGGTAGCCAGCTGCGCTGCAACATGATCAGGCTCCCGTCGTCCCAATTTCGGATACGATTAGGAAAAGGACACCCTATGCTGTGCGCATCATCTTCTCTTGCCTTCGCACTGTGGACGCTTGCAGTACCAAAACCTGTTCTCGCGCAGTCTTCCGCACCCACGCCGGTGCCGCCTGACACCGAAATCCAAAGGATTCTCGCTAAGAGTGTGGGTGGAGAAAATCGCGGAATTGGTATTGTGGTGGGAGTCATCGATGCGAGAGGGCGGCGCGTCATCACATACGGTAATCCCGCGAAGGATGATACGCGTTCGCTTAACGGCGATACGATCTTCGAAATCGGTTCCATAACCAAAGTCTTCACTTCGCTAGTGCTGATGGATATGGTGCAGAAGGGCGAAGTATCGGTAGCCGATCCTGTGTCTCGGTACCTGCCGGCGAGCGTCACTGTCCCGACCCGCGGCGGCATGACAATAACGCTTCAGGACCTTTCGACCCACCGTTCGGGCTTGCCACCGGAAGCGCCCGGCAGGCGCAGGATCTCGGATACCTACTCAGTTCAAGATCTATACGATTTTCTGGGCCACTACCAGCTTACGCGTGATATCGACTCTCAATTCGAATACTCGAATCTGGGCGTCGGACTGCTCGGATATGCGTTGAGTCTGCGGGCCAAGACGGATTACGAGTCGCTACTGAAGGCTCGCGTGCTTGGGCCGCTCGGGATGCACGATACGAGCATTAGTCTCTCGGCCGATATGAAGAGGCGATTGGCCGTTGGACATGATGCCACGCTGACTCCCGTACCGAAAATGGATTTCTCTATCAGCGTTCCCCTGAATCCCGCAGGCGGCTTGTCTTCGAGTGCAAATGATCTGTTGACGTTCCTCGCAGCCAACATTGGCTACAGACAAACATTGCTGGCGAAGGCCATGGCTGCGCAAGTCTCCGGCAGGTGGCCCGCCCCCCTGCCTTCAATGCCTGATTTGCAGATCGCCTACGGTTGGGTGATCCAGACGAAGAATGGGAATTTCATCATCTGGCACAACGGGGGCACGTTCGGATTCCGAACGTTTATGGGTTTCAGCCCTAAGCACCGTGCAGGTGTCGTAGTCCTGTCAAACTGGTTCGGGACATCTTTACCGGACGACATCGGACGTCACCTGCTGGATTCAAGCTACCCTTTGCCTTAACTTGCCGAGGTCTGTCCTCCTACCCACTTCGCTCCTTGGCTTTTTGGCGTTTTTGTTTTCCGACTGCGACAAGGGCGGCCCAAAAATATCCGCGTCACTAAACCTTTGGATCAAGGATTGGACCACCAGACTATCGCCGCCATCGAAAAATGGCGCTTCGCGCCGGGCATGAAGGACGGCAAACCGGTGCGCGTCGCGGCGACCATTGAAGTCAACTTCCACCTTCGGTAGCCAGCTGCGCTGCGCAGTAACGATTACGGCAGGCTTCCCGGAATCTTATCGCGGTATTGCGGCCACCCCGCGACCAGTTCGTCGACTACAGTGTGGCCCACACGCCAGGCGGCTTCGAGCGAGGGCAGGAAGCCGGCGAACTGCTTCACGTTGCCCGCCAGGCTTTCGGCGGCGGTCATCGATCCGGTGGGCGAATCGTAATCGCTGGCGGTGCGCAGCACCAGCACGCGGTTGATGTCGGCGCGGCCGGCCTTCGCCAGGAACGTGAGCGATTGCAGGGTGCCGGTGTCCTCCATGCCGGTGGTGACGTAATTGCCTTGACCGCCGGTGTGATACTTCACCCAATCGTTGGCCCACTGGTTCATCAGCTTGCCG
>JBDTTL010000168.1:0-10168 GCA_039930665.1 Acidobacteriota bacterium
CCGCTTCGACGAAGATTGGATCGTTCAGCAAATCCAGCGCCTGTAGCGGAGTGTTCGAATTGACTCGATTCACGTTCGATTCCTCGCGCGAGGGAGCGTCGAAATTTCCCAGCATCGGATGCAGGAAGGTGCGCTGCCAGTGCGTATAGATCGCGCGCCGGTAAAGATCATCGCTGTGGCTCGCCGACCAGTCCCGCTTGGGGAAATTCAGCGCCGCCAGGTATCCATCCGGCTGGTACGGCCGCACTGGCGGTCCGCCGAACTTGTTTACCAACAGGCCCGAGATCTGGAGCGCAAGATCATGCACCACTTCCGCATCTACTCGAAAGCGGCTCTGGCGGGCAAGCAGTCGATTCTCCGGATCGCGCTGGTCAAGCTCCGGCGACGAAACCGACGTCTGGCGATACGTGTAGCTGGTCACGATGGTGCGAATCATGTGCCGGGTGTTCCACGGATGGGCGCTGTCGCTACCGGGCGTCGGGATCATGAACTCAGCCGCCATCCAATCCAGTAAATCGGGATGAGAAGGCCACTCTCCCTGCGAGCCGACGTCTTCCAACCCTCGCGAGAGGCCCGTGCCGAAGAATTGACGCCACAGCCGGTTGACGAATACGCGTGCCGTAAGCGGATTTTCCGGGGAGACCAGCCAGTTCGCTAAATCCAGTCGGGTCGCGCGCCGGCCGCCGGTATCCAATTTGCCGAGGAACTCCGGAATCGCAGGCTGGAGCACCGGTCCCGAATCGTTCATCCAGTCGCCCCGCGGAAGCAGGCGCGTCTCACGCGGTTCCACAGATTCCGTCACCATCACCTGCGCAACCGCGGCCTGGAGCATGCTGAGCTGCATCTCGAGCTTCGCAATCGCGATCTTCGCCGGCAGGAGATCGGTCGACGAATTTTCGAAGTACCCACGTATCATGTCTGCTTGCTCCGGCGTGCGCCGATCCTCCGCAAGCTGGAGCGCTGTTTGAAGTGGTGCGGGTAAACTGCCGCTGGGAGCCGCATCCAGTGCCGGCGCGGCGACGCTGGTCGCCAGGGAATTGGCTTTGGCTTTCTCGATCTCTTTCGCTATTTCAGGATCGGGAGGATTCGGCCAAAGTTCCGAGCCGTTAGACAAGGCGATTCTGAAGAGTCCCAAAGTGGCTCGTCGATACTGAGAATCCTGGCGCAAGCGAATCACGAGAGTGGAGTCGGGCCCGGTTCGTAGCGGCTCTGCGAAACGCAGGATCAGAAATGGTCTGCCGGCCGCGCCAAAAAATCCCCAGCCAGTCTGAGAATTCCCGTCGATAGCGGCCATCGCCGGATAGCCCACGGTTGGCTTGGTCGCGGAATACGCGAGGGAGAATGGCTCGACCTTAGGCGGCTCGCGGCCATCCGCTGAATACTCGCCATCCACTTCGGTGACCACAAAGCGATCCGAGCCTCTCGCGACGTTCGCGCCGGGCAGACTTAAGTCCGAATCCACTTCAACGCCGACGCTCGACCACACACCCGGCCCAGGTTTGAGCGTGACGGAATAGGTTTCATTGTCTGGATTGGGCCCATCGGCGACAATCATTCCCGAACCGCCGCCACGCAACGACGCTGACAACGCGGCCAGCTCAGCCGCAGTCGGACCATTGACATCAACCGTCAGCTTGGCGCGGTTTGCCGAGACTGCCGTGGGGATCTGAAATTTCCACGGCGGCTCGCCGGACTTACCGCGCTCCAGCGTCTCGCGCTCCCAACGCCGCCGCTGCTCCGCTAATCCGTCGACTTTCGCGTCAAACGGGATTTTCGCGGCCGCGATCTGCCGAATCAAATCGTCGATGCGCTCCTTCTCGCCTGGCTGGTAGACCGGCATTTTGGGATTGAACGCATCCGGGCCCACGTCTTGCACCAGACCATCTTCTTTGACGTCCGCGAAGAAAGCCTTCAGCGCGTAGAAATCCTTGGTGAGAATAGGGTCGAATTTATGGTCGTGGCATTCAGCACACCCCAAGGTACTTCCAAGCCAGTTGGCGCCCAGCGCACGAACCCGATCCGCGCCGTACTTGGCGAAGTACTCCTTCGGCTGCAAGCCGCCTTCGGCCGACGTCCGTCCCATCCGGTTGTATGCCGAAGCGATTTTTTGTTCGACGGTGGCATTGGGCATGAGATCGCCCGCCAACTGCTCGCGCGTGAACTGGTCGAAGGGCTTGTTTTCTCGAAACGCCCGCAGCACGTAGTCGCGGTACGGCCACGCGGGGCGGTCGCCGTCACTGTGATAGCCCGCGGTATCGGCGTAACGCA
This sequence comes from Acidobacteriota bacterium, assembly GCA_039930665.1. Lineage (GTDB taxonomy): Bacteria > Acidobacteriota > Terriglobia > Bryobacterales > Bryobacteraceae > Palsa-187. The sequence goes on from JBDTTL010000168.1 coordinate 2,269, forward strand.
CGGCGTCCAGCCAGCCCACGGCTTCATGCTCGGCATAGGCGGGGGAGTCGAGTAACCGATCCACAACCTTCTCGAACGCGGTTGGCGACTTGTCTTGAAGAAACGCTTCTATTTCCTTTGGCTCGGGAGCGAGACCCGTCAGGTCCAGCGTCACGCGCCGGATCAGGATGCGGCGATCCGCTTCCTCCGATGGCTTGAGACCCTCCTTCGCCAGACGCATTTGGACGAATGAATCAATCGGGTTTAGAATCTTTGGCCCGTTAATCGGGGGAACGCTCGGGCGCGCGATCGACTGGTACGCCCAATGACCTTCATACTTGGCGCCTTCGGCGATCCAGCGGCGGATGGTGTCCTTTTGGTCAGCGGTCAGTTCTTTGTTCGCAGAGCCAGGCGGCATGATGCGTCCGTCGGTCGCAAAGATGCGCTGCACCACTTCACTATTGGCCGGGTCTCCGGGAACGATCGGCGTCCCGCGAGCCTTCGGCTTCAAAGCTTCTTCGCGAATGTCGAGGCGCATGCCGGCCATGCGCGAACTTGCGTCCGGACCGTGACAGCGAAAACATGTGCCCGACATAATTGGGCGTATGTCGCGGCTGAAACTGACGGGCTGCTGACCGCCACGTTGGGTGATCGCGACCGCAGCCTTATCGGCAAATGCGGCGGCCGGAGTGCTTGCAGCCGGCTGAACGACACTTGCAGTGCTGCCCGCGGCGGGGGCTCCGAAATTCGCCACCAGATACGCGACGATGGGCTGAATGTCTTCGGCATTAAGCGACGCGCCGTTTTCGATCATCTGGCGCATGGTGTTGCGCCAACCTTCTTCCGTCAGCCTCAGCGCAGTGATGCGATCCAGGCTATGGCAGGAAGAGCACGCGGTCACGACAACGTCTTTACCCTTACCATCCGGAAGTACAGCGTCGGCCCCAAGCAACCTACCGGCCATGCAGACAAAAGCGCAGATGGCCCAATGTTTCATTGCACTTGTAAGCATACAACATCTATGCTTCCGCTGCCCTGAAAGGCCGCCGTTTGCTGTTTAATGCTTGTGGGAACGGCCGCCCGAGCGGTGCCCTTTGGAGCTGGGCCCGACCGGCCGCGACCGGAACAGTGTCCGCCCGAAAAGTGAGACTTCGAAATATACGGCGCCCAGAATCGCTGTGATGAACGGCCGTTCGAAAAATGTGGAGCGGATGTCTTGAACCCGGAATCTCTCGAAGATTCCTGGTCCCTTGTGGCACCGGCGCACCGGCGGCACAGAGCTGGCCGGAGTTGGTTGAAAGAAGTACAATATACGGGTATGATCTAAGGGCACGAGCAAGGAATTCACACTTGCTCGACCATGGTCGATATGGCGATCATGGATGCTGGGTAAAGGAGGCACGATGAACGTCAACCAACCTAATCGCTCCGCTTTTGGCTCCTCTGCTGCTACCGCTCGAGTTCGTGAAACGACGTCAGGCCAACCGGCGTATTCGGCTGGTGATCCAGCGATCTCTGCATCCGATGGGCATCTCGCCGAGCTACTGCGCAGCCTGCGCTCGCTCGCGGGCGATTCGCCGGAGCGCCAGGCCAAAATCGAGGGTCTCATGCTTGCCTACGCCGGGGGCAACCTGCAAGTGGACGCGGAAGCTACCGCTTCGGCAATGATCGACGACGCCGTCAGCTCGCACTTGGTACTGCGCTAGATTCCAAATCCCGCGCGCACCACTCTCCCCGAGCGGTCTACAATCGCGGTCACACTGGCAAAACCCGGACGGTCCGGAGTGCCAAAGCGGAGATCGACTAAATCCAGTCGCAGGCCATCTTCGACCGGCGTCACTTTCCAGAACGGCAACTGGGACCAACTGCTGAAAACCTGGAAGGGGCGTGTGCGCATTGCGGCATCCATGGCAGGAATCGGAGTCGCGGTCCGATAGAGCGTCTCCGCGCCGGTCCCGTTTACGACATCCACTGGCAGAACGATGACGAAACTCCGGCCTTCAATCACACCACGCCATTCCAGCGGTTTCAAAAAGCCCGGCAGCACCGTGACACTCTGCGGCCGTGCGCCTTGGTACTGGCGCCTGGACATCATTTCGATCGCTTGCTCGTGCGCCGTTAATCGGACTCCCTCGAAAACCAGCAGCGTTGCCAGCGCCACCCACGCCCAACCACGCCGAGCGGCACTGCTTCGAGAGAGCGCCACGACCACAACGCCAATTATCAGGATCCCCCAGATCCACGCGTCGAACACGTTGGCGATGTCCAGACGGAAGCGATGCCAGGAGAATGGTAACGCCAAAGGAACGCCGTAGCTGTTGGTCCAGTCCAGAAGCAGATGGCTGAACACGCCAATCATCGAGGCCAGATAGGCCTGCCACGAAAAGCGGACGCGCGCGAGCAGCAACGGCAGCAACGCAACCAGCGGCATAAAGGCGACGGCGTGCGGGTAGCTACGATGCCATTCGATATACGTCTGCGTACCGGCGAACCAGAAAATGGCATCGATATCGGGAGCGTTGGCGGCCAGCATCATCATGGCGGTGCCGTGCGGCGCAGTTTTTTCCAGACCCACGCGCGCCAGCATCAGACCCACTAAGGAGTGCGTGATGTTGTCCATGGTGGCTTAGCGATACGCGGGCGGGATCAGCAGCGTCAGCGCCTGCGGCACCATTTCCAGCGTGGCGGGAATGCGGCCGCCATATTCGCCATCGATCTGCAGGTGCGCGTCGCCCGCGAACTCTACCCGCCGCGCACGAAACGACCGCACTCCAGGCATGGACTTCACCTGACGCAGCGTCACCGCGGCCATGTAAGCCGCGTAACGCAGCGGGTTCGATCCGTTGAAGAGTACCACTTCGAAGTCATCGCTGAGCAGCGACGCGCCACTCGCGATTTCCAGATCCCCGCCATAGTTGCGCACGCGCGACACCAGCACGAACCCGCACTCCTGCTCGACGGCTCCCGCCGCCACCTGAAATTGCCCCACGGTTTGGAAAAATTGGGCCAGCCCCGCGACCCAGTAAGAGAGCTTCCCGGCACGGGCTTTTAGCTCCGGCCTCACTTTGGTCACGATGGTTGCATCCAGCCCGACGCCGCCCATCAGCACGAAATAGCGCGACTGGGCGGGCATGCGCAGCTTTCCTACGGCAATGCGCGTCGCAACGCAGCCTCCCAACCGCTCAATGGCGCGCTCCAAGTGGTTGCCTAGACCCAGTTCGTTCGCCAGAACGTTCGCCGTGCCGCCCGGAAGCACGCCCAGTGGCACGCTGGAGGGGATCATTCCATTCGCGACTTCATTTATGGTTCCGTCCCCGCCCAGCACCAGGACCAGGTCCGCGCCCGCGGTCACCGCTTCACGCGCCAGTTCGGTGGCATGGCCGGCGGCCGCGGTGGGCGTAAGCTCCGCCACAATCTCTACTTTTTTCAGGGCATCAATGGTACGTTGGAGAATGCGCGCAGGCTGCCGCCGGAATTTGCCCGCGACAGGATTGTAGATCAGGACCGGCTGCTGATATTTGGCGATTTCTCAAGTATAACGTCCCCGTGAGTTCCCCCCGCGAGAAAATCGAAGCTCTGCGCAAGAGATTGACGCATCACGAGCACCTCTACTACGTGCTGGATGCGCCTGAAATCAGCGACGGCGAATACGACGTCATGATGCGCGAGCTGCTGGCGCTCGAGGCGGCGCATCCGGAGCTGATAACTGATGACTCGCCCACCCAGCGCGTGGGCGGCAAGCCGCGCGAAGGCTTCGTCAAAGTGGCCCATTCGTCGCCCATGCTGAGTCTGGACAACGCCTTGAACGAGGCGGAGCTGCGCGACTTTGATCGTCGCGTGCGCGATTTGCTGGGCGAAGAGAAGTTCCGGTACGTCGCCGAGTTGAAGCTCGACGGGCTCTCGCTGGCGGTCCGTTACCGGGAGGGCAAGCTGGCGCAAGCCGTCACCCGTGGCGACGGGTCAACGGGTGAAGATGTTACGGAAAATGCGCGGACCATCCGCTCGATTCCCTTCCGCTCGCTGGCGGAAGAAGTTCGCGGCGAAGTGGTCTTCAACCGCAAGGCTTTCGACAAATTGAACGAAGATCGCGCCACCGCCGGTCTTCCGGTGTTCGCAAACCCGCGTAACGCCGCCGCCGGATCCCTGCGTGTCCTGGACCCCACCATCACTGCGTCGCGGCGTCTGGATTATTTCTCCTATTTCCTGGTCCCCGCACCGCCGACGCAGCACGAAACACTCGAACAGCTCTCGAAGATGGGATTTAAGGTCAATCCTAACTGGCGCAAATGCGAGAATATCGAAACGCTGCTGGAGTTCTGCAAGGAATGGGAGGAGAAGCGCGACGCGCTGCCCTATGAGATCGACGGCGTCGTAGTCAAGGTGGATTCGATCGATCAGCAACGCCTCTTGGGCTGGAGGGCGAAGGCCCCGCGCTGGGCCATCGCGTTCAAGTTCCCCGCGCGCCAAGAGGAAACATTGGTTGAGGATATCAGCGTCACTGTCGGGCGAACTGGCACGCTCACGCCCGGCGCGACGTTTCGTCCGGTGAACGTGGGCGGCGTCATGGTTTCACGTGCAACCCTTCACAACGAAGATGAAGTCGAGCGTCTTGGCGTCCAGATCGGCGATACCGTCCTGGTCGAACGCGCCGGTGATGTGATCCCTCACGTGGTGCGCGTGGTGAAGCCGGGCGAGCATCGGCGGCCGTTTCGAATGCCCGCTACGTGTCCCATCTGCGGCGGCGAAGTCGTGCGGGTGGAGGGAGAAGCGGCCAGCCGCTGCATCAATATCAATTGCCCGGCGCGGCTGAAAGAGACCATCCTGCACTGGGCCGCGCGCGGCGTCATGAATATCGACGGCATGGGCGACGCGCTGGTGGATCAACTAGTCGACAAAGGTCTAGTGAAGAACGTTGCCGATCTCTACGCGCTGAAAATCGACGACCTCGTGGGTTTGGAACGTATGGGGGAAAAGTCTGCCGCGAAAGTATGGGCCAACATCCAGGCCTCGCGCCGCGCGCCGCTGCCGCGCATCATGAACGGTTTGGGCATCCCGTTCGTGGGTGAGCGCACCGCGCAATTTCTGGCGGAAGCGTTTGGCGATCTGGATAAGATCGCGGCCGCCGATGAAGACGAGTTACAGAAGGCCGAAGAAGTGGGCCCGAAGGTTTCGCGCAGCATCCATCGGTTCTTCCACGAGAAGCATAATCAGGAGCTGGTCAAACGGCTGGGCGAAGCTGGTTTTTCTTTCACTCACGCGATCAAAAAGCGGGCGGGAGGGCCGCTCGTAGGGATGACGCTAGTGCTCACAGGCACGCTTCCGACCCTCGCGCGCGAAGAAGCCAAGCAGCGCATTGAGGCCGCAGGCGGCAAGGTGGCCAGCTCGGTCAGCAAAAAGACCAACTACGTGGTGGCGGGCGAGGACGCCGGATCGAAGCTCGACAAAGCGCGCGAGCTGGGCGTTGCGGTTATCGACGAAGCCCGGCTACTCGGTATGATTGGGGACGCGGCCGGATAGCGGATGCACGATTTTCTCGATTTTCTCAAAGAGCTGGGGCCGGTAGGAGTGCTGATTCTAGCGATGGTTGAATCGGCAGGAATCCCGAATCCCGGCGGCACTGACTTCCTGCTGCTGTTCATCACCGCGGCGCGCCCGCGAGACGCCGTGTTGACCGCCGCGCTGGCCGTGGTCGGATCGCTGGCCGGCAGCATGTTCTTCTACGAGGTGGTGCGCCGTGGCGGCGAAAAGTTCCTGACGAGACACACCGTGTCCGGGCGCGGCCAGCGCTTCCGCGCCTGGTTCCTGCGTTATGGCATGATCACGGTATTCATCCCGGCGTTCCTGCCCATTCCGATTTTGCCTTTCAAGGCGTTCGCTGCCTTCGCCGCCGCCCTGGGCGTCACGCGCAAACGATTTCTGTTAGTTCTGTTTGCCGCGCGCCTGCCGCGCTACGCCGCACTGGCGTATTTGGGCGCCACGCTGGGCGAACATTCCGGGACGTGGCTTCGCGAACACGGCTGGTACCTGCTGGCGCTGGGCGTGATGCTGGCCGTGGCGCTGGGGCTGATGGTGCGGCGAGCCGGCCGGGAGGCGTTACAATTGGATTGAATCCGCAGGGCTGACATTGTGACTCCGCTTATCGACACCTACGACCGCGTCCACGACAACCTGCGCATCAGCGTCACGGACCGCTGCAATATCCGCTGTTTCTACTGCATGCCGGAAGAGGGCGTTAAATTCCAGCCGCGCGAGGAGATCCTGACCTTTGAGGAACTCGAACGCTTCGTGCGGATCGCCGTGACCCTGGGCGTACGCAAACTGCGGATTACTGGCGGCGAGCCCCTGCTGCGCAAAGATCTGGCACAGCTTATCCAGCGGCTGGGAGCTATCGAAGGCATCGAGGACATGGCTCTGACCACCAACGCCGTGCTGCTCGCCGAGCAAGCCCAGGAGCTATATGACGCAGGCCTGCGACGCCTCAACATTCATCTGGATACCCTCGACCGCGCACGCTTCAAGCAAATCACCCGGCGCGACGACTTCGGCCGAGTGATGAAGGGGATCGAGACGGCTCTGCGGATCGGTTACCCGGTGATTAAGATCAACGCAGTGGCAGTCAAGAATCTGGTGGAAGCGGACATCGTCCCGCTAGCCCGTTTCGGGCGCGAGAACGGCATCGAAATCCGGTATATCGAGTTCATGCCCCTCGACGCACAGGGCATTTGGGATCACGCCAAGGTGCTGCTGACTGACGATATGATCGCGATGCTGACTAGCGAGATTGGCCAGCTGCGCGAGATTCCGGACCGCGATCCACGCGCCCCCGCTACCGAATACGAATTCGCCGACGGCAAGGGCCGAGTAGGCTTCATCGCATCGGTGAGCAAGCCGTTCTGCCTGAATTGCAATCGCATCCGCTTAACCGCAGACGGCAAGTTCCGCTACTGCCTATTTGCAATCGAGGAAACCGACATGCGGGTGTTGCTGCGCAACGGTGCCCCATCGCCCGAAGCCGACCAAGCAATTGCCGACGCCATCCGTGGCTCGGTGAAGGACAAGTGGATCGGCCACCAGATCAACACCGCGAAGTTCGTGCCCCCGCCGCGCCCGATGTATCAGATTGGCGGCTGACGCGTCGTCGGACCAGCGACCTTGTCACCCGACCCCTGCGTTAGAATGGAACACCGGAGCCGCCGCACCTATCGACCGCATGCTCAAGCCAACCACGGCCGAACCAACTAAGGTCACACCAGCCAAGGTCGAAGCAGCCCCCGTCAGACTCACTATTAAGTCCCTTTTGGGGCTGTCCCTGGCGATCATAGCTTTCTATTGGCAGATTGTTTTCACAAGCCAGTTTTCGATGTTGACCGTCGGGGAGACCGTCAACCAGGCGTACTCGTGGTTTCATTTCTGGGCGGAGAGCGTGCGCCACGGAAACTTGCCGCTGTGGGATTCTTACACCTTCGGAGGGCACAGCTTCATTGGCGAAATGCAGACGGCGGCGTTCTACCCGTTTCATCTGGTATTCGCGATGTTCCCGGCCAACAGCAACGGTCTATTGTCGACACGGCTGTTTCATTTATATTTCGTCTTCACGCACTTGCTGGCTGCCTGTTTCATGTTCGCGCTACTCCGCGATATGGAGCTCAACCGCTTCCCGGCGCTGCTCGGCGGGTTGTGTTATTCAATCGGCGGATTCGTCGGAGTGGCTCCGTGGCCGCATCTGCTCGAAAGCTCAGTATGGCTTCCACTACAGTTCTTGCTGATGCTGCGAGCGCTGTCGGCGACGGCCATGCGCCCGTCGCTAGCCTATTCGGGACTGGCGGGCTTGACGCTCGGTTTGTCGATTCTGGCGGGTGGGCTGCACATCGTCATGATGCAGGCGATCGTGCTGATCACTGCGGCCGCCTACTACGGATGG
>JBDTTL010000169.1:0-10148 GCA_039930665.1 Acidobacteriota bacterium
CGGATGGTGCAATCGCGCCGGCTGGCGGCGTCCGACGACAGTAGTTGGAGCGTTGATGATCACAGGGTTGGCCGCAGGAGCAGTTCAGTTGCTTCCCTCCGTCGAATACAGCGCGCGAGCCATTCGATTCATCTCCGGCACTTCGCTGCCCGCCACGCAGAAAATCCCTATTGCATACCTGGTGGATTACGTCTGGCCGAGTACCCTGCTGACTTATTTTTTCTCCTGGAATTTCCAACACAAAATGGGGCCGGGCGAAGCGCTGAGTCCTTACTTGGGTCTCTTCCCGTTGCTGCTGGCAATCATCGGCTTCTGGAAGTGCCGGGAACATTCATGGGTGCGGTATTCAGCGGGGCTCGCGGCAGGGGCATTTTTGTTTTCGCTGGGCGCGCCTTCGCTGCTGTATGGATTACTCTACGCACTCGCGCCGTTGCTATGGATGGCGCGCGAGGCCAGTCGATTCCTCTACATCGGCCATTTTGGGCTGGTGATTTTAGCTGCCTACGGCGCGCAGGTGCTGTTTTGCGGCACAGAAGGGTCAATATCTTGGAGGCGCCTTAATCGCATCTTGCTGTCGATGGCGATTGCCTCCGCCGTGGTGTTGGCGATTCCGTACATATTCGGGCGCCCAGAGGTGAAGATTTGGACCGAGTGGTCGCTGTTCTTCATCATCCTGGTCTACCCGATCTTCCGTTACGTTTCGGGAGGCGGCAGAGGCGACGTCGGCCGCTTCCTTGTGATCGCCTTCGTCGTTTTCGATTTGCATTTGTTTAGCACCATCGCGTTCAACAAAATCGAGGAAGGACGCAAGGGAGCCGACCAGCTCGAACGCCTGATCAGCATGCGCGGAGCGGCAAATTTTCTCAAAATGCAGCCGGGGCCGTTTCGGGTTCAGGAGATAGCGGACCCGCTGCTGAATATCGGCGACTCCTGGGGGATCGAGACGCTTAACGGCGGTGCGGTCACGTTGACGGCGAACTACATGGGTCTGACAGGCAGGGGCGGACCTGGAATTGATCTGCTCAACGTCCGCTATTTTTTGAAGCCGGCGTCGGCGACGGACGCCAATCCGCTCTATGCCGACGCGAACTGGAAGATTTATGCGAACCCGAGCGCGTATCCGCGGGCATGGTTCGAACCCGGCCTGATGCCGGCCGTTGTTCAGGAACACTCCACCAGACATATCGCCGTCAAAGTAACGGCCGCTAACCCCGGCGTGCTGGTGCTGAGCGAACTGTATTATCCTGGCTGGGAGGCTCGCGTGAATGGAAGCGCGGTGCCCATAAGCGAGGTCCACGGCGGACTACGCGGCATCCCGGTTCCGCAGGGTGAGAGTCATGTCACTGTCGATTACGCGCCCCGATCGGTTACGTTCGGCGCCATTATCACCGTTCTGACCTTTGCCGTCATCTTACTGGTCGCCGCGGTGTGACGGATGCCAGTTGCAAGTCACTTGCAAGAGCCCCTTGAAAACTCCGCCAGTAAGAGCCATAATGTACCCAGGATGCAATTCCCCTTCAACAAGACGCATGAGTCTCCGGCTGGCCCCCGCAATTTAACGACGCTGAAGAAGGGTGAAACCGGCATTCTGGAGCGTATTGACATGTCCGACATTGATGCTCAGCGCCTGATGGAACTGGGTTTTCTGCCGGGCCACACGGTTACCCGAGCGCATGCTGCGCCGGGCGGCGATCCGCGTGTGTTTCGCGTGGACGGCTCGGAAGTCGCGCTGCGCCGCGAGACCGCCATTCATTTGATCCTGCGATAAGACACGTCATGAGCGATTGCCACGGCCCCGCCACAGCGACCTTGCCGCTGCCGGAAATCTCCGGCAAGCAGCACATCGTTGCGATCGTTGGACCGCCTAATTCGGGTAAATCCACGCTATTCAATCGGCTCACCGGCTTGCGGCAGAAGGTGGCGAATTTCCCTGGCGTAACTGTGGAACATCGCATGGGACGCGCCAAACTAGGCCATCTGCGTGAGATTTTCGTGGTGGATCTTCCCGGTGTTTACAGCCTCCAACCGCGCACTGAAGACGAACGCGTCACCCACGACGTCCTGGCGGGAACCATGAAGGGCTTGCCCAAGCCAGACGCGGTGATGCTGATCCTCGATTCCACCAATCTCAGCCGTCATTTATCGCTCGCCGCCCCGATCCTGAGCCTGGGATTGCCGACTCTGGTGATCCTTAACATGGCCGACGATCTTCACGGCCGCGGCGGCGAAGTGGATGCGGCGGAATTGTCGAAACAACTCGGCGCACAGGTGGTTTTGATCAGTGCATCGAAAGGCACTGGCGTCGAAAAGGTGTTCGAGTTCCTGAACGCCGCGCCGCAACACCTGCCTCCTAAGCCGCCCTTGTTGCAACTGCCGGTACTGCAAGACGTGCCCAAGGTGCGCGACTGGGCCGCCAACATGAGCCGCCGGACCAACTTTCGGGCACCGGCGCCGCCGCTGTGGACACGGCGTCTGGACGGCATCTTCCTGCATCCGGTGATCGGACCGCTGGTCTTCTTAATGGTGGTAGTCGGCGTCTTCCAGACCATCTTCGCCGGCGCACGCCCCATGATGGACGCGGTGGCTAACGCCATCCAAATTTCAGGGAAATGGATCGAGGGGACCATGCCCGACAACGCGCTACGATCCCTGATCGTCGACGGCGTGTGGAGCGGTGTGGGAGCGGTGATCATATTCCTGCCGCAGATCCTGCTGCTATTCCTGTTCATCGGCGTACTTGAGGATTCCGGCTATCTGGCGCGCGCGGCCCTTATCGCGGACCGCACCATGGCCCGCATCGGGCTACAAGGGAAGAGTTTCATCCCGCTGCTGTCGGCTTACGCCTGCGCGGTGCCGGCTATCATGGCCACGCGCACTATCGAGAACAAGCGGGATCGCATCGCTACTATTCTGATCGCTCCGTTCATGACCTGCTCGGCACGCCTGCCAGTGTACACGCTGGTGATCGCGGCCTTTATCCCCGAAAAACCGCTGCTGGGTCCGCTCTTTGGCACTCGCGCGGCGGCTCTGCTGGGATTGTACCTGCTGGGATTCCTGGCGGCGATCGTCACCGCGCGCCTGCTGAAATCGACGGTGTTAAAAAGCACACGCGCGCCGTTCATCCTCGAAATGCCGCCCTACCGCTGGCCCACGGTGACATCGCTAGTCCTGCGGCTTATCGACCGCGCCCGGGTGTTCCTGCGACGGGCGGGCACCGTGATCCTGGCGGTCGCGATCGTACTGTGGGTGCTGGCGAATCTGCCGCTGCATGACGGCCACGCGCCGGCAATCGGCGAAAGCGTCGCGGGCATGATCGGACACGCCGTCGAACCAGTCATCCGGCCGCTGGGCTTCAACTGGAAGATCGGCATTGGGCTCATCACGTCGCTGGCGGCGCGCGAGGTAATCGTCGGCACGCTCGGCACCATCTACGGAATCGAAGGCACTACGCACTCAATGGGTTTGCAGGCGGCCTTGCGCCAGGACCTTACCCCCGGCGGCGCCGCGGCATTGCTGGTGTTCTTCGCCTTCGCGATGCAGTGCATGTCGACGGTGGCCGTGGTGCGCCGCGAAACCGCCGGCTGGCGCTGGCCCATCATTCAATTCGCCTACATGACGGTATTCGCCTACGTTTTTGCCTTCCTCGCTAACCGCATCGTTTCGCTGTGGTTTTGACCTGAATCGAAACAGCGCTCCGATCATCTATATGGGGCGGTTGGTAAGATAAATCGTGCATAACGTCATCATTCTTGGATCGGGCTGCGCCGGGAGCACGGCCGCGATCTACGCTGGCCGCGCCGGCCTGAATCCGCTGGTGGTCATCGGGCATGAGCCCGGCGGGCAGCTCTCGCTCACCACGGAAGTCGAAAATTTCCCCGGATTCCCGGATGGCATTAATGGCCCCGATCTAGTTGAGAACATGCAGAAGCAGGCCGAGCGATTCGGGGCTGTCTACATGCACGGCACAGTGACGGAGGCCGACCTTTCAAAGCGCCCGTTCCGCCTGAACATCGATGGCGAGTGGCAGGAGAGCAGTACGCTGATAATTGCCTCCGGCGCTTCGGCGCGCTGGCTGGGACTGCCTAACGAGCAGAAGCTGATCGGGCGCGGTGTCAGTTCCTGCGCCACCTGCGACGGAGCGTTTTACAAAGGCGGCCGAATTGTAGTGATCGGCGGCGGCGATTCCGCCATGGAAGAGGCCAGCTTCCTGACGCGTTTTGGCGACACCATCACGCTGGTCCATCGCAGCGACAACTTCCGCGCTTCGAAAATCATGCTGGATCGCGTGCGCTCCAATCAGAAAATCAAGATCCTGACCAATACCGTTGTCGAGGATGTCTACGACGTCTCGAAGAACATCGTCACCGGCGTGAAGCTGCACGATCTCAAGACCGGACGCATGTGGGATCAGGACGCCGACGGATACTTCGTGGCTATCGGCCACATCCCCAACACCAAACCGTTCGTCGGCCAGATCGATCTGGACCCCGACGGCTACATCCTCTCCAAGGGTGGCGCGCGCACCAATATCACCGGTGTGTTCCACGCAGGCGACGTCCAGGACCGCACTTACCGCCAAGCGATCACAGCGTCGGGCGCCGGTTGCATGGCCGCTATCGAAGCCGAACGGTTCTTGGCCGAAGGGCACTGAGGAAAGCGGACGGCATTCCTGCCGCCCGCCGCGTTTGCACAAGCTACTCTCTGAAAAAAGTAGTTGCGTTGTTCGCCGTCAAAACCACCGGCTCTCATGCAACAGTTTTTGAAAGCGCGGGCTGATCCACAGGGACACGGATCCTTCCTGCCCAGTTTTTCAAGCAGTTCTTTTTCTCCGCCGATGATCCAGAGCCCCCTCTTGACGCGGGTCTCGGATGTGAAGCCCTTACGGCGCTTGCTACTGCGCGTAAAAGGACTGGTTAGTGTAGATGTTGTTGGTCATGGTGCACCTCCAGTGCTCCATTAGTGTAACCCGGCACTGATGGAGCGCCAGCGCGCCGCCCCGATTGCCGCCGCCGCTCCAGTGTGATATTCAGTTGGCTGGAGAGAGTTTCGATGTCGGCTCGTGCCTCTTCGGCTGCGTCCGTTCACGCGCAGGATTTTGAGATTGTCCCCCGCCACAAAGGGGGCCAGCAGTGGCTCGCCCGCGCTGATGCCTACTCGGTGGGACTGGCGTTCGTGAACGGCGAGATAGATGTCAACGGTGATTTCATCTCTGCGGTTCGCTTCCAACTGTCGCGTTCGGCGACCGCAGTTCGCGGCCAGTTTTTCGATGCCCTTTGCCGCTGGAATCCCTGGCGGCTCACACAGCTTTGGGCCACCCGCGACGCCACGGCACGCAACATTCGCTTCCACTACGATCGCTCCAACGAGTTCTACAAACTATTCCTGGATTCGCAGATGGTTTACTCCTGCGCGTACTTCGATCGCGCCGGCGCTTCCCTCGACCAGGCGCAAGCCGCCAAACTCGACCACATCTGCCGTAAGCTGCGCGTGCATCCGGGAGACCGCTTCCTCGATATCGGCTGTGGTTGGGGTGCTCTCGTCCGCAATGCGGCGCGCTCCTTTGGGGCCGAAGCCCGCGGCTGCACGCTGAGCCAGCGTCAATTTGATCACGCCACAGAACAGGTGCAAGCAGAAGGGCTGACGGGACAGGTCACGATAGAAGAGAAAGACTATCGCGACGTCTCCGGCACCTTCGACAAAATTTCTTCCATTGGGATGTTCGAACACGTGGGCCGCGCGCATCTCGAAGCCTATTTCCGCAATGTCTCTAAATTGCTCGCTCCCGATGGCCTGTTCCTGAATCATGGGATCACGCGCCCCGCGCCGGTGCGGAGCGACGCCCAAAGTCTGTTCATCGCCCGCGCCGTTTTCCCCGGCGGGCAGATTGTAAGCCTGCATGACGTGATTCACGCCGCCGAAAACGCGGGCTTCGAAGTGCTGGACGTGGAGAATCTCCGGCGTCATTACGCGCTTACCTGCCGCGCCTGGGTGGATCGCCTCACGGCCCAGCGAGACGCATGCCTCCAAGTCGTCGACGAGTCCACGTGGCGTACCTGGCAATTGTATTTGGCGGGTTCTTCGCTGGCTTTCGATGAGGGCGGCTTAGGCTTGCACCAGGTGCTGTTGGCCAAGTGCGGCGCCAACGGGGCAGCGCCTATGACGCGTGCCTACGTTTACCAGGATGAGGCTATTTAGCGGATTGTTCTTTGGTGGTATCGTCGGGTAACTCATCCGGCACATCGCCGAACTGAATGTTCGTCTCCGCCCCGAACCGGTTATACATCCGGAATTCGACGTCATTCTTCGACAGAAATCTACCGTCGCGCGAACGGATCTCCGATTTTAGCGGGAGCAGATACTCCTGCCCGGAGATTTTCATGAAATCGTAATTCAAATCCAGATCCACACTCTGAATCGGGAAGTCGACCGGCAAACCCTCCACTTCCAGTTTGATGCGCATTACCATCTTGGTGTCCCGGTCTGCGTATACCAGCCCGTGGTAGGCCGCGATTACCGTCCGCTTCGCGGCGTCGGAATAGATGCTGTATTGCGAGTGCAACTGGCTCACGTGAAAGTTGAATACGTACATCCGTTTGCCGCGCAGCGTGGCCCACCGCTCCCAGTCGAATTGGGTTTCGGTATCCGGCGCGAAAATCTCTCTCAGGATCGATCCAAATTCACCTGACGAACTGGCTCCGCTCTTCTGCTCATGCCGGGCGCCGGGCGTCGCCGGTATTCCATTGATCGACACCACCTTGTAGTCTTCCTTCTGCTCGTAGTAGCTTAGGCGCTCGGCAATGGTGTCGATCAGGCGGTAATTTTCGAGACCGCTGACATCGCCATAGCGGCGCGTCACCTGGAGGCAAATAAAGTTCGGCAATCCAGCCACGTAGTTCCGCGCGCGGTCTGTGATTTCCGCGAGAATCCGCTTTTGCTCGATGGAATCCGGCGGCGGCGGCCCCGCTATCACCAATTTTGGAGCCGGTGGTGGCGGAGGTTCCAGGCTGGCCGATTCGGTGATCAGCGCTTTCAATGCCACTACGGTTTGCGGACCCGCTCCCGCGCCCTGGAGCGCTTCGACGGTGCGCGCGTCGAGGCGGTTCGTCAGCTTCACATTCTTCTTGATGAAAGTCGCGATCTGCCGGTCGTCATGCTGCAACTGGACCGACGATTTGACAAAACTAACCAGTTGCTCCACTGTCAGGTTGCTCTCCGACCGCGCGGTGATGGAGAGGACAACCAATAGCGCCAGTTGTGCAGCCCAGCGTTTCATTTCTACTCCAATAATAGTACGGCGGATTCTCGTTGGCGCCCGCCGATTGGCCGGCACCCGAGCGTCACTTGCCCGGTGGTTCCGGGGCCTGGTCTCGGGGAGCAACATCGGAAATATCCCCGAACTGAATGTTGGCCTCCGCGCCGAATTTGTTGTAAAGCCGGAACTCGGCTTGGTTCTTCATCTGGTTTCGGCCGTCGCGCATCTTCATCTCCACTTTGAGTGGAAGAATGAACTTTTGGCCGGAGATTGCAATGGAGTCGTAGTCCAGAGTCTCCGCCGCGCTGCGGATAGGAAAGTCGGCCGGAATATCGTCTGCCTCCATTGTGAGCCGCATCACCTGGTGGCTGTCGCGGTCGGCATAGACCAAGCCGTGATAACCCACCGTCACGGTCCGTTTCACGTCTTCCGCCGTGATATGGTAATGCGAATATTCCAGAGGCACGCGGAAGCTGAAAACATCCATGATGCGCCCTCGCAGCTTGCCCAAGCGCTCCCATTGAAACTCGGCCTTGCTCTCAGGGCTGAAGATTTCGAGCAGCATGCTCCCGAACTCGCCGCTGGAGGTAGCTCCGCCGAGCTGTTCATGCTTGCGATTGGTGACCGGCGAATCGTTCACCGATATCACCTTGTAATCTTCCTTGTGGTCGAAGTAGCTGAGTCGTTCGGCAACCTTGTCGATGAGACGATCGCCGCCGGACCCTTCCAAATAGCGCCGCGTCACCTGCAGGCAGATGAAATTCGGCAAGCTATTCGAGTAATTGAGGGCGTTCTCCGTTACGGCGGCTAGAATCAGTTTCTGCTGTGGGGCGTCCGGCGCGGCCATGGGGGCGACCGCCGGCGTCGCCGCTTCCACCGGCACGGGCGCGGCCGACAGACTGGCCGATTCGGTCATCAATGTCCGCAGAGCCGCCACCGTAAGGCTTCCCGCGCCCAGATTCCGCAACGCCTCAACCGTGTGGGCGTCGAGTTGATTCGACAGGCGCACCTTCTTCACCATGTCTGCCACCTTGCGGTCATCCTCATGGAGCGTGACAGATGACTTGATGAAATCCGCAAGTTGCGCAATAGACATATCGGTCTGCGCGAAAGCCAGGGCGGTCGTAAATGCCGTGGCGCCGCAAACGCGTTGAATCCAGCTTTGCATGCTACTTCAGAATAGACGTGAACCCACGCTTCTTGGGTTTCTGCGAAGTCTCGACCGGCGCTAAGGTCTTGGTTATAGCCGCTGACGCTAGCGGCGCCATCACCCGGAACCCTTTAGCGTTGGGATGCAGGCCGTCATCCGAGAGATCGGTCTCCAATTGACCCGCTGTGTCCACCATGGCCGTGTAGTAGTCCAGGTAGGTATAGCCGTGCCGGAAACAGAATTTCTGCAGCCAGCCGTTCAGCGCTTTAATGTAAGCGGGGGGACGCTGGAGCCGTCGCTCGTACGCCGGATCCTGCTCTTTGTGGTAATCGCTCACCGGCAAAACCGAGGCGAAAATGACTTTGATTTTATTCACCGACGCCATATCCGCCAGCATCTGGTAGTCGCTCTCGATGGTCGTCACCGGCGTCTCGCGCGCCAAGTCGTTGGTGCCGATCAGAATCAGCACCGCTGCTGGATGCAAATTGACCACGTCGTCCTGCGTGCGCTGCAATAACTGCCCGCTAGTCTGTCCCGAAATTCCGCGATTGACATAATCGCTTTCCGGGAAGTACTCGTTCAGGCGCCAGATATCGGTGATGGAATCGCCGAAAAACACCACTCTCGGCTTGCCCGGCGCAGGCGCGACCAGCCTCCGGTTGGCCTCGGCATAACGCGCCAGATCCGCTGGATCGGGACTCCTCAGTTGACGGTCACGGTTCTCAATCAGCGTCCGGAAATGTGAATCCAGCCGGTTGGCGTCACTGCGCAATTCCGTCAACTGCTGTTGCGCAGCCTCGGGAAACGGGAACGGCTTGGGAACTGAATCGGCTAGGGCCAGATAAGCGCGAAGGTTGGTCAGTAGCGAATAAGTAATTTGGGCGAATCCCGGCCGCAGGCGCAATTGGATGCAATTCTGCCGCGTGTTCTCGATCACCGGAGCCGCCGCGCGCTGGAGGTCCGGGATGGCCACGCCGCCAGCTTCCATCAACTCGCCCAGCCGCCCACACAACTCGTTCACCTGGGCATTCGGCATCAGTGGGCTCGACGGCTGAACGCCTGGCGCCTGCGCGGGACCGCTGCCTGCGCTCAGCAGCATGATCGCGGCCGTCAGCAAAATCGGCCGCCTCATTTCACTTCCTCTTTCTGGAGCTGTAGCGTCACCGTCCCTATAGGGAACGCCAGCCGCAGCCGGATCTGCACCGGCATGCGTCTGGCGTCGTCCGAAATCCATATGAACGCGCGGCCTTTCCGCTGGTAAATCACGCCATTCATCAGATTCGCTTCATAACGGATAGTCTTGAACGTGCCGGCGGGCGTAGTCACGTCCTCGCGTTCCTGCGCTTCCACTTTCACTTGGGCGGAGCGGCGGCCATCGCTCATGGGCGCGAGCGTCGACTGCCCCGGTTCGAGCGTCGACCCTCGCAGATTCAGGAGCCCGCCCAGCACGTCATGAACGCAGTGAGGAATATCCACTTGAGCTCTGCGCAATACCTTGCTGTTATCGAGCATGTCGCGCTCCACCCAACTCGCGCGATTCTGGTTGCGGTCGAATTTTACCGTGGTCTGGTGGTGGCGTTTGCCTTCCTTGGAATCCATCAGGCTTTCCACAGCGCAGAATGCTTGTTCGTAACGCACGGTATAGGTGTCGTCCACTTTGAACAGTGCGGAAACCAAGCCCCCTGAATCCAGCTTCATGCGCCCGTCGGAGCTGTGGAGTTCGAGAACCATGTCTCCGGCGTGAAT
>JBDTTL010000170.1:0-10139 GCA_039930665.1 Acidobacteriota bacterium
AGCATACCAAGCGGGTTCCATTTTATTATGCTAACTTCTGACTCAGGACACTAGCGACCGCTATCTATGTGTGCCGTGAAGCGGCCGTCGTTTATCGAACTGGATCGTGCTGCGGATGTGTACGGCCGTCGGATATTCGTCGATTCCCGAGCGTGAGGGCAGAGTGCCATTACCATCCGCGGAGAGCCCGCTTTAGCCAAGTAATTCTTGGGGGCGGATCAGGGAGTCAACACCTTGGCTTTGCCGAGCCGCGCTACTCGATGAGCAACACCCTTCGAGTAGCCATTTTGATCTTGCGTGAACACTTGGATCTCGTCACCTGACACTTTTCCCTCCACCGTGATCGTTGCTTCTTCTTCTGCGAAGTCCGGCACATGTTTTGTTATGAAGGAGATTCTGCTCTGTCTAATTGTGCCGTTGAGGATGCCGGCTTCGCCGGTGGGATAGATTGCCTGACCGAATAGCTTGTCGCCAACCACCTCGAACGTGAAGTATATCTCGTACCTCACATTTTCTTTCTGGACCACTGCCCTCCAGGTGCCGCTGATGTCGGTGTTGTCGGCGTTTTTGGGAGAATTCGCGGGCGGAGCCGGTTTTGTCGTGCCTGCAATCGGCGACGTTTCCCCTTGTCGCGGCGGATGCGAGTTTCGCCAAGCCCAAATTCCAATCCCGGCAGCCAGTGCGAAAATAATCGAAATAGAGGCAGCCAGTGTGGACTTACGCCAGTTGGGGGACGGGACCACTCGCGTGCTGGCAGGCCTTTTTAGGGCTTCAATTAAATCGCCCATGTCGCGGGTGAAGTGGACATCGCTGAGCTCGAGTGCCTGGCGTCGGCATAACGGCTGTAGCGATTCCGGCAAGTCCCGTTGCAGCGGCATCTTCCCGCCGCCGACCAGAACAGGAATGACCTCTACATTCCGATTTAGGGCTGCGGCGATCTCAATACTTACAAAATCTCCCGCCTTCCTGAGGCGAACCTGATTTTGCTCGTCCCTGATCGTGAGCCAATTCTTACCGATGAGAACGATCAAAGCATCGCAAGTGCTGACCTTTGCATCGATCGTTTCGACAAAGTCAGTGCCCGGCTCAAGGTCAGCGACGTCCATAAATACATGGTCTGGACCAAAGTGGGAACTGATCTGATCATAGAGCCGGCCCGCGTATCCACTGGTGTCCTCGCGCCGATAACTGATGAAAATATCCGGCACAATACGCCTATTCTAGCCGAAATAGAGTTCTCATATCCCCGACTGTAATCCGTGGTGCCCGTGATCCTGCATGCGATGTGAGTGGAGCCGTCGCACCTGGTCGAGCGGGTGGCTACCGGCAATTCATTGTCTGTAATAGCTCTGCCGGCATGTCGCCGAATCTTAGTCCGCCGGCGGTGCGAAGCGGCACCGAGTTCGATAGCCCCTCTGAGGTTCGCAGCGTCAGGGCCCATTGGGGAGCCGCTCCGGAAATCGACCAAGTCCCGGTCTCGTGATCGGTCTTTTGAGAAGGGCCAAGGAGGCCGGAGGTCGAGCTGGATTCTTTTTTTATGATCGCGGAATAGGTTCCATCCACGCAAAGATCGACGCTGATGGTTGTCAGTTCGAAGTAGTCGCCGCCGCGATAACTCTTAACGCCGTGAATCTGGCGTCCGCTAAACGGATTGGGGGCGGGCACTGTTGGAGCGTTGGATTGGGCGGGTTTCACCGGCGGCGCCTTTGCTTGCGACTGCGCCGTGTCCACCGGCTTCGCTCCGCCAGCGAACCGGAGCGCTCGGACCCAGGCTTCCGCGGGTGCTGCCAGCGACTCGGGTGGGATCGTCTTGGCCATCACGATTACCAGCGCAGCGGTGGATGAAGTGCTGAGCACCGCCCGGCCGGTTCCTTGCACCCCGACGCCAGCATCGCGAAAGTCGAAGACCCAGCCCTGGTTGTAACCAGCCACAGGCGTCTGCTCAAGGCGCAGAATGCCGTCGGTTTTGTCGGCGAAGAAGGCTTTCATTTCATTATCGGAAACCTTTGCCTTGAAAAAAAGAAAACCGATTACGTTTCCAGCCGCGCTCGCCAGCATGAATGCGCCAGGTTGGTCCTGGGCAGCCGCTGTCCATCCCTGCGGCACCTGGAAGGACACGCCGAATTCAACGAGACTGACAGTGGAATCAGAAATGTATACTTTGCCAGACCCAGGCGTCTGAGCCATTAGCGGAACTGTGAGAATAGCTGCCATCGTGCATTCCTTCATGTGACCTCCTGGCTGCCATGATCGCAATTTTTAGCGAGACCCGAGGGATGTGCAGGGTCCGATCGGAAGATGTTTCTGAGGTCGTCTCGATACTTGAAATCGAGAAGACCGAAGTACATTAAGGAGTGCTTTTGATATAGGAGTCGATCCGGTTCACCACGGATTCGGCCGCTTGCCCCCCGCCGAAGCCCGAGCCAGCGACACGTTGGGTGAGGAGTGGATCGTACAGATCTGCGGGAATACCCGCGGCGGACCCGTAAACCCTAAGTTGCGGAGCGAGCACGTCATTCAGCTCGGGCGCGAGACGCCGGTAGACACTGCCAAACCCGACGGTGGCGCCGAACTTAAACAGCGCGCTATATCTCGGCGAGTGCCTGGACTGCAGGGCAGCAGCGACGCACGGCGTATCCTCTTCAAGAAAGCCGCTGAATTCCCGCAGCGCATATGCACTGCGGCCGTGTTCGGGCAAGGTGAGAGAGGGGATTCCCAGCGCGCTCGTAGCTGGCAGCGATTGCCGCAACATATTCTCCACCGCGGCCCGGTTTGTCGTGCCGGAGGTCAGCGACGCATCCGCCGAACCCAGCATGTATCCCAGCCGCCAGGCCAAATACCATGACTGCGCGTCGAGATTAACGTTCTGCGCAGGAGGTGGCAAGCTTTTCACCACGTCCTGGCAATGCGCTAGGGCGGCGCGCGATTGTTGTGGAAGCACCAGATCTGCGGGGAGTGACTTTGATGAACCGAACCACGACAACTCAATCATGCCGGCTTCCAGGGCAAGGAATGCGGCGCCGAGCGTCCAGACAACCGCCAGAAACAGCAGGATGCGGCGCGCGCGGGAGTGCTTAGAGTTTGCAGCCGCAGCCACCATTACTTCCTCCTTCAGACATCCTAGTACCAAACTGCGGCGAGTGCGCCGGCCTTTTCCAGGAGCTATGATCTGGGGGATGATCAACCTGGGAGAATCGCATTGAAGGGCACGGCACCGGCAATTCTGTTCCTGTACGTTCTGGATGCGGTTCTCCTCACCGTTCCGGCGTCGCTCATCCTTATCTGGCTGTACCGGCGTACCGTGGAGCGGGCCATGCATGCCGCCTCCACCGCCGGCGAGAGCACGCCATCGTTTCCTGTCGCCTCGCCGCCGCGCGAATCATGGAATCCGGTTGAACTCCGGAATCGAGAGCGGCGGCTGCGTCTTCGGCTGGCGCTGGTCTACGCGTTTGCGGGGGCTTCGGCAGCGGCCGTCTGGACCTGGCTTTACTTTCAAACACCCGATCTCGAGTTCGCGGGGATTCGAGGATTCGCGGTCTGGTACGTCTTTTGCTGGCCGGTGCCTGCCACCTTTATAACGTTGTGGGCGATTCCATGGAGGCGGTCGATGTGGGTCGTCGCGGCATACCTCGGGACGGGGATGCTCGTCATCGCTATCTGGTCCGCGGTCTCTCACCCTAGCTCGGGGGAGCCCGGCTTTGAAGTAGTAGTGCAGAACCTCCAATCCTTCCTGTTCCTCCTCGCGCTCGAGGCGAGCCTGCCGGCTTCCATAATCTTGATCGCGTCCAACCGTCGCATCCGTGGCGTATCGCCACTGGCGCTGGCGGCGTTGCTTGTCTTCACTTTCAGTTCGGTCGCCGCGCGGGAGATCTTCGTTACGCTGCTGGACGTGGGGAACCTGCGCACCCCGCTACTGACGATCGGGCCAAACGGGTGGTTCATGTTAGCTACCGTGCCGGTCGGGTATCTCTGCTGGCGTCTGCTGGCGCTGCTGAACGGCAGATATCGGCGCAAATCGTTCAGCGATGTGCAGCTTGTGGCCGATCTTTTCTGGGTTATCGCCGCCTTCGTGTTTTCGGCTCAATATGCCAGCGCTGTTGGATGGAAAGGAATCGCTGGGCTGGCGGGGTTCGTGGCGTATCGCGCTATTGCCCAACTAGGATTGGCCATCTGGCGCCCGTCTAGCGAGCCGGGGATGCGACTGTTGATCCTGCGCGTATTCGGTTTTCGCGGACGTACCGAAAAGTTGTTCGACTCGGTTGCGCAACGCTGGCGCTTTCGCGGCGGCGTGGCAATGATCGCAGGCACGGACCTTGCAGCCCGCACTATCGACCCCGACGACACGCTTGCCTTTCTGGCTGGCGATTTGAGCTCCCGGTTTGTACAAGGCTCGCAGGATCTGGAAGAGCGTCTCAAGTCGATGGACGAATCACGCGATCCGGATGGCCGTTTCCGCGTCACCGAGTTCTTCTGCCACGAGAACACGTGGTCTAACACGCTGGCCGCGCTGCTTGGGCAAAGCGACGCGATCCTGATGGACCTGCGTGGTTTTTCGGAACGGAACAGCGGCTGCATCTTCGAGCTTCACCAGCTTATTACGCAACGGCGGCTCGACGATACGGTGTTCGTCGTCGATGCGAGTACCGACGTCAAGTTGCTCGAATCGACGGTCGGCAACGCGAAATTGGGATCCGACGCCAGCCCGCGCCTGCGTCTCGAAAATGTCGGCTCCGGGGTGGCGGCGGAACGGGAGCGAGTGTATGGTTCGTTGTGCCAGGCCCACCAAGCCATCTGAGGGTGGAGCAAGGGCTCCAGATCCGCAACGATTGGAAACGCCGGACAAAAGACCGTTGCGCATCTAAGCTGCCGAAGGTCTACAATGGGCAGCTATGTTCCCTTACGACCAGGCGTTAGCGGTAGCTACCCAAGCGCCTCCGCGATCAATCGCCGACGTGCTCCAAACCATGCAGACGATAGACGCCACGTGCGTCGACGGCGACGGCCTCAAATGGTTTAACTGGGTGTACCTGCAGGTGACCAGCGCCGTCGAAGCCCGTGTCGCCGCAAGAGGGTTTGCCGATTCGGCATTTCTTTCCGAACTCGATGTCCAGTTTGGGCAGCTTTATTTTGGTGCTCTTAGGGCTGCACTTACCGGTTCACCGTGCCCAGGATGCTGGAGGGCGCTGTTTGATTGTCGCGGGAACGTCCAGATCACCCGCATTCAATTCGCTTTGGCCGGCATTAACGCGCACATTAATCACGACCTTCCCGAGGCCATAGTCGCCACCTGCGAGGCGAGAAAGACTGTCCCACTGCACGGACGGGCGCAGTACAACGACTACACGGCTCTGAATACGACGCTCGACTCTATCATCGAGCCCGCCAAGCAGAAGCTGAAAGTCCGCCTTCTGGGTGAGCCGATTCCTGCAGTCTCGCATCTGGCTGATCTGATCGCCGCGTGGAGTACGAGCGCGGCACGCGAAAAAGCCTGGACGAACGCAGAGGTCTTGTGGCATCTGCAAGCCGTGCCCGCGATTGCCGCGGGCTTCATCGACTCGCTCGACGGCATTACTACATTCGCGGGAAAAACACTGCTGGTCCCAGTGCCTTGAGTACGTGCCGCGCAGCCGATTGCGTAGTAGACTCCTAAGTAGCAATGCCCGGTGTCTTCCTCTCGTACCGCCGCTCCGATGCAGGAGGTTGGGCTGGCCGCCTGAAAGACCACCTCGTCCTCCGCTTCGGCCCCGATCGCGTCTGGCAAGACGTCGACGACCTCCTGGTCGGCACCGACTACCTGCCGCAAATCCTCCAAAACATCACCGCCGCCGACGCCGTTCTCCTGGTGATCGGCCCGCATTGGCTGGACGAGGGTCCCGCTGGTGGAAAGGCCCGTCTTCACAACTCCAAAGATGTCCTGCGCCTCGAAATCCAACACGCGCTAAAGAAACCCTCTGGCGTCATCCCGACCTTGGTCGGTGGAGCCCAAATGCCCAAGCCCGGCGACCTGCCGCGCTCCATCGCGCCATTGGTAAAACGTAACGGCATCGCGCTAGTCGACACCGATTGGTCCCGCTCCATGCAGCTTCTCTTCGAAAAGCTGCAAGATCTAAGCCGCGCCGCCCGCACAACCGAAGCCGTCGCTATCCCGACGCTTTCCGACGTCCTCAACCAACTCGACCAACTTCAAAGCCGTTACTTCGAGCAGCTAACCGGGGAAGACTTTACCGCAGCTTCAGCCATCGCCCGCGAGGGCCTCCAGTTTCTCGACGACCAGATGCCCAACTATCCCCACGACCATACCCTGCAACTCTTCCGAGGCTTCTTTCTGAAAAACCTCGCGATGGCGCTCCGCGATTCGGGCGACACCCCGGGCTTCGACGCCAACCTTGTACTCGCCGCCCAAGCCTTCGCAACCATCCGCCACGAAGCGGAAATCAATCTGGCCAACGCCTACACCGGCGCGGCGGCGATCCCGATGCTGCGTGGCGAAGGTCCCCCAGCCCTCGATCTGATCAACCGCGCGCTCACGCTCGCCCCCGACCACCCCTACGCGCTTCACGACCGCGAAGAAATCCGCCGCTTCTTCAATCTATAATTTGCTACTAGGGCGGTAGTGAACCACGCGAGTTATGCGGCTGCCGATTTGGCCGCGCCGAAATCTTTGGATAGCCCGCGCTTCTCGCAAGGCCGCACGGTGCATGTGAATCGCACCGCGTGACCTAGAAAATACGCCGGTTGGCCCGGCGCGCCCAAGTGATTACTTCGGCGTCACATGGATCAGGGCGCCGACACTGGCGTCTTCCAGCATCCACAGCGAGCCATCGGGGCCTTGTTCCACATCGCGGATGCGGTGTCCTACATCCCAGCGCTCGGCGGTTTTGGCGCCGCCATGGCCGTCAAAGATAAGGCGGTTCAGCGTCATGGTCGACATACCGCTGAGGAAGCCGTTCCCGTTCCATTGCGGAAAGGTCTGGGTGCCGCGATAGAACATCAGATTGCCAGGCGCGATCACCGGCGTCCAATAAATCACCGGCTCCGCCAAGTCGGGCCGCATGTCGGGATTGGGAATAGGCACGCCGTTATAGTTCTGGCCATAGGAGACGAGTGGCCAGCCGTAATTTTTGCCCTTCTCGATCAGGTTGAGCTCGTCGCCGCCGCGCGGGCCATGCTCGACCTCCCACAGTTCGCCGGTGGGTGAAAACGCCAGGCCATAGGGCGTGCGATGGCCGCTGGTCCAGGTTTCAGCCGGCGTCATATTTGGGCCGGTAAAGGTATACGTGCTCACCACGGGCGCGGTCTTGACGGCTTCGGTGTCGCGGGGGGGATCGATCAGGGGAATGGTGGCAGCACCGGTCTTGCCGAAGTTCGGATTGCCGGGGGCAGGCTTGCCGTCCAGCGTCAGGCGCAGGATCTTACCTTCGGGCTGGTCCGGATCCTGGGCGGGGGTGAAGCGCTGCCGGTCGCCGACCGAGAGGAACAGATACTGGCCGTCGGGCGAGAAAGCGATCTGCGCCCCTTCCTGGCCACCCTTGCCCTTGGGCATCTGGCGCCACAACACATCGAAGTTTTCCAGTCTCGCCGAGGTGGCGGTGGCGATCAGCTTGGCGCGGGCCAGCGCCAGGCCGCCGCCGTAGTCACCCGGTTCGGCATAGGTAAGGTAAATACTCTGGTCGGTGGCGTAATGCGGCGAGACGAAGACGCCCAGCATGCCGTTCTGGCCCTGCCAATAAACGGGGGGCGTTCTGGCGACCTGGATCTTCTGTCCCTGCTGGGAGACCAGCCAAAGGGGCCCGACTTTTTCGGTGATCAGCATACGGCCATCGGGCAGGAAGGCTAGCCGCCACGGCAGGTCGAATGTGGCCACCGTGGTCATGGTGAAGGGCAGGCTGGCTTCCGGCTTCTGT
Organism: Acidobacteriota bacterium; assembly: GCA_039930665.1. GTDB lineage: Bacteria > Acidobacteriota > Terriglobia > Bryobacterales > Bryobacteraceae > Palsa-187. The sequence goes on from JBDTTL010000170.1 coordinate 7,905, forward strand.
GCGCCCGCATTGACCTGGGCCCAAGCCGCCGGCGACGCCAGGGCTACAAATAACACAGCTTTCGTGAATTTCATCATCATTTTTTTTCTTGGCTTCTCAAGCGCGCGGCGTTACGCGATCCGAGCGCTCTTACTAATCGCATACTACCATGTGGACTGTGTAGGGCCTCGGGTGCGCGAAGATTTTTGGAAACAATGTGGCGCGCGGGGGGACTGGTGACAACTTTTTCGGTATCGCGCAAAAACTGTGCGCACCGTCAGATAAACGCGTCAGCGCGCACCCGGGGTGCGAGTGGGTTCAGCTTCCATCACCGTAAAAGTCGCTCGCGTTTTCGTTCACGCGTCCGCGTTGCAGTTTGACGGCAATCTCGCGTCTGTCCACCCACCGGCGATTTTTTTTCAGAAGCCTATTGCCACGTACTTCAAAGGTTCCCGCTGCCCCTAATCGGCGCGGTTTTAGGAACACTCTTCATCCGCGCCTTGTGTTCATACATCGCGGCGTCAGCGCGCTGCAGAATGGTGGTGGCTGTGTCGCCGGCCTGCCACGATGCGACACCGCTAGCCGCGCTGATCTGAACTTTGCACTGCCCTGATTCGCTGGCGACAAGGTATTCGCCGTCGACCCATTTAGAGATTCGTTCCACGCGGGTCGCAGCGTCGCGAAAATCGGCATCTACCACAACCAGGAACTCATCGCCGCCCCACCTTCCCACGACATCAGTGGTGCGGAAAGCGGTGCGGAGCTCGCCGGCAAACTGCTTCAGCAGATCATCCCCGACCATGTGCCCTAAAGTATCGTTGATATATTTGAACCCGTTGAGATCGATGTAAATGACGGAAAACGCCCGTCCCTTGGTCGCGAGGGTGGCAAGATGACGTTCCAGCTTTCGGCGATTCGCCAAGCCGGTGAGCGGATCTTGGGAGGCTATCTGCTCGACTTCTTCCAGGCGTGTCTGGTACACGCTCATCTGAGCTCGCAACTCCGCGACGGAATCCAAGCCATCTTGAGCCATTTTCGTAACGCAGGTCTCCATCTCCGCGACATTCTTGACCAGAGACTGCCGAATCATAGCGAGGTCGTTCAGCTTTGCCGTGGCTTGCAGCCGTTCCGTCAGTCTTCCAAACTGATTGGCGTAGCGCTGATCGCGCTCTCCTAGCTGGCTGGCCGCCGTGGCCACGATAGTTAGTATTTCTCTGACTTCCTCTGTCTTGTCGCGGAAGAAATTGGCAGCTTGTTCGCTCCACGTCCGCAGCTCGGCTTCGAGGAGTTGCTCGGTTTCGGCAATCACGCTGGCCGAAGCCTCTCCGTTCAGGCGCTGCTTGAGACACAGCAGGCTTTCTTTTAGCTCGTCGCCAACGGGAGGAAACGCCTGCGCCCCCGCCTGCCCTACTGCGACAAAAACATCCCCGTAGGACTTCAACGCGGATTGAAGAACTTCCTCCGCTTGGTATTCCATCGATTTACGCAGCGAGATCATTAGTTTCCGATGTTTCTTGGGACTCGGGGCATCCAATCCATAAAATCGAAGAGGCGACGTGGGACAATCCCCGATGGCCCACAGCTAAGTGCCATGGTCGTATCCCGTTATGCATATCATCGGGCGGATCATGCCAGCACTTTAGCGGGGTGGGATTGGCGCGCGCTTTTTCGACCTTGACCAGGAATAAATCCGCTCCTGTCGAGGCAGCCAGCGCTCATCCCATGGGCATTGGAAATCCGAACGATTCGGTGCCGGAGGAAGCAAGCGCATTGCGCCTGAATCACGGGAAAACGGGAAACGGCAGGCCGGAGTCTTTACGCCTTGGCAAGATCGAGGGCCGCGATCTTGATTGCTTCAGTCGGGAAGGCTCATCATCTCGGTACGGGAGCAGCGAGGCTGGCGATTGCCGCCGCGTTCACGCGCGCCACATTCGCGGTAAAAGAGGCCGAAACTCTGTCCGGGGTGTCCCCGGCGGTGTGCTGGGAGATCAAATTTTCCGAGGCTGAGGTAAAACGCACCGCAGCGAACCCATTTTCCTGGAATGGGAGCTGGTCGCCCCCGCGGTTGTAGCGATCGCTGCGGGGAATCAGGTCGATCTGCAGTGTCGTGACGTAGCGCTGCGCGGCGTCCTTAGCGTAGCGGGCCAGGTGACGCGAAGGCGAGTCGGCAGGCTCGGGCGAGTAGATGCGCAGCCGATTGCCTGTCTCGCCTGATCCGCCCGTGTCATCATTGGCGCCCCCGATATCGTCCAGTGC
>JBDTTL010000171.1:0-10071 GCA_039930665.1 Acidobacteriota bacterium
CTTGCCGTACGACGATTACCTGCGGCAGTTGGCGCAAGCCGAAGGCGTAGAAAACTCCACGAAAGAGCAGCACGACCCATCGGCGCGCATTACGAAGATGAAAGATGGGCGCACGAAGCTGGCGTATAAGGCCGAGCACGCAGTGGATCTGGCGTCGGGCGCGCTGCTAGCGGTGACAGTGCAACCGGCGGATCGCGGCGACACGACGAGTTACGCGGAGACGCTGGAGGCAGCGCAGCGCGCGACGGAAAACACGGCTGTGGTGAGCGGATTGTTGACTGAACTGGTGGAGCGGGTTCTGGTGCAAACCCGTCGGAGCCGCGCGACGAAGATCTGTTCAAAGGACGACATTTCGACCGACAGATCATTGTTTTGTGCGTGAGCTGGTACGCGAGCTTCAAACTGAGCTTGCGGGATCTGGTGATCATGATGGGGGACCGGGGAATCTCGGTGACCCATACCACGATCCTGCGGTGGGTTCAGCGCTACCTTCCAGAGTTCGAAAAGCGCTGGCGGCGCTACGCTCGGCCCGTGGGCGGATCGTGGAGGATGGACGAGACATATATAAAGGTTCGCGGACACTGGGTGTACCTGTATCGCGCTGTCGACAAAGCGGGCCAGACGGTGGATTTCTTTCTCAGTCGGAAGCGAGACGTGAACGCCGCCAAATCGTTTCTCCGCAGCGCGATGAAGAACACTCGCGTGCCCACGAAGATCACGTTGGACGCCTATGCGGCCTCGCATCGTGCGGTGCGGGAGATGAAAGAAGACGGCGAACTTCCGTGTCGCGTCAAGGTTCGATCCAGCCAGTACTTGAATAATCTGGTGGAGCAGGACCATCGGAGAGTAAAGCAACGCATCCGGCCGATGCTGGGATTCAAGCGATTCGACAACGCGGTGGTAACGATCTCCGGAATCGAGCTAGCCGAGAAGATCAAGAAGGGACAGTTTAAGACGGGCAAACTCGGTGGATGCCATGCGACGATGACGGAACTGTGGAACGCGGCACTCGCAGCTTGAGCCCCATCCGTAATCACTCGGCGAAGCGAAGCTTAACCGATCTCCACCGTCGGCTTGAGTTTGCACCAGAGCCCCTATATAAAGGTTGGCGGACAATGGGTGTGCTTGTACCGCGCCGTCGATAAGGCGGGCCAGACAGTCGATTTCTTTCTCAGCCAGAACCGAGACGGGAACGCCGCCAAGTCGTTTCTCCGGAGCGCGATGAAAAACACCCGCGTGCCTACGAAGATCACGTTGGACGCTTATGCGGCCTCGCATCGGGCAGTACGAGAGATGAAACGAGACGGCGAACTTCCCGGTAGCGTCAAGCTTCGATCCAGCCAGTACTTGAACAATCTGATCGAGCAGGACCATCGGAGAGTGAAGCAACGAATCCGGCCGATGCTGGGATTCAAGAGATTCGGCAATGAGGAGGTAACGATGTCCGGAATCGAGCTGGTGGAGAAGATCAAGAAAGGACAGTTCATGATGGGCAAACTTGGTGGGTACAACGCGACGATGACGGAACTATGGAGCGCGGCACCCGCGGCCTGAAGGCTTAATCGCAAACACTCAACCAAGCGAAGCTCACCGATTTTGCTTTCGGCTTGAGTTTGCACCAGAGCCAGATAAGGTAACTCAGCCCGATACCCGCGGCTCATTTCAGCACCTGCCGGAGGAACCGTTATTTGGTGGCGCCGCTGATGACCCCTTCAGGGTCCACTATAGTTGAAACCCCGGCGGCACTCATGGCTTTACGAAGCACCGCGGCGGTTTCCGGAGAACTGCGCAGATTCATACCGCGATGGACGCCATCCGCTATTCTTAACGGCGTCCAGCCATGAGAGTTCTTGTGGTTAAACACCTCGATCTTGGCGCCATGATCCAAGAGGTATTGCGCGGTAGAAGGCACTTGCTTATAAGCCGCGCCGTGCATCCCAGTTTCACCGTTTTTGTCTACTGCATTGATATCGTTGCCGAGTTCGAGTGCTACCTTGACCGCTTCCAGAACCTCGGGTTCGGTACCCGCATCTTCACCGGGAGAACGCGTACCAACTCCCGCCGCCACCATCAATGGCGTCGTATTATCAGCGTTGGGAATCAACGGGTCGGCACCCAGTTTGGCGAACAGCCGCATCAACTCGGCGTCGCCGGTTCGGGCGGCAAGCAGGAATGGAGTAGCACCAATATAGTTCAGGCTACTGAGTCCGGCGTTAGTGCGCCGCGTAATCCTCGCGTTCAGATTCGCGCCCTTTGCGACGATCTTTTTAACGAATTCGATGCTGTTCATATTTCCCGATCCCTCGGGAGCAGGGTCATTGCTCGCATAACCGGGCTGGCGGATCCATGTGACTGTATGCAGCGCTGTCCATCCCTGTGCAGCCGCGTTAGGATCGGCCCCGGCGTCCAGCAGCATGGCCGCAAGTTCGAAATGTGCGTTGGCGACAGCCAGACACATGGCGCTTGTTCCTGCCTGTCGCGATGGCTTCTGCAGGGTTTCATTAACGTCCGCCCCGGCTTTCAACAACGTGCGGACCACATCCGGCTTGCCTTGGCGCACGGCGAACAGGAGCGCGGTAAAGCCGCCCTTGGATACAGCATGAAGGTCCGCACCGTGCTCGATCAACATCTCGACCGCCGCCGTATTGCCTTCCGCCGAGGCCCACATAAGCGCGGTCTGCCCGCGTTCGTCATCTTTCGCCTTGACGTCCGCTCCGTTCACAAGCAGGGCTTTGACTGCTTCCACCTTGCCGGTTCGCGCCGCCGTCATCAGGGGAGTTTCCCCGCCCGTCAATGAGCCGTTGGGATCGGCTTTGGCCTTAAGAAGAAGATCGATCAGTGCTGCACTGCCATTGGTGGCTGCGAGCGACAGCGGCGTCACTCCGTACCGGTTGGCGGTATTCACATTCGCGCCGGCATCCAGCAGAAGGCGCGCCGTTTCCAGATCGTCCCAGTAAGCCGCCCAGTGGAGCGCCGTGTCGCCATCCACTGCCGTCGCATTCACATCAAGGTGCTGTTGGAGCAGGGCCCGGACCTCGGCCTTGTCGGATTTTTTCTCCGCGTCCACCAGGCGGGAATCGATGTGCGCCGCGGATACCGCACCGGCCGCCAGAAGCGCGCCCAAGATTACGCGGACGGGGTGTCTCATAAGCAGCTTCATAAAATGGCGGGCTCGAGCAATTCGCTGATTTTGCCTTGACTGTCGCCGAACGCATCGAGCCGGACGCCCACCCGATCAAGCAAAGTCAGATGCAGGTTCGCAAGCGGGGTGGGCTGGGCATAGCGGATGTGGCGGCCGCCTTTCACTCTGCCGGCCGCGCCGCCCGCCACCAGGATAGGCAGATTGGCATGGTCGTGTACGTCGGGATTACCCATGCCGCTGCCATACAGATAAAGCGAGTGATCCAGCAGTGTGCCGTTTCCTTCCGGAGTGGACTTCAGTTTGTCCAGGAAGTAGGCAAAGAGCGAAGCGTGATAGGCATTAATTTTGGCCAGCTTGGCGAGTTTCTCCGGATTGTTGCCGTGGTGCGACGTGGGGTGGTGCGGGTCCGGCACGCCGACCTCCGGATAGGTCCGGGTGCTAGTCTCGCGAGCAAGCTGAAACGTAACCACGCGGGTGACATCGCCTTGCATGGCGAGCACCTGGAGATCGAACATCAGCTTTGCATGGTCTCCGTAGGATGCCGGAACCCCCATCGGCCGCTCCAGATCGGGGAGGTGCGAGTCGGCGGTCTGGCTCTCGGCCTTTTGAATGCGGCGCTCCACTTCACGAATGGTGTCCAGGTAATTCGTTACTTTGACGCGATCATCTGAATCGAGCTTATGCTGTAGCTTCGCTATGTCTCCAGTCACCCAATCGAGAATGCTGGCATTCCTCTTCAGTTCGGCCATCCGTTCCGCGGAAGTGCCGCCATCGCCAAACAGTCGCTCGAAAACCACACGCGGATTCGCTTCGGCCGGCAACGGCGTGGTGGGTGACGACCACGAGAGGTCGTTCTGGTATGCGCAAGCGAAACCATTGTCGCAGTTGCCCACCGTCGTGAGTAGATCCATCGCGAGTTCGAGCGATGGCAAACGTCCGTCCTTCCCGATATGTTGCGCGGCGATTTGATCGACCGTGGTGCCCGACCGGTAGTCCGAGCCTTCGGTCAACTTCGCCTTCGCCGCACTCAGAAACGACGAGTTTGCCGTGGCGTGATTGCCGGGTGAATACGCATTTTGGTTTTCGAGGTTACCTATGACCGTGATGCGATCGAGAAACGGCGTCAGCGAATTTAGGATAGGCGAAAGCTCAGTGATCGCCCCTACTCCCGACGGTGACCACTGCGCCTGATTGGCGCCCATTGGAATATAGACAAATCCAAGGCGTCTTACCGGATTCGCCGCCGTGGCCGCCAGCGCCGTCCGGGCGGGAATCATGGCATCCAGCAGCGGCAATGCCAGCATGGTGCCCGCGCCCCGCAGGAAAGAGCGGCGGGGAAGAGCCTTCTTGGTAATGATCATTTGGATCTCCTCATTTGAAACGGAGTGCTGTTTACGATTCCGAGAATCAGCGACGAAAAACGGTAGTCTTCGCCACGCGCTGCGCGCACGATGCCACGGACCGCGGGGGCGTCATAATCCTCCACGCCGCGGCCTAAGGCGTAAGTGAGAAGTTTCTCAGTAGTTGTTGTAACAAACAATTCGGGATTGCTCAACAGTGCCGCTCGCAGACCTGCGACGCCCGTGAAAGTGCTGCCGTCCGGCAGGCTTCCTTCTGCGTCCACCGGCACACCGCCTTCTTCAGTGCGCCAGCGGCCAATCGCATCGTAGTTTTCGAGCGAAAAGCCGATCGGGTCCATCAGCTTATGACAGCCCGCGCAGGGCGGATTGGCACGATGCTGAGCCATGCGCTGGCGTATAGTAAGGACCTTTCCGGAATCGGCAGTTTCTTTCAACGGCGGCACGTTCGGCGGAGGCGGCGGAGGTGGCGAGCCAAGAATATTGGACAAAACCCACTTGCCTCGAATGACCGGGGATGTCCGGTTGGCGTAGGAAGACACGGTGAGAACGCTGCCTTGCCCGAGCAACCCCCCGCGGGCGCTGTCCTCGGCAAACGTTACGCGGCGGAAGCGGCTGCCGTACACATTGGATATTCCGTAATGCTTTGCCAAGCGCTCATTCACAAACGTGTAGTTGGCTCGCAGAAGGTCGAGCACATTTCGGTCCTCGCGCATGATGCTGTCGAAGAACAGTTCCGTCTCGCGCCGAAACGCCTGGCGGAGGTTGTCGTCGAAATCGGGGAACAGGCGGGCGTCGGGACTAGCGGAATCGAGGTTTCGCAGATACAGCCATTGGGCAGCAAAGTTATTCACGAGCGCTTCGGAGCGCGGGTCGGCGAGCATGCGCCGCACTTCCTTCACCAGTACCGCTGGCTGTTTCAGCCTTCCATGGATGGCAGCCTCCAGCAGTTCATCGTCGGGGATGCTGCTCCATAGGAAAAACGAGAGACGTGATGCCAGATCCAGATCGCTCAGGGCGTACGCTGTCCCCCGGGCGATCCCGGCCGGGTCCTGCTCGATATGGAACAGAAACCGCGGATTCATCAACATCGCCCTAAGCGCCATTTCGATTCCATCCTCAAAGCCCGATTGCTCGCGCGCTTCGCGATAAAAACCAAACGGAACTTGTAGCTCGGAATCCTTAACCGGTCCTCTCCACGCACGCCGCGCTAGAGCGGAGAGGATGCGCTTGGCACATGCGTCCTGCTCGGACGCTTTCTCCGGGTGGCAGACGAAAATGCGCCGGCGGCTCGCGGTGTCGCCGGGGCCGCTGGCATCGAACGGCCCGGTCACCGATAGGGAGTAGAGCGCCGGCTGAATACGCGGGTGCCGATCCGCGTTGAAGTGCGCCTGGTAAGGCTGGCGATCGGTTTCGAGCAGGACCGATGGCTTCTTGATGAACGTAGCGGCCAGCTCATGCGATCCGGCCTTCACCGTTACCCTTATATGGAAATCCTTGTCCACGGTGCTCTGATCGCTGCCCGCTGGAGGCGGCTTGGCCGTAAACATTTGGATACGCTCGCCGTCGATGGTCAGCTCGACCTGATGCGCTTCCTTCAGACCTTCCACGTGCTCGTTCCGGTCGCGGGTGAGGCGCAACTGGATCTCGTATTCGCCATCCAGGGGGAAGATATAACGAATCACCGTCCCGCCGCGGGTTCCGAAGGGAAGTTGGTCGAAATGCTGCTCCTGGGTGAGGTCCGCCGGAAGCTCGATGGTTTCGCCACCCGGCGCGCGCACGGCACCGCCGATTGCCAACCGGCTGATCTTCTGCGCCGCCGAAAGATAACGCTCGAGCAAAGTCGGCGAGAGTTCTCCCACGGTGACATTATCGAAGCCGTGGCTCGAATCATCGCTTGGCAAAAGCGACGAAACGTCAATATCGAGGTCCAGCAGATCGCGGATCGCGTTGTGATATTCGGTGCGATTCAGGCGCCGGAATGTGTCGGTCCGGCCGGGGTCGGGTTTCGCGGCAGCAAGGTGGTCGAGCGAGCTTTCAAGCGACGAAACCACGCTCTGGTAGGTGCTTTCATCCGGGCGAGGGAGGCCGGCCGGCGGCATGTAACGGGCACGGAGTTTCCGTGCCACCTTCTCCCATACCGATGTGTTTTGGCTTATGCCCTGGGTCGCGATGGTGTTGAGCGCAAGCCCGCCGACTTTTAGCCGATCGTTATGGCAACCGATACAGTACTTGTCGACAAGTGCGCGCGGCGGAGCGTCGGTCATCGACGCTGTTCCGGAAGTTGGCTGCTGTGGAATTCCCGTGCAGGCTGTCGCCAATGCTACTGCGGCAACCTTCAGTCCCCGGGAAAGCCACACGTCACAGCAGTTTTTCATCTAAATCTCAACTACCAGCTTATCCTAGCATTTAGCTGGATAGTACGGGCACCCAAGGTGCTTGTCAACTGACCGAAGCGGGCGTTGGTGATTGCCGTGATCAGCCCATTATAGTTGGTGTGATTCAAAGCGTCGAACATATCGGTCCGGATCTGCAGTTGTGCTCGTTCGGTCAGTTTGAAATTTTTGGCGAGCGAAAAGTCGATGTTCCACATCCCCGGTCCGCGGATCGCGCCATTGCCGATATTGCCGGGCCGGGCAGTTCCTCCGGACGCAGCGATGATCGGGACGCGGGCGAAGGCCGCAACATTCAGATATTGAAGCGTATTCCTGTAGTCCGACAAGACAGCCGCCCCGCCGAGATAATCCGGGCGGCTGGCCGGCAAAGAAGAAGACTGTGTGAGGGTAAAAGCATTTCCTGTTTGGGCCGTAAAGATGCCAGCCACCTGCCAGCCGCCGAACACGGGACGCATCCACCGCTGGTGTTCCAGGCCGGGCAACTGATACAGCCATTGACCGGCAACGGCGTGAGTGACGTCTCCGGCACCAGGTCCCCGGTCAGCCCTGTAATTGAAGAAGTCCTGGTTCACCGTCGCGGCGTCTCCCTGGTAATACGTGCCGTTATCCCCGCCTTGCGGCGCCAGTGATCTGCTCCAGGTGTAACTAAAGCCGCCACTGAAGTTTCGCGAATAGCGCTTGCTGAGCGTTGTCTGCCATGAGTTGTATACCGACTGCTGAGAGTTATCCACGTAATAGGTCACGGATAGCAGGGGATTGGGCTTGATGCCGGTCACACGGTTAGCGACATTCATGGGACGCTGGGCGAGAAACTTCACGCCGCGACTACCGACGTAGCTGCTTTCCAGCACCAGACTCGAAGTGATCTCCCTCTGAAAGCCCAGAGAATACTGCATAGTGTAGGGGTTTTGCAGGTCGGGATTGAATATTGAGAATGTGCTTAACACACCGGTCGAGGCCTGCTGCGCCTGGACAACGTTGCGCAAATTGTCGGTGTACATGGGGTACTTGAGACCGTAGCTCAGCACATCTTGTTGCGTGAAGGCGGTCCGGAACGGAACATCCGGCCCGCTCTGCACGGTTTGCCACATTGCACCCGGTACCTGGCTACTGAAGAAGATTCCGAATCCGCCACGAATTACGGTCTTGGCTCTGCCCGGTGAATAACTGAAGCCGAAGCGAGGCGCTAAATTCATGGGGTCTGGGTTATAGGGGCTGCTCTGGGGGCGAACGGGCCCCACATGGAACTGAGAGTCAAGGATCCCATTGGGGTTATAGAAGCCGGTGCCGGCGCCCTGACTTCCCGCGGCGGTCACAACTAGATTGGAATAGTAGTCATTACGCAACCCGAAATCGAGCACCAGATCGGTACGGATGCGGTACTCATCCTGCGCAAAAAATCCGAAGTGATAGATGGTCGCGTTATACAGGCCGTTTCCGAAATTAGCAGTCACCGTGGTGGGAGTATTACTCAGAATCTGAGCGAGCGTGTTGTAGTGGTACTCCGGATTCTGAGGATCTGTCCGGCTGCAGCAAGCGTGCGTAAAATCGCCGCCGAACTTCAAAGAATGCTTCCCTACCTGTTTCGAAATCTTGCTGCTCATGCTCCAGGTGGGCCCGCGGACATCCCAAAGCTCGGAGGAAGCCGTATTCCAACCGAGCGAAGTCGATACGTAGGGAAGCCGTTGGCCGAAAGCGAATTGTTCGGTTGAATTTGCCGGATTCTTTTGGTTGAAATATGCGTCGAGGCGCTGTATATCCGAGATGGCATAACCGAAACGTGTTTCAGACGTCCAGCTCGCACCGCCGGTGGTGTAGCTTGCGCCGCCCCGCTCTACCGCGCTGTTGTAGCTACGGTCGTTGGCTCCGTTCAGAAAAATCGTGGGGGTCTGATAGTAAGGCCGCCCGTGGCTATAGCTAAGAGAAAGTCTGCCAGCGACGCCGAGTATAACGTCGCCTTTCAAGTCGATGTGGTTGTCGCTCTTTTGCGCGGATCTCGCGGAAAGGTATGTTCCGGTGGTCGCATTGGCTGCCGTTGGCTGATTCGGCAGCGGAATCGGAGCAAGGACGAGATTGAAGGAGGGTACGGCGGCCAGAATCTGGTCGCGCACAGCCTGCGTTGGCACGGTGCCCTGAACTACCGGCGTACTGCGTTCGCGATATCCCTCATAATCGCCGAACAGAAAGATCTTGTCTTTGCGAATCGCTCCGCCTGAAGAAGCGCCGAACTGATTGAATGTCAACGGGACGTTTTTTTGCAGGAACTGGTTCCGGGCGTTCAGATTTTCCGCCTGAAAATTTTCGAAAAGACTGCCGTGCCACTGGTTTGTGCCGGACTTCGAGATAAGGTTGACTTGCCCGCCTAGGGCATCGCCATACTCGGCCGGCGCGACTCCTTTAACCGTCTGAACCTCGGAAATTCCTTCGAGGCTCATAATCTGTATGTAGCCGGAGTTTCCATAAGTCGAATAAGTGCGGCCTTCGGTATTGCCGCTCGCGGCGGTTCCGTCAACTGAATAGTTCGTCCCGGCTTCGCCCGCACCGTTCATTCGGACCGTCCCGTTGGTACTGGTGCTGACGCCAGTGCCGAGTTTGAGCAAGCCTGAAAAGTCGCGGCGCGCCAGCGGAAGTTCCTTCGCCGTGGTGCTGTCAATCGATTGCTGCTGCTCAGCCGATACAGTGTTCAGAAGAGCCGCAGTCGCTTCCACTTTGAGAGTTTCCGTGACAGTGCCGACATCGAGCTGATATGTGCGCCGGCTCTGTTGTCCTGCGGTCAAAGCAATTCCCGAAGTCTCAAGAGCCTTGAATCCTTGCCCCTCAATGCGCAGAGTATATGTTCCGACAGGCAAGAACTGGAATCCAAACTCACCCACGTTGTCGGACACTTTTCGGTACATTTCCGACGTTGCTTCATTCCTGAGGCCCACCATGGCGCCCGGCACTACGGCTCCCGTCGCGTCTTTGACAATGCCATAAAAAGTGGCAGTCGTAACCTGCGCAGTCACGGAACTGAAGGACAGCGCGAAGCAAACCCCTAAGAAGATCATTCTTAAAATACGTGCGGTCGAATGCATTGGTATCCCCTGAGCCACGGTCTGGCCACATCCGTAAGACTAACCTCTAACAGCCCGTGTCAGAATCCTACTTTTCTGCGGCAGCTCGTTTTAAGCGAACG
>JBDTTL010000172.1:0-10050 GCA_039930665.1 Acidobacteriota bacterium
AACGACGCCGTTTCTGTTCGCCGTGCGCAAGGGAGACCTGCGCAGCGTGCAGGCGATGCTCGCGGCCGGCGTCGATGTCAACGAGAAGCGATCCGGGGATTTAGCGACGCCGCTGCTCATCGCGATCATCAACGGCCACGCAGATTTGGTCGACTTGCTCCTCGAAAAAGGCGCCGATCCCAACGCTGAAGGCGGCACCACGGAGGTGACCGTTACCAGCAGCAAAACGGAGGAGGTGAAGCTCAAATTCAAGACGCCGACCTTTCGCGAGCAACTCCGCGATGTCGGCACCGAAGGGGGCAACGGCCGGAATAACTCGTGGGGCCGCCCGCTTCAGGCCGCTGTGCACGTCGCCAACTGGCACATGAGCGACATCCTTATTACTGTCAACATCGACCGGATTCGCATCATCAAATCGCTGCTGGCGCACGGCGCTGACGTGAACGGTCGAAACACCGACATGGAGCCTCGCTGGGAGGGCGCGCGCTACCGGCGTCGTCTGGTTGGCGCCACCGCGTTGCTGCTTGCGTCCTACTCGGCTGACGTCGATGTGATGCGGCTTCTGCTGGCCAATGGCGCCGATCCGAAAATAAACACCGGCGTCAACCTCACGCCGCTCATGGCGGCGGCCGGCATCGCTTGGGCATCGAACCAGGACAGGGCGAGCGAAGCCGATGTGCTGGAAGCGGTCAAGCTGCTGGTAGAAGAACAGCATCTCGATGTGAATTTCGTGGCCGACACGGGCGAGACGGCGATGCACGCCGCCGCCTATCGGGGGGCCAACAGCGTAGTGCAATACCTGTTCGACCACGGGGCGAAGCTCGATGCGATCGACAAGAGCGGCCGAACGCCGCTGGCCATCGCCAACGGCGTGGAATACGGCAATTCGTTCGCCGCGCAACCGCAAACAGCGGTGCTGCTGCGCAAGCTCGGGGCGAAAGAAATTCCCTGTCCCGATCTGTGTCCCAACATGGTTCCTAAAGAAGCACTGCCACCGGAGGAGGCTGCTCGATGAAACGCCGGTTGACGTTCCTGATTGTCGGCACCTTTACGATCTTTATTGTGGGGTATGGCGTGCGCAGCAATGCGCAGCAACCAATGGCCCCAGCGTCCCCTGCCACTGCGGCGGCACCCGTGGCGTTGCAGCCCCACGCGCCACAGGCCGCTGCACAATCGGCCTCTCCGGCGGCGGCCCATCAGGCAGTGGTCACGAAGTACTGCTATGCATGTCACAACGAGAAACTGAAGTCGGGCGGCCTCGCGTTGACCGCTCTAGATATCTCTGCGCCCGCAAAGGACATCGAGTCGTGGGAGAAGGTTATCCGCAAGCTGGGGACCGGTGCCATGCCGCCCGCGAAAATGCCGCGTCCGGACAAGGCGACGGCGGACAGGCTAGTCCAATATCTGGAAACGGAGCTTGATCGCGCCGCCCTGGCTAATCCCAATCCAGGACGTCCGGGTCTTCAGCGCCTGAATCGCGCCGAATACAAGAACGTAATCCGCGACCTGCTGGCCCTCGACATCGACGTGGCGTCCATACTACCGGCCGACACTGCCGGTCACGGTTTCGACAACAACGCCGACGCCTTGACGCTCTCTCCCGCGCTTACTGAACGGTACCTCAATGCCGCCGCCAAGATCAGCCAGATTGCGCTGGAACGTCCGCGCGGCATGCCGACGCCCGAGACGTTTTTCGAGCCGACTGATCGCAGCGAAGCTGGCCGGTTCAGCGATGACATGCCGTTCGGCACCCGTGGCGGGCTGGCCATTCACTATGTCTTTCCTGCCGACGGTGATTATCTGATCGAGACGCGCCCGAAAGAGAACGGCGCCAACGATGGGTTCGAGAATTTTTCGGCCGAAATCCATCAGCTCGACATCGCCATCGACAGCGTGAACATATTGTCGGCGGGGCTCGGAGGACCGGAGTGGACCGGGCGTAACCGGCTGGGGCCCAAACGGGTAGAAAACGAACAGAAAACGCTCGAGAAGATGAAGGTTGTGGTGCACGTCAAAGGCGGCGAGCATCTGGTTCAGGCGTACTTCGCCTCCAAGACAGCGACGGTCGTCGAAGACCTGTTTGACCCGTCGGTTAGACGCGATCCGTATCGGCCGGTCGGAGGCGTACCCAAACTTTCGTTCCTGCGGATCACCGGACCGTTGAACGGTACTGCGTCAATCAGCACCGACACGGAGAGCCGCCGCCGTGTGCTGATCTGCAGCCCCTCGTCGCCGACCGACGAGGCCTGTACCAAGCGGATTATCTCAACCCTGGCACGCCGCGCCTATCGTCATCCAGTGACCAACGCCGAGCTCGAAGTCCTGCTGCTGCGGTATCGCGCCGGCGCCCAGGAAGGTGGCTTCGAGGCGGGCATCGAAATGGCGCTCCGCAAAGTCTTGTTGAGCCCGAAGTTTCTCTTCCGATTGGAAAGTCAGCCGCCGGCCGTGACGCCCAACACGCCCTACCGACTGAGCGACATGGACTTGGCTTCACGGCTGTCCTTCTTCATCTGGAGCAGCATCCCGGATGACGCGCTGCTGGACCTGGCGGCGAAAGGAGCGCTGCATCAACCCGAGGTGATGCAGCAACAGGTGAAGCGGATGCTCGCCGACCCGAAATCGCAGGCCCTGGTCGACAACTTCGCGGGTCAGTGGCTTCAAGTCCGTAATGTGCAGACGCACCAGCCGAGTCCCGAAACCCTGTTCCACTTCGATGACAACCTGCGAAAGGCGCTCGAGGAGGAAATGAGATTGTTCTTCGCGAGCGTCATCCGGGAAAACCGCCCGATTACGGACTTGCTTGACGCCGACTACACGTTCCTGAACGAGCGCCTCGCGAAGCACTACGGGATCCCGGGTATTATCGGCCAGCAGTTCCGCCGCGTGACCTTGCCGGCGGACAGCGTGCGCGGCGGAATGCTCGGCAAAGGCGCGATCCTGATGTCCACGTCGTATCCGAATCGGACCTCCGTGGTGATCCGCGGAAAGTGGATTCTCGAGAACGTCTTCGGCACGCCGCCGCCGCCGCCCCCGCCCAACGTCCCTGCGCTGGCGGAAGAGAGAGACCCCAGGAAGGTGCTCCCGATGCGCGAGCAAATGGCCGCGCATCGCAAGAATCCGGTGTGCGCCGGTTGCCATTCCCAGATGGATCAGCTGGGGTTTGCCCTCGAGAACTTTGATGCCATCGGCGAATGGAGACAAATCTATCCGTCCGGAACCCGGGTCGACGCGTCGGGCCAACTGCCCGATGGCTCCAAGTTCGACGGTCCGGTGGAGCTTCGGAAAGTACTCCGCGAGCACTCAGATCAATTTGTAACCACGGCCGCGGAAAAGCTGCTAACCTATGCGCTGGGTCGTGGTCTTGAGGCGTGCGACACGCCCGCATTGCGCGCGATCAAACGAGGTTCGGTGAGCGACAATTACCGCTTCGAATCCCTGATTCAGCAGATCGTGATGACCGTTCCGTTTACCGAGAGAATGTCGGTGGATATGAGTACGAGTAACTAGGCTCGGCCCGAAGCCGGAGCCTGGAAGGCTGTTAAGGAGACTGGAATGATAATTACAAAGCTAGCTTTGCCACGGCGTACGTTCCTCCGCGGTCTGGGTGCAGCGGTGGCCCTTCCGTTTCTGGATGCGATGGTGCCCGCCCTCAGTGCCGAATCGAAAGGCGCGCCTCGGTTTGCGGCGGTCTATATCGGGAATGGCGCCAACATGAGTCAGTGGACTCCGTCCACTGACGGTGTCAATTTTGAATTGTCGCAAACGCTCAACGGGATTAAGGGTTTCCGCGACCGACTCTCAGTGTTCACCGGACTCGACAACTTTCCCGGGACCGACCAGGGCGACGTTGGGGGACAGCACCCGCGCTCCGCACCGGGTTTCATGAGCGCCGTGCATGCGAAACCGACGGAAGGCGCCGACCTCCTGGCTGGCACGACCATCGACCAGATCATCGCCGCCAAAATCTGCACCGACACGAAGCTTCCGTCATTGGAGTTGACGGTTGATCGGATCGATGTCGTCGGCGCGTGCGATCACGGCTACGCCTGCGCCTATATGAACTGCATGTCCTGGAGGACCCCGACGACCCCGCTGCCTTCCGAAACGAATCCCCGGTTCGTCTTCGAGCGGATGTTCGGCGTAGGCAGCACAGTGCAAGAGCGGTTGGCCCGTGCGAAGGAAGATCGCAGCCTCCTTGACGAACTCACGGAGGAGATCGCCGACCTCCGCCGCAGTGTCGGCGCGCGCGACCGCGCGAAGCTGAGCGAGTACTTTGATGCAGTCCGCGATGTAGAGCAGCGCATCGTAAAGGCGGAGTCGACCAACAGCGACTTCGCGGTGCCGGATCAACCGGTGGGCGTGCCCGGCACGTTCAAAGAATACGTCGAGCTGCTGTTCGACCTGCAGGCGCTGGCGTTCCAGGCCGATATCACACGTGTCAGCAGCCTCATGATGGCACGCGAGAACACCGGCCGTGCGTATCCGGAAATCGGTGTCGCCGAGGCGCATCACGCAACCTCGCATCATGATAACAACCCCGAAAAGCTCGCGGCATATGCGAAGATCAACTCGTATCACGTCCAGATGCTGAACTACTTCCTTAAGAAGCTCGATTCGATTCCGGATGGAGATGGGACTCTGCTCGATCGCACCGTGGTGCTCATGGGCAGCGGTATGAGCGACGGCAACGTGCACAGCAACTATAACGTGCCAGCCGTCGTCGTGGGCGGCAAGTCCCTCGGCATCCGTGGCAACCGCCACGTTCGATATCCGAAGGCCACTCCGCTGGCGAACCTGATGCTGGGTATCACGGACCGGTACGGCGTCCACCTGGATAAGTTCGGCGACAGCAACGCTGCGATCGATCTGACGACGATCTAGCAGCATAGCCTCGGGTCTTGAGAGACTCGTCACTTCGAGTAGCGCAACTTTTGTGGTCAGCACGCCTGCCGGGTGTTTGTCTTTTTCTCGCCTCAACGTCCGACGCTAGAATAGCGGGGAGGGGGCAACGTGATCGGGATCATTTTTGAGGTGTGGCCCGCGGAGGGAAGAAAGCAGGAATACCTCGCCATTGCCGCAAAACTTAGGCCACTCTTAGATCAAATTGACGGATTCATATCTATCGAGCGGTTCGAGAGTCTGTACGAACCTGGAAAGATCTTGTCACTATCCTTCTTTCGGGATCAGGCAGCCGTAGAACAATGGCGAAGCCTTGAAGCGCACCGCATTGCACAAGCGACGGGACGTGCAAGCGTTTTTCGTGACTACCGACTGCGGGTCGTCGGCGTAATTCGAGACTACGGGATGTTGGACCGACAGCAGGCGCCAGCCGATAGCCTCAACTATCATGACGGCTCACTAGAATCGAAATAGGCCCTCAGCAGTTGTGTTGGATTCCCCAGATCGAGCGTTCAACACGGTTCACGGTAAGCCCGGCTTCCATGTTTGGTAATGTTCGATGGTGATTCCCTCCGCCAACCACTGGCTGGGGTTGCTTCCGAGGCCTTGACTCAAGCAGCACGCTTACCGGCAGCCGTTCGCACCAGGGTCACGATCTCTCGGGTCCCGCACCGGCAGCGTCGAATCGAGCCGCAACTCGTAGCTGTCCTGCACGCGATTGCCGTCCATCCGAATTGATTGTTGCAGCATGACCGGCCGTGTAGCAGAACTGGTGACCCGATACCAGCTGTTGGCGGACTCGGTGTAGACCGGACCACACCGAACCAATTGCACGGTGAAACGCTGCGAACGCAGCACGCCCAGGAGATCCTCGCCGCGGGCATGGAGGCCGCCCTCGTTCGCCTGGACCGTCTTCACCTGGGCCGGCGATCCGCCGAAAACGAAGTAAAACGCCCGTCCAGAATAGTCAGCTTGCCCCTGATGTATCCACGCATCGCTTTTCGCCGAAATGTCGCGCTTGGCACCGTCCGTAGGCCACACGATTCCCGTCGGCAGCGCCACGAGCGCTTGCCAATCATAGAGCGCTGGGCCCGCTGCTTGTGGCAGCAGCGTCACCAGAGTCCGTGCCAATTGTACGTGAGGCAGGACAGACGAAATCGGCTTGCGGTCCACTCCTGAGGCAGAGCACTGCTCCGTGTAGAGCCGCAGTTGATTCGCTTCCAGGGGCGGCGATTTCTCTCCGAGGGTCAGAACGAAACCCTCGCAGGCCGTCCCATTGCATGAGGTCTGGATGGAGAGATAGCCCGGATTGGAGTTTGCTCCTGTCAGACGATACCAGTTCGTGCTGCCTTTGCCCTTCTCAAGCGGGCAGCGAACCAGTTCTGCGGTGACCGCGGCGCCTTGCAGCGCCGTGACGATTGCAGATTCACCGAACGGTGCCGTCATATTGCGGAGGAACAGATTGGTCACAATCGTCCGCGCGCCACTGGCGACCACGGCGATATTCCTGCCGGCAACAACGGCGACGCCCTGACGCGCGTAACAGCCTCCATCCGGGAGACAGGTCTGCAACTCGGTGGGAGGCAGCGGCGCCCAGCGGACTCCTGGCAGTTTTTCCACACCTTGCCAATCGGTAACGAAACCCCTTGCGTAAAATGCACGCATGACCTTAATAAGCTCTTCCTCCGGGCCGCCCACGGCGTGAAGCGAAGGCTGGAGAAAGGGGTAGGCGCACACGAGGAGCAGTGTCGCGCGAAAGAGTTTAGCTCGCACGATCCCGGCTATTTTGCGGACAGGTCGAAACAACATCGGAAGAAGAATACACCCCGGCCGAGCTAGGGAGCAAGCTGCCGTCACCGCAAAGTTCCACCCTTAGCACCCGCAACATTCCGCAGCCTCTTGGGCGTCGCGCATTCTCGGAAGGTGAGGAGAGGCTTTGGTCGCTGGCCCGGGGTTGCATTGCGCCAGGCCGACGGAGCGCTATATTATTGGGCCTGGGAGAGGAGCCTTGATATGAAATCGAGAGTTTTTTGTATTGGTGTGTTAAGTGTCGCTACCTGGGGGGCCGCGTTCGTTCAGGGGCAGGAGAAGCAAGGCAGTCCGCCTGCGCTAAAACCAGCCCCCGAAACCGTCGCTCCTGCGATTCCCGGCGTGGTGGCGGGGGGAACAAAAGTCGTCGTGATTAAGAACGGCTTCGACAACACCGAAGGCCCGGTGGCTTTGTCCGACGGCAGCCTGATCTTCACGGAAACGCGCGCCAGCAGGATTACCAAGATCGACAAGGACAACAACATCTCGACATTCCTCGAGAACACGAACCGTTCGAACGGTCTGGGGTTTGATTCGAAGGGCCGGCTGATTTCGGTTCAGGGCAACTCCGTGGGCATCGTCTATCCCAAGGGCAGCGAGGCCGTGTTGGCCGGTCCCTACGAGACACGCCCGAACGATCTGGTGGTGTCCAAGAAGGACCACATCTACTTTACGCTGCCGTCCCACAAGCCGCCCGCTGTGTTTCACATTGCTCCAGGCGGCAAACCAGAATTGGCTGCCGAAGCGCCGAGTCCTCACGGCATCCAACTGAGTCCGGATGAAAAGACGCTCTACGTAGCGGATTCGCACGGTGATGCGCTGGTGGCGTTCGATGTAAAGCCGGACGGAACGATCGCCAATCCCCGCAATTTCGGCAAGTACGTGGGCGTTACCAAGGGCGACAATGGCTTCTTCAACAGCAACGCCGATGGCATTGCGGTAGACTCCGAATCTCGGGTGTACGTGGGTACCCTGCAGGGGGTCCAGGTGCTCAGTCCCAAGGGCGAGCACCTGGGTTTGATCCCGGTCTCGCAGCGTCCCCAAAATCTGGCGTTCGCGGGGCCGGACAAGAGAACTTTATACATCGCCGGACAAGGCGCCATGTACAGCGTGAAGATGCTGGCTCAAGGATACAAGGGGCGGCCTAAATAGCACGGCGATCCAGAAGTCGGCTTCCGGCAAACTTGCGGCACTTGGACAATAAATCGTCTACCCGGACAAGTGCCGCTCACGTTATCACGTATCGGACGCCTGTTGGTTCATGGGATCGACGCGCAGGTAACGGACATTGATGCGTCGACCAGAGCTCCCCCGCAGCCAGTACGCCCCGTTCAGGCTGGGTACTCCGTGTACTGGTTCAGAAGCGACCCTCGATGCCGCCTAAAAACGATCCCTTGAAGTCAATTTGCGGCCGCGATTGTGCTGTTTCGGTCGTCCAGTCGATGGTGCCCTTAAAATCGCCTTGGCCGAACAAGCCCAGTTGTGGCACCAGCGATCCCGGCTTGTCGATCAGCTTTAGCACGTAGCGGGCATTAACGGAGCCTCCAACAGCGAACTGGATGGGGGGGCCTAATGATTTGAAGTCGAACACCGGGCTGACGCCCCACTGGAAACCGAAGGTCATCGGCGAAACCGGGTCCAACTCAAGCGGCCCGATCTTCTTGACAGGTCTCGGAACAGCCCCAATGATAGATCCTCGGAAGGGGAATGTCGGCGGCAGGCGATCCAAGAGCCGCATGATCTCCAGGAAACTGGCGGTCGTGGGGTCCACCGGATCATTTCGTACCGGGGCAGTTATGACAAAGGTCATCGTCTGGCCAGTCGGTGTCAGGGCCGGAACCCTAGTGAGTGAGTCGGGAGGTAAGAAAAAAGGGCTCAGCAAAGGTGGCGTGAGAGGCGGCAACGTCAAAGGCGGGATCAAACGTGGCGGCTGAATGCCAAACTGGGGGGCGCCGATTGCCGGCGTCGCCTGTCGTGGCGTCAGCACGAGTGTAATTGGTAATTGCTCTTCCTCGAAGAGCTTCGCCATTGTGTTCGGTCCGACGATACCGTCCGGTTTCAACTGGTTCGACTTCTGAAACTCCACCACTCGCGCGTGAGTGAGCGGCCCAAAGTCGCCGTCCACCGCTAGCGGATTAAGCCGGCGGATATGGAAGTTCAACACGTCTTGGACGGCACGTACATCCGCACCCTTGATGCCCTGGCTAATTAACCGGCCCATAGAATCCTCCGCTGTCAGTATGGCAGTTCGGCCCGCTTGCTTCCAATCTCATTATTTTGGAGCTGCGTGCCCGCTGAAAATAGGCCTTGCCGGGCTGGCAGCGACACTTTTACTTTCGGTCTAGGGATGTCTGCACAAAAAAAGTAGTGCGGCGTCGGGACCGTCTCCGGCGTCTAGCCAGCTTCAATTCCTTAATCGCCGGGAAATCTATGGTAACTTCAATAAAGATCATGTCCGCTAACGTGAATCTCATGCCTTTAGGGTATGGCATTCAGCAGGTGACTGATCTATGCTTAACAACAGGTCTCGGGGCAGCTCGCGAAATCCTAGCAGGGTGAATCAGCTATGTCGTTGCAATTGCTCGTCGTTGTTGCTCTAGCTTGTTTCGTGATGTTCGGACAATGAGAGACCAGAACGATTTCCGGCTCCGCGAGTTGACCCTGTTCCGCAGCTTAATCCCATCTCAAACCCCATAAGGAGGGACAATGATGACGAACTTTTCTTGTGTCAGACGATTCGCGTACGCAGCGGCAGCGACGCTATTACTTTGGGGCATGTTAGTCCTAAGGCCGGAGACTGCGTGGTCGCAAGCAAATTCTGCCACGTTTTACGGTAGCGTCACCGATCCCACGGGCTTGGCGGTGCCAGATGCGACCGTCACGCTTGTTGAACAGGGCACCCAGGCGACGACGACGAGGACTACTGGTAGAACTGGAGAGGTCGTCTTCAGCTTTGTCCCTGTCGGTGTTTACACGTTAAAAATCGACGCCAAGGGCTTCAAGAGCTATCTAAACACCGGTCTCACTCTGAGCGCAGGCCAACAAATCAGACAGACGCTCAAGCTGGAGTTGGGCGCAGTGACCGAAACGGTTACTGTGGATTCCGCTGCCCCGCTGGTCAACACCGTGTCCTCGGAGCAGCTTCAGAATTACAGCGCCACGGATGCGCGGGAGCTGCCTTTGCAGAACAGAAACTTCAGCGGAATGTTGAGGATCAACGCTGGCGTTACCGCCAGCCAGGGGAACGATGGAACCGGCGTGAATATGAACGGCGTTGGCCGGAACGGTACCGTATATTCACTCGACGGGACGAGTGCCAGTGGCAACACAGGCAGCAACAAC
>JBDTTL010000173.1:0-10026 GCA_039930665.1 Acidobacteriota bacterium
GCTTCCCGCAGTTTATTCACGAAATCGCGCGTGTCGTAATTCTTGTCGCCGCCCACAGTGACTTGCCGCGTGCCGCCCGGAATCCACGCCGCCATGTCCAGCGCCGCGTCGCGTTCGCGTTGTACTGGGAACCCGTGCTTTCTGCGGGTTTAAATCCGGCTCGCCAGCAAATTACTACGGTCGGAGTTATTGCGGACCTCGCGCACGCTCGCCCTCGCCGTCCATAAGGATATACTCTTATGCACCGGAGTGCCACGAAACAAGCTCCCGGGGAAACCTCATCTGCGAAGGAGAGACGCAATGGATTCGAAAAAGCCTGGGCGTAGAAGATTCCTAAAAGGCAGCGCCGCGGCGGCCGGTTTGGCCCTCGGCGCAGGGAAGGCTGCTGCCGCCGATCCGCCGGTAAATGACATGGCGTATTCGAAGAAGGATCTGATCGCCTATGGCGAACGCTCCCACTTCGTGACCTCGATACGCGAGCCCGTACCCGGCCGAATGTCGCCGGATGCCTTTGGACTAGTGTTTCACGTAACCACTCCACTGCAGGATTCCGTCGGGAGTATCACGCCATCGTCGCTGCATTATGTTGCCACCCACCGCGGCTCCTTTGTTCCGGAGATCGACCCCGCCGAGCATCGTCTGATGATCCACGGCATGGTGGACCGCCCCCTGGTTTTCACCATGGACGAGTTGAAGCGCCTCCCTTACGTGACCCGCGTGCATTTTCTCGAGTGCCTGGGAAACCGCTCGGGCGCCAAGGCTAAGACCGTCCAGGACACACACGGGTTGACCAGTTGCAGCGAATGGACCGGCGTGCTGCTGTCGGTGTTGCTCAAAGAGGCCGGCGTGCAAAAAGGCGCCTCCTGGATGGTGGCGGAAGGCGCGGAGGAAGTAAAAGGCGCGTCAAGCATTCCACTCGCCAAGGGGCTCGACGACTGTCTGGTGGTCTACAGCCAGAATGGCGAGGCGTTGCGTCCTCAACAGGGCTTCCCGCTGCGGCTGGTGGTTCCCGGCTTTGAAGGAATTTATCAGACCAAGTATCTGCGGCGGATCAAGATCGTGGACCGGTTCTACATGACCTATAACGACTACGGGCATATTAACCCGGATCCGAAAGTCACTGCATTGACGACCCAGTGGGGGCCGAAATCGGTCATCACGTTTCCTTCCGGCGGGCAGAAGCTTTCCGGCCCCGGATTCTACGACATTAGTGGGCTGGCCTGGTCCGGTGGGGGCGCAGTGAAGAGAGTGGAAGTATCCACCGACGGCGGAAAGAAGTGGCAGGACGCTGAGTTGCGGACGCCGGCTTATCGCATGGCGCATACCCGCTTTGGCCTCAACTGGAAATGGGACGGGAAAGAGTGCACGCTGCTGTCGCGCTGCACGGACGAGTTGGGCGCGGTGCAGCCGACCGTAGCCGAGGCCGGCAAATTCTGGAACGATCCGCCGGAAAAAGCTCGGGTACGCGGAACCGACAATAGCATTCAGCCGTGGATTGTGGCTGCGGATGGGAGCGTTCGCAATGGGCACGCTTAGGCTTCCACTACTGGTGATGGCGTTGGGGGCGTGCGCCGGATGGGCGCAGTCGCCGACTTATGGTTTGGGGAAGACTCCGACCGCGGAAGAAATCCGTGCCTGGGATATTTCGATTGGTCCTGAAGGGAAGGAACTGCCGCAGGGGCATGGAACCGCTGCGGAAGGCGCGAAGCTCTTTTTGACGAAGGGATGCGGGGGATGCCATGGGCCTACCGGCATTGGAGCCCGAGCGCCTGCTTTGGTGAAAGGCGGCCCTGAAAGGGGCCAGCCTATACCGGCCGGCATGGAAGGAATGCACATGTCACCCGACACGGGGATCATGGCGCTTCGCTCGCCCTACGCAGTGACCCTCTGGGATTACATCAACCGCGGCATGCCCCTATTTAAAGAAGGGACGCTAAAGCCGGATGAGGTTTATTCGCTGACCGCATTCCTGCTCGCCAAAAACGAAGTGATCAAGGAAGGCGAGGTCATGGACGCGCAGAGTCTGCCGAAGGTGAAGATGCCGAATGTGAATGGATTCTCCGACGCCCCGCCGTGGAAGCATGGGCAGCGGAGGCTGGCGGGTTATCCATAAGCTGCAAGTCGTGAGCCGCAGCATTCTATTGGGCGCCGTAACCGTTGGCGGGCTGGCGTTCCTAGCAAGGCTCGCCGCTACAGTGGTATGGATGACCGTCCCGGAAAGAATCGTCTACCGCGAATCGTCGCCGGTACAGACGGCCGCATTCAGCATTGAAGTGAAGCAGCACGGGACATCCCACTTCGTCACACCTGCACAACAAGAGACGCTGAGTCGAATTGCCAGCGGCACGCCCGTGGTGTGGTTCGGCTTCTTCGCCGTCGCCGTGATCGCCATCCTAGTGGGAGCCGCCGCTCGCTTGCGGCTGCCCACAACGTAGCGATTGGGACGGGCCTCTTGCTACTTCGCGCCCATCGGACCGCCCACGGTCGCCGATCCGGTTCCACTGCAACCCGTCGCGCCATAGCGGATGAATTTCTGGATGCGCTTGCCGGTATCAACTTCGGCGGTATAGATATTGCCCTTGCTGTCCACACTCACCTGATGCAGCCAGTGGAAGTCGCCCGGCATCTGGCCGCTGCGGCCGAGCCGTCCCAACTCCTGCAAATTACTTCGATTCAGGAGGTAGATGGTCATGTTGGAGTTGTCTCCCACATACAGGCAGCTCTGCGCCTTATCGCTCGAGAAATTGATGGAAACGGAGGTTCCGGGAATGTTGGTGTTGGTGTGTTCGCTGATAAATTGCTCGGCAACGAAACCGCATTTGCCGGGCTGGCCGGTCGGATTGCTGCAGGGCTTGCCCAGTTCGGGACTATGCGCGTCGAACACCTGAATGCGATCGTTGCCGCGGTCGCACACGTAAATTTTGCCGTCATCGGCAAGCTTCACGCAATGCACGGGGGTCCGGAAGAATGCGGGTTTCCGGCTGCCTTTGACGTAGTCCTCAATCCAGGTCCCGGAGGCCTTGGCAGCCGCGTCGTCCACCGGATTGTTTCCATACGCGCCGAAAGAGCCGATATATTTACCGGTGTCGGCGTCGGCGATGAGGACGTGGCGATTGCCGTAACCGTCGGAGACATACAAGCGGTTGGTCTTGGGGTCGACTACCATATCGGTTGCCTGGTAAAGCACTGGCGTGCCATTGATACCGCCATGCATGTCGTTGCTGTTCGCCGCCGTCGGGGTGCCGCCGATCCGCATCTTGAAATTGCCGTCCATATCGAACTTCAGTACGAAGCCGTCGCCGCCCGCTGTGTTCGTCGACCACGGTAAGCCAACTTTATTCGCCACCCCGGCATTACCCGAGATCCAGACGTTGTCCTTCTGGTCCACGTAGATACCGTGTTCGCTGCCCGGCCAGATGCAGCCTGCCTCCGCCTTGCACTTGCCGCCGATGAAACCGGGATCGGCAGGACCGCCCCAGGAACGGAGCAGTTTGCCGTCGGCATCGAACTCCAGAATGGAAGGAGCGGCTTTGCAGCAATCCGCGATGGGGCCGTGGGGCCGCGGGTGGCCAATCCCGTCGATCGGCTGACCCTTCTCATTGGTAGCGCCGGGCACGGGCCCTTCGAGGCCGGCCTCTTCATTGGTCAGGGTGCGCGGCCGATTGTAGACCCAGACATGGTCATGGTGGTCGACGTAGAGCCCGCCCAACTGGCCCAATATCCAGTTGTTGGGCAACCGCTGCGGCCATCCGGGATCGACAACAAAACTGGGCGTCTTGCCGGTGGGGGAGGCGTTATACACGCCCGATTCTTTGAACAGGCGGTCGAGAGAACCGCTGTTCTTCAGGATATTAACATCGGTATCGGCGGCCATAATTAGGCTGGTCATGCCCAGCGCCATCGCCGAGAGTGCCATCACTTTACGATGAGTCATTATTCTTGTCCTTCCCTATGGACCACACGCTGTCCAAGGGGACTGTGTGCGGAACTGGTCTGCGAGCGCGACCAGGACCGAGTATACAATACTCGGGCGGCTCCAGCGGAATCGCCTTACGGGTGAGCCTGTCTCCCGCGCGCTATTTTTCGTTGAAGAGCTCGGTGAGTTCGGTCACTTCCGCGCGGATTGCGCCTTTCAGAGTCGGCTCGCGGTCGGGAGCCCACTCCGGCGAATGCGGCGCGGGACCCGGGATCCCGGTCTTCTGTATCTCCGCGAATTTCTCGGCGTTCACCGCGCCGATATGCAGCAGCGCGGACGGCACATGGCCCGTGATCCAGTACTGGCCGAAATCTTCCGAGGTCATCTTCACGGGCATCGCGACTACACTCTTGTCGCCGAGTCCGGCCTTGAGGGCCGACGCTAATCGCGCGACCAGCGCGGGATCGTTGTAGACCACCGACTCAGCGGGTTCGTCGCCGCGTGAAATGACCTCCGGCTCCAGCGGCGCTCCCGCAGCGATAGCCTCACCCTTGGCAATGCGGCG
This sequence comes from Acidobacteriota bacterium, assembly GCA_039930665.1. Lineage (GTDB taxonomy): Bacteria > Acidobacteriota > Terriglobia > Bryobacterales > Bryobacteraceae > Palsa-187. Next base: position 4,482 of record JBDTTL010000173.1, read on the forward strand.
GATGGCGGCGAGCGTCTTGCGCCGGACTTCAAGGGTGTAAGTCCGCACCGAGAGTTGCAGCCGCACTTCAGCTGGAATGACATTGCCGGTGGTCCCGCCGTGAATCGATCCCACGGTGATCACCACCGGATCGGTCGGATTGTTTTCGCGCGAAACAATGGTCTGCAGCGCCAATACGATGCGCGCGGCCAGCACAATGGGATCCACTGTGTTCATGGGCATCGCGGCATGGCCACCGCGGCCGTGCACCACGATTGTGACTCCATCCGCCATCGAACGGAACGGTCCCGGATGATAGCCGATGGTTCCTGCCGGCATGGTGTCGTCGTCGTGGAGCGAGAGCGCAAAATCCGGGCGCGGAAAGCGCGTGAACAGGCCGTCCTTCAACATGGCGGACGCGCCACCGGAGCCGCTTTCTTCCGCGGGCTGGCCCACCAGAAGCAGAGTGCCGTGCCAGCGATCCTTGTGCTCGGCCATCCAGCGCGCGGTGCCGGCCCACGCGGACATATGGATATCGTGGCCGCAGGCATGCATCACCGGCGTGGTTTGGCCGCTGGCGGCCTTGCCGATGACTTTGCTGGCGAAGGGGAGTCCGGTTTTCTCTTCCACCGGCAGCGCGTCGAGCTCGGTCCGTAACATAACCGTGGGGCCAGGTCCATTTTTCATCACTGCTACGATGCCGGTCTTGCCTACGCCGGTGGTGACCTCATAGCCCAACGCTTTCGTAAACTCGGCGAGTTTGCCCGAAGTCCGCACCTCCTGGAATGCCAATTCCGGGTTGCGGTGCAGATCGATGTAAAAGGACTCGATGTCGGGATACATCGCGTCGACTTCGGCCATGGTGGGGGTAACGGCGGCGGTCTCGCCTGCTCCACTTGCGGCGAATGCAACCAGCGCGACGACTATAGCGGCGGGGTATTTCATGGTACTGACATTTTATCGCGCCCACGCTCAGTCGCGGATAGTGTATGGGCGCAGGCTATTGATATTTTGGCAGGACCCAACAATCGGCCTGGCCCAATATGCGCGGGCCGGCGATGGTTCAAAGGTTTGCGAGCACCGAAACTACTCGGCGCGAAGGCCTTACGCCACCCGAGCCTTTCCCTGTTCTATCAGTTTTTGGCGGCTGGGCTCAGGCGTGAAGGATTGCGACTCCATCTCATCGAAGCCTGCAACGGTAATGGAGAAGCGTCCGTTGTCGCTGCGTTGGATAAAGCCCTTACCCTTCAAATACCAGAGAGCGGCTTGCAGATGCTCACGAGGGCAACCGAGAATGTCCTCGAAGTCGATAGCGGTCATGAAGGCGCGTTCTATGTCGTGCGCGGCCTTGGCATAGAGCAGGCCGAGAATGCCTTTCCGCTTCGCTCTTTCGGCTTCGGGTCCCAGCGACGCCTCAGCCTGATCAAAGATCTTCCACTGCAGTTGCCTCTTGGCATTATAATGGGCGTCATACTTCGCGCGCTGCTCGGGATCGCTCAGGATCTTCGCTGCGGCCGTGACCCGGATGAACATTTCCGAATTCCCGGTGTCCGGCGTATCCGGATGATAGCGCTGAGCCAGAATCCGATGGACCCGATGAACGGTATCCGCCGTGGCCTTCGGGCTCAGTTGCATGATTTCATAACAATCCAGTAACTCAGGATCCCCGGAGTACGGCGCGCTCTCCCGCGGCGGCGGCTCCGCCTCCCGCCATTCGCTTTTGGCGTGGCCTGATTGGCCGCTGATCAGTTCCAACCCAACTTGATAAACGCCTCCGGCTTCCTCCGTGCACCACTTCACGTCGGCCTGCAATTGGACGTCGGTCCGGCCGTCGCCGAAGGTGCCGCGTATCACGACCATCGAGCCAATCTGCAGTGGCGTCATGAGCGAAAGGCCGACGCCTTCGTCGGTCAGGTCGCGAAGGTAGGCGGTGGCCCAACGCGCGTTGCCCGTCTGATCCTTTAAGCGGACCCTGACGACGCTGGGATCGGTGCGCTTCCGATTGCTCTGCCGGCGCTGTGTTGCTGTGATCAAGGCAATCTCCTGAAGTCCATCCTGATTTGAGGCTAGCGGTAACCGTAGCGCACCGGAACCAGTCCAAAGCGCTCGACAAAGCGGCGCGGCTTGGCAGCCGCTGTCTTCCGATCAAGGAGCAATTTGGCTAACTTTTGGACGCTGCTGGCGAGCTTCGGCGCTGGCCGGCCCGCGCGAACGGACGCGGTTACGTCAGCGTAGTCGCACGGGAACGTTACAAATATGGGCAGTCCGACAGTCTTCTCAATTTCGGCGAGTGAAAGCGGCATCTTGCCAGATACCCGGTTTAACACCAGCGAGACTTTGTCGAGCAGATCCAGCTTCCGCAGGAGCGACACTTTCAGGTGTGCCAGGCGCAGCGCGGGCAGTTCCGGCGTCGTCACCAGCATGATCTTATTGGCGTCCTGCAACACAGCGAGCGTGGTCTCATCGAAGGTATCGGGAAGGTCGGCGCTCACGACGTGGTAATTGCGGCGGGCAAACTCAATCAGTTGCGAGACCTGTATTCTTGGAATCCCCTCCCCGACACGCGGGGCGCCCGACAGGAGCAGGTCGGTGTTGCCTACCGTTTTGATGAGGCTGCGCCAAGCATCGTCATCGAGTGGCTTGCCATGGGCGGTTGCATCCGCAAGATTGCGATCATGGGAGGTATTAAACATGAACTCGATCACTCCCGAGGCCATGTCGAAATCGGCCAGTAATACGCTGGGGTTCTCCATCTGACTGAAGGCCCAAGTGGTGTTGACGGCGATGGTCGAGGCGCCGACCCCGGCTTTAGCGGGTATAAACGCGAAGAAACGGTCGGTGGACTCGATCACCACCGGACGAACTTCAAGATCGCGCTCGAGTTGATCGAAAACTTGTCCCACTTCCGCACTTTCAAACGGCGAAGACAGAAGCTGGGTCATGCGCAACTGTAGAACGCTGCGAAGCACGGTCACGTCCTGTGAAGAGTGGATGGCCACCCGCTGGATGGAAGGGAATTCGGACTCCAACAGGCGAGCGATGGACTCAGCTTTTTGCAGGTTCTCGATGCTTAGAAATACGATTTCAGGCCCCCACGCCCGAACCACCCTGCTGAGGTCCTGCCCCGAGGGATAGTCGTCTAGGGTCCGCGAAATCTGCAACATCCAATGCGGAGCAATCGCTTGCTCGAACTCGTTTCGAAGATTCTCGCTGGGACAGATCAGGATTGCTCGCATGAACTGAATATAAAGATGGACGTTGGATGAAGTAATCAGCCAATAGTCCTGTTTTGAAAAATATTTCGTACTAGACCGTATGGACCAGTCTGGAGTTAAGGGGTTCCGTTGCCTCAAAAATCAGGTAATTCACCTAGACGACGGCATCCCCACGGTGGTTCTCCAGGAACTCGTCGTCGATGGGTTTGCGCCCGGCGTAACCTTCCTCCGTCCCATGCCAGAAGTGGATGCGTTCTTCGCCCAGTTTCCAGCATAGGCACACCTCGCGTCCCTGATAGCGAGTAAGGAAGTCGATCAGGCCAATGTCCAGATCCTTGATCAAAACGCCTATCTGTTCGATCCGCTCAAAAATCTCCCGCAGTGCTCCGGCGCTGGCGTCGCGGCGGGCGCGCGTCGTCAGGATCGGACCGGGATTCACGCGCGAGCCTCCCGCCATGCGGATGCGCTGCATGCTGGCGTTCAGCGCTTCCTCGGCGGATTGGTATTCGGCCTTGTGGAACAGAGCGTCACGCAGAGCGCGGTCCACCTCGGGCAGCAGTCGCTCGGCCTCGGTCAAGGTAAAATGTCGCGCCATGCGTTTAGGTGGACGAATGCTCTCCGGCGGCCTGGTCTTCCGGTAGCGCTTCCTTTTCAGTCGTTTCGGGCTTCCAAAGCTTCTCGAGTGCCGGTTTGAAACGGGAATATAGATACGATACCAGCAGTAACATGCCGCCGAGCGCAAGGAACGCGGTGATGCGGAAGCCGCGGCTGAGCGACCACACATCCAGCAGATACAATTTCACGATCACCAGCGCAAACAGTCCCAGACCCAGCATGCGGCTTAGAGCAGAGCGCAGGGCGACGCCAGTCGCCACAAGCGCCGAAGCGTATACCGCCATCAAAATCGAAATGCCGGTCGACTCCACGTTCGACACGTCCGATGGATCGCTCGTGTGGCGCGCCCATCCGACGATTTCCATTCCTAATGCCCACAACAGAACCAAGTGGCCCGCGCCGTAAGCCACGGTTTGGAATTCACGAGTCTGCGCAAATCGAGAGGCGATCCACAGGCTCGCGGCAGGGACGGCGAACGTCAGAAAACGCTGGTTGGCGAAAGCCGTGTAGGATTGCCGAAACGAATATATGCCGGCGTCCACAGTGAAGAGCCGAATGAATACGAGTCCGAATAGTAAGAACGCTCCTGCCTGAAGTCGAGATTGGTGGAAGCGTGCACCTAGCCATGTCAGCGCCGCCGCCTCGAGCGCCCACAGCATCGTAATGCGGAAGCCGGCGAACTGGATGGGGATCGCGAGCGTCAGCAAGACCATCGCGATCACAGCCGATAATTCACTCAGGCGGCGCTCGTGGTTCCAAACCGCTTTCGCGAGAAACGCGTGCGGGAGTGCCAGAGCGACAGCGAAGGCGCCCATGGAACTGTGATACCGGTGATCCAGCAAGAAGTAGGTTCCGGCGAAGTAAGCTCCGCTGTTGAGCGCCAGCAACCAGAGCCGTGATCCCACCACAGTCGCCGCGAAAAACAGCGCGAAGCTGAAGGAGAGCCAGCCCCAGGCCGCGAGCCGGCTTTCGTCGTCGAGCCACTGCGAGCTCCAGCCCAGGAACAGGAACGCCGTGGCCGGCCAAGCGAGATACTCCAGCGCTGGCCATCGTTTCACGTAGGCGATTGCGATCGCTCCCAGATTCAGCATGGAAGTGTAGCCCGCCAGGACCCACATGTGATTTTCGCCGGTCGAGAGCAGCAGGGGCGTGAGGTAACCCCCGGCGAGACCCAGCAGTGCTACGGCCTGCGAATCGTAATGCAGCGCCAATGCTGCGGCACCGGCGGTAGTCAAACACATGAGTAGGAACGCTGTGCCCTGCGGCAGCAAGTGATAGAACCCGAAGCCCGCGTAGAACGATAGATACAGCAGCGCCAAACCAAGTCCCGTCAACCCTCGGGCAAAAGTTCTTTGACCGCGCAGGGAAATCCATTCGCCTAGAAAGAGCGACAGTGTGGCTGCGGCTATGCCCAGAGCGACACGCATCCCGGGACCAATCCACTGGCTATCGACCGCGTACTTGAAAAGAAAGCCGACTCCGAAGATGAGAGTCACCACGGCCACGCGGTTGAGCCAGCCGAGTCCGAAGGCGGTCTCGAGGGCAGGTCGCGTCTCAGTTCCCACGTCCGACGAGTTCCATGCGATCCCTTGCGGCACTGGCGGCGGCATCCGCGGGAGAGGGGGAGGAGTTTGCGGCAGCGGCGGTGGCTCCAAGGCCGGGCCGGGCAGCGGGCCGCCGACGAGTTCCACTGCAGCTTCGATCCGGAGCAAGCGCTGATCTAAATCATCCTGGCG
>JBDTTL010000174.1:0-9898 GCA_039930665.1 Acidobacteriota bacterium
CGGTCACTTCAAAATGTCAAACCTCAGGGCTTGACAGGTCGCTCCATATCAGAACTGATGCACCTGGTGATGGACGAAGAAGTGAAGTCGCTGGCTGGCGAACGCCACCAACAACATGAGCATCGCCGTGCCCATCGCTGGGGCAAAGAAGATGGCTATTGCGTGGTGGACGGCCAGAAGGTGCCGATCCAGAGGACGCGGTTGCGCGGGGGCGACAATCGGGAACAACGCTTGGGAAGCTACGAACTGTTTCAGCGGAGCGGCCCGCTGCAGGCGGGTGTATGGGACAAGATGATGCGCGGGCTAGAAGATGCGTCTCCCGGTGATCTCCACAAAGGAAGCAGACGGACTACGCCGCTACTCGGTCACGGCCTGAGGCTTTAGAAGCTATGACCAGCTTAGAGTCGCGCTCTCCGTAGCGTCGCCACGCAGTTGATGCGATCAGCGGGCCAGCACGTGGTGCTCAGCTACGAGCAGCATCGCGGGGTTCCGGGCAACTGCTTCGGCGAAACGGAATACTACATCACAGCGACGCGGCCTGTGCTGAGTAACCCGTAGAGAATCCGATGTCGAGTTCGACGTGACGGACTAAATGCCTGTTCTGGACACAGGGAAGAGACCAACTACTTTGGAATTTTCGATTGTGTTTACTGACCTAACCCGTCCAAAAATATCCGGGCGTTCGCATTGTTTCTTGTTAGCCCGTAATCCAGGACCTATCCGCTCCAGAGCGGATCCAAGTGGGATAGAATCGGCAGAAACATATGCCACTGTCCGCCGGCACACGCCTCGGGCCTTACGAAAATTCTTGCGTCCATCGGCTCGGGCGGAATGGGCGAAGTGTACCGGGCGCGCGACCCACTCTTGCATCGCGACCCCGCTATTAGAGAGTTTTGGTTTCGATCGGGCGAGCTGGGGCGAGAGCTATTTGGCCCGGACCCCAGACACTAGTTTCAGTAACTCAATTCCGGAACCTTGCGCCGGACCACCTGCTCGACCAACGTGGCCATACCAGCCGTCTTTGCGAGCAACTTGGCCGCTCCAGTCGGCCCCAACGCACGGGTGATGGGGCTTCCTGCGTCGATGTCCGCCATCTTGTTCAGCCACGAGATAGCCGTCACATCGCTGCTGTTAGCGCCGAGGCCGCGGCGCGTCACCGTGTAGCCGTCATTCGCCTTCTTGTAAATTGGCAGAATCTCGCTTTTCACAAAGTCCTGGTAATCCTGCAGCCGCCCGGGGGCGACTCGCACTCGCTTGAATACGCCTTTGAGGGTCCTCGCCGTGAGGCAGAGCCCAGCTCGCGGTAATACGCCGCGAATGATACACTGCCGACGAAAGGAGATTCTCGTGAACATGTTCAAACTGGGTAATCGCAGTCTTCGGTGGACGGCGCCTATATTGGGAATCCTGGCTCTGGCCGTTCTTTCGCATCGGGCGCAAAGGACGAACGAGCAAGCTGGTCTGGTTCTTCCTCAGGGGGGAAACGTAATGGTCATATACGGCGCCGACGCCGTTACCATCGACCGCAATGCAAGAGATTTCAGACTGCCCGATCAGTTTAAATGGGAAGGCCGTTCGGGAGCCACGGACAAAACGGCGATTCTGTTTGGCGATCCTTCAAAAGCCGGTTTGTACGTGCAAGTCACCAAACGGGGTCCCAACGTGTGGAGTCAGCCTCACTCTCATCCGAATGAGCGCTTCATCACCGTCCTAGCGGGAACCTTCCTGATTGGCACGGGCCCGAAATTCGATAAAAATAACACCGTTACCGTGGGGCCGGGCGGAGTCGTCCACGATATCCCGAACCAGATGCACTACGACGGAACAGGGCCTGAAGGCGCCACCCTCGAGTTCATCGCCATGGGGCCGGCGGCGCGGAATTAGCGACCGTCCGGAACGAGCGCACGCGGATCAATCCGGGTTCCAAAACCCAGATCCTCGTTCCTCGCCCACTTGGCACTGACCAAATACGGTGTTGTAGGAAACGACTGCGGCCCGCCGCAGAATGGTTTTCCGCAGTGAAATCTCTTGTGGTCGCGCCACGCTGCCGGTCGAATCGATCGTCTCTATAACCCTCGCGACGCTTCCAGCGTGAGCTGTCGTTGCGCGCGCCGATCCTCAATCACGATGCGCCCATTTTCCAGCCTTACATCGTCCACATGTTGGAATCCCTCCGGCACGCGCGCGTAGAACAGCAGGAAGTGGGATTCGATTTTGGATTTCGCCGGAAGCCACCGGTATACGGGCGTGCCGAACATCGGGCCATCCGTGATAGTCTCGCGCCGCGGCAGGTCATACGGTTGTGTGCCGAATTCCATGCCGCGCACAACCTGGGTATCTGCCGGGTAGCTGCCCCAATACTGGACCCACGGGTAGTCCTCACGTTTGAAGACGTAACCAAGTATGACCCGTTTGTTCGAATTGAACGACGCCACCCATTCCAGCCTCCGGGAGGGATCGAGCAGAGTAGCGGTGTGATCCAGATAGTGCGGGTGCTCTGGGGTCCTGCGAATGTCAATCGTCTTCCCATCCAGGCCTGGAGCCATGGGCCACGTGAAGTCCTGCCCGGAAGTCAGCCGGCGTTGAGTCGGATTCTGTGCTTTTGCCTGTGGTGAACTCTCCGTGTACGGTCGGGTTTGCGAGCGCGAACCGGAGACTTCTACTGTAGTAACGTTAGGTTCTAGAAATGGCGCAGCGACGGTCGCGTGCTCTGCCCAATTGACGGGGCGATCAAAACCCATTAAGTTCTCCAACTGGCTGTCGACATACACCACGTTTTCGCCCGCCACCATACGGAAACTCCGCGTGAAGACTTCCTGCACGATTGGCAGTTTGGCGGTCAAGGTCAAAGAACTGCCGCCGGTCTCCTTGGTGGCGGTCACCTGGAATGTTGTCACGTGCGCTTCGCCGTGCATGGGGAGGCCCGCTGCACGCTCTTCCGGAGATGCCGGTCCAAAACCGTCGACGCACACGAAATGGCCCAAGGATCCTGTGGCCGGAACCGTACGTCCCACCTCTCGCGCCAGGTGCGCCGGATTCCAATAGGGACTCAGCTTTTGTGCATCGTCCGTCATGACCAGGCTGGCGATCGAACTGCCTTGCACCATCACGGTCATCTGCAGCCGGTCATTCGATAGCGTGACCGCAGGCTGTCCTTCAAACGTGCTGCCTTGCGGGCCGACAGGGGATTGAGCCATCGCAATGGATGCGGTCACGATGATAAGTAGTCGGCGCATGACAGGTAGTATACGCCGCTGCGCTCGCTTCCTCCCAGCACCGGCGAACAGGCCCATCGATCCGCCGCAAGTCCCCGATGACGTCGATTCGATTGCAAATCGCACCCAGCGGGCAAGGGCACACTTCAGTTGCCCGGATGGAAGCATCTCTTCCGGGTTTTGTCGGGTCCATAAAAAGGGAAATGGGTCGCCGATTGCCTTTGCCCCCCGGACTCCCGAAAAAAGCGTTAGGAGCGTTAGGAGGCCTGCAAATAGAGGCGTTCGAGCACTTTTAGAAACCGTTAGGTCCGCCTTCTCCTAACGCTTTTGAAAGATAAACTACAAGGCTCTATGGTGAGCATTCCAGTGGTCGAGCATCGTCCAAAAGGCTCTGGTGCAAACGCGTCGGCGCCGGAGCGTCCAAACAGAACCCATCGAATCTCTTCCAGCGTCGAAAGTCAGACGCGTCGCGGTGTCCCGCTCCCGCTCATAAATCCAGATGTCCCGGCTCGATCCCTCTGGAATTTCCATTGCCAGGCGTTGACCATCCGGCGAAAAGCGTAGGCGAGCATAGTCGCCGGGTTTTGCCAGCAGCGGTTGAGTCTTGCCCTGACTGTCCAGCCATCGCACGGTAACCTGTCCGGTTACCTCTGCGGCGCTGCTCCGATACATTAGCATTCCCGGCACAGAGGGCGCCCCCGCAAAATCAATTTGCGCATACCGGCCAGCCCCGAAGTTGGCGACCTGTTCCAGCACGGGCACTGGCGCTCCGCGCACCTCCAAGGAATTCAGGCTGAAGCCCATTGCAAACAGCGTCCCGTTGTTCATGTACACCAGATGCCCAGTCCCCTTCGATGTAGCCAAATACCGACCAAAGGTGCCGCCTCGGTACAGCGTTTTCCTGTGGTGATCTTTCAAGGACACGACTTCGATATTGTCCCCATGCGACGATCTTGACGTGAACAGCACCGCCTTGCCGCCGGGCAGGACTTGCGGCCAAAGGTGAGTGAGCTCTCCGGGAGCCAATTCCGTCACGGGTGTGGGCGCGCCACCGCCCGACGGAATCCGCGACAAGCCACCGAGGTTATTGAGAGACGCGATGATGTTGCCGTCCTCGCCCCAACTGCCGCTGAATGCATTTGGAGTAGCGCCCAAGATTACCGGTGCGACGCCATCCACGGAAAGTTTCTTCAGGTTGCTGACCGTGAAAAACGCAATCCACTTCCCATCCGGCGAGAAGAAAGGAGAGAAGGCTCCTTCCGTGCCCGCCAGTTCCGTGGCTTTGGGCTGATCGAGCTTCCGAGTGAAGAGTTTTCCCTGCGACACGTACGCCATCCGGGTACCGTCGGGCGAAAGGATAGCGGCGACTCCCAAACCGGAACCGAGCGACACGTCCGGCCCCAAATCCACGTCGAAGCGCAGCAGCAACTTCACCACACCATCAGGTGTCACCTTAACGTTGGCCGGCTTTAGGGGCTCCGTCAAGGAGAGGCTCTCGGTCTGCGCTGGAGCGACGTCGACTTCGAAGCAGGCACCCTGAGGATTCGGTATGCTCTACAACGCCTCAAGCCGCGAAAGGATCGCGGGAAAGGCCCCACTTCTGAAATTCAAAAGCGAACCGCGAATGGCGAGATTCCCGGCTTCCACTTGGTGGAACCGAAGACTAGGCAGGGCCGCAGAACGATTGCGGTTCCGAAACGGACGCTTAGCGCGTTGGCCGAACATCGAGCACTGCAATCTCGAGAGCGGGTGTTGGCCGGCAGCGCTTGGAAAACTCCGATTCTGTCGTGCGAGGGAGCGCGAATCGGCGTAGATGATCTCGTTTTCGTGACACGGTTTGGGAATCCGTCCGATGCCCCAACGATTACGCATCGGTTTCAAAACTTGTTGAAGAAGGCTGGAATTGGGCATCACCGCTTCCATGACTTGCGGCATACCGCTGCGACCCTTCTCGCGATCCAAGGTGTTCATCCACGCGCCATCCAAGCGGCATTGGGATGGGAGAACCTCTCCATGCTGAACCGCTATACCCATTTTGTCGAGGAACAACGGCAGGCCGTCGCGATTGCAATGGATGCGATTCTAGACCCGATGGCTGTCACCGTGGCTGTCAATGCAAAACAAGCGCCACTAAATTGAAAAGCAAACGCTTGAAATGGTTGGTGGGCCCTGATGGATTCGAACCATCGACCAACGGATTATGAGTCCGCTGCACTAACCGCTGTGCTAAGGGCCCTTCAATGGCTTACGGACAAGGTGGCTAGTGCTGTAGTGGGTCCCTCCAAACAGGACCGCTTAGCCATCTTCGAGTCCATCGTACCATTGAGTTTCTCTAGACGCTCGAAGGTTCCATTGCTTCAGACACTGCCGTGGCCTCCCTCAAGCCATCGGCCGGAGAACCGTTTGGGCATCGGCAAATTTTGCACTTTATTTATACCTATCGAGCGTTGACAACAGTACTACAGAAGCACAGGGTTAAGACTTCCGGTAATTGGAAATGGACCGCTGCGCGTACTGCAAAGCCGAAACTCGTCTTTACGAGAACGATCTCCCCGTGTGCCTGAAATGCTCTGGAGAGCGCGAAGCCAAGCGTAATCCGTCCATGTCGGATCATGAATTCCGCGCTATCCTCCACCAGGAGTTTCTGGCGGCGGAAGAACGCGCCAGGGAGGCTTTAGCAGCTTTCGATGCCGTTACAACCGAAATACCCAGTGGCTTACCCCAGCCTGACGGCGCTCAGCGCATTCATAACGCCTCTCGCGAAATGTCCCCGAGATGATGAGGGCGCACGATCGGCTGAATGACTATCTCTCGCGCCGGATCGTGCCGGACAATCCGAAGCGGCGCGCCTAAAACGTTTTGGCTTTAGCCCGCGGGGCCTTAATAAGCTGAGCCCAACAAGTGCATTGACCACCCGATCAGCCAGACGGCCTTGGGTTTGGCTGTCTGCGGTTGAAAAATGGTGGGAACACACATAGCATCGGGCCGTTGAAACCCGGAAAAATCGTTCCCAAGGAAGGCAGTTGGAGCGTCGCATGTGAACGCACCCACATTTTGGACATGGACGTGTCAACGGACACCCGTTGACCGCTTAGAGGGAGAACACGCCCAAAGGTTGCGTCCGATCAGGAAAAATATTAAATCTGTTGGGCTTCAACGGGGCGCTACACCAGCATGGTCGCGACGTCGATCGTGGAGTGGTGGCCTTCTACCACCACAATGCCGCTTTCGGTAGTGTGATAGAGTAGGCGGTCCTGCCCCGGATTGTAGCCGATGGAGGCATCCTCGGGAACGTGCACGTTCTTGTCTAGAATCGCCCGGCGCACTCGCGAGCGGCGGCCGATGACGCAGTTATCGAACACGATCGAATCCTCCACCAGTGCTCCGGAGAGCACGCGCACGCCGCGGCCGATCACCGAATTCCGCACCGTGCCGCCGGAGAGAATGGCGCCGCCGGAGACGATGGAATCGGTAGCCTGGCCGGCATGCCCGCCTTCATCGAAGATGAACTTCGCCGGGGCGTCGAAGTAACCGGCGGTGCGCAGCGGCCATTGGCGGTTGTACAGGTTCAAAGCCGGCGTGGGCGAACGCAGATCCATGCTGGCTTCGTAATACGCCTCAATGGTACCGACGTCGCGCCAGTAGGGTTCCTGGTTTAGCGGATCGCCGGGAATGTGATTGGTTTGGAAATCGTAAGCGTACATTTCGGCGCGCCCGATGAGACCGGGCAGAATATCGCGCCCGAAATCGTGGGAGCTGGCCGGATTCGCGGCGTCGGCGTAGAGCTCGCGCATCAGCAGATCAGTGGAGAAAATGTAATTGCCCATGGAGGCGTAGACCCGATCGGGATCTCCGGGAAGCGTGGGCGCGTCGGCGCGTTTTTCGTGGAAAGCAACGACGCGGCCATCGCGTTTGGCCTCGATAACGCCGAACTCGGCGGCGAATTCCTTTTCCACCGGGATGGCGGCGATGGTCGCTGCCGAGCGCTTCTGGATATGGTATTCCAGCATGGCGCGGATATTCATGCGGTAGATGTGATCGGCGCCGAAGATGATGACATAGTGAGGGTCAGCCTGTTCGATCAGATTGATGTTCTGATGAATGGCGTCGGCAGTGCCGCGATACCACATCTCGTCATGCGAGCGCATCTGTGCCGGAACCGGGATGATGAAGTGCTGGCGCAGCAGGCCGCTCACCTCCCAGCCGTCGCGCAGGTGCTGCAACAGGGACTGGCTCTTGAACTGGATCAAAACATAGACCGAATAGATCCCCGAGTTAATCAAGTTGCTGAGCACGAAGTCGACGATACGGTAGCGGCCTCCGAAGGGGACGCCGGGTTTGGCGCGTTCCTTCGTCAGGGGAAACAGCCGGGTGCCTTTGCCGCCGGCCAGAACAAATGCAAGAACGCGGGCTTCCATGGGTTTCTATTGTAACTGGCCGGAGGCCAGTCCTTCGACGAAGCCCCTCTCGATGGGCCAAGTGCCGATGACAGTCTTCTGCCTTTGTTCAAAAGTTCCGGCTACCAGCACGCCGCTTAAATCGCGTGGGTTAGGTGTCATGTGCGCACGCTCGATCATGCTCTTGAGCAAGCCAGTCGCGCCAGACAATTGCTTAACCAGTTCGGCCGCGGCCTCCGGAGTGGCGCAGGACACCTCCAGACGAAGCTGCAGTCGATCGCCCTGCGGCCCCGCTGCGAAGATAACTTTTTCGGCATGCGTCAGAGGACTGAAAAACGCGCGCGTGCCGTCCGGGAAGGAGTCCAGGCGATTGAAGACGGCTGCGGGCACGGAGATCCAAACCGGGTCGTGCGGCGCCGGTATGTTCATCTTGCCTCCGGGACCGACATTGACAACGGCTCGCGGATCAATGGATACAGCCAGCGCGAGCACGTCGGATTGCAGCGGATAGAACGATATGTTGCGCTCCGGGGTGCTGCCGCGCATGGTGCAGAGCGAGGAATGGCATTCCCCGCCTTGGCCTTCCGCGTACGCCGTCAACTGCTTCCAGCGGAAGCGGCCCCGCAGCGCGGCATAAACGCGATTATCTGCAAACGAGGCGGCCACAGCGTCGAGGTCGGTACGGTAATCGAAGCCGCTCTCGTCAACGAACTTGCGATATTCCGGTTCTTCGGCAGCCTTCGATCCGGCCAGCAACGCCAGTACTCTGCCGCGGCGCAACTGTTCGGCGTCAATATAGAGCAGCGTAGCTCCATCCGCCGGCAGCACAGAGAGCAGACGCGCGGCGTCGTAGCGCGTGGAAATGCGCCACCAAGCTATTAACGCGACCGCAGCCAGGGACAAGGCCACCATCACCAGCGCGAGCTGCCACGGCCGAAAGCGAAATCGCACTCTGCTGAGCCTAGACGGCAACTGCTTCGCGGACGCGCGATTGCTTCCATAGCGCGATGTACGGTTGCAGGTCCTGCATCATCTTGGCCCACTGCTTGGGATCGAGCGATTGCGCGCCGTCGCTAATGGCTTTTTCCGGCTGCGGATGCACTTCCACGATCAGGCCGTCCGCTCCGATCGCGACCGCGGCGCGCGCCAGCGGCGGCACCAGGCTGCGTTTGCCGGTGGCATGGCTGGGATCGAGGATTACGGGCAGGTGCGTCATCTCGTTCAGCACCGCGACGGCGACGATGTCGCAGGTGTTGCGAGTAACGGTTTCGAAGGTGCGGATGCCACGCTCGCACAGCATGACATCGGGGTTGCCATGGGCCACGATGTATTCGGCTGACATCAGCAGCTCCTTAATGGTGGAGCTTAAGCCGCGCTTCAGCAGAATCGGCCTGCCGCATTTGCCCAGCGTCTTCAGTAGCGAAAAGTTCTGCATGTTGCGTGCCCCGATCTGGAGGATATCGGCGTACTCAGCCACCATATCGACGTCACGGTCGCTCATCACCTCGGTGATGATGCCGAGGCCGGTAACGCGGCGGGCTTTATCCAGAAGCTTGAGGCCTTCCAGTTCGAGGCCCTGGAAGTCATAAGGCGAAGTCCGCGGCTTGAACGCGCCGCCGCGCAGGAGCTTGGCGCCGTGCTTGGCGACCAACTCCGCCGATTCGAGAATCTGTTTTTCACTCTCCACCGAGCAGGGGCCTGCCATCACGATGAACTCATCGCCGCCGAACACCACGTCGCGCACCTTGATCTGTGTTTTCTCCGGACGGAATTCGCGGCTTACGAATTTGTAGGGCGCGGAAATGCGCACGGCGCGCTCGACTCCCGGCATGGCTTCGAGCGATTCCAGGCAAGCGGTCACGTCGCCTTGGCCCACCGCGCCGATCACGACGCGCTCCTCGCCGGCGATGGAATGGACCTTGTAGCCGAACTCCTCGATGCGCTCCCTGGCATTGTCGATCTCCTCTTTCGTCGCATGCAGTCTCATCGAAATGATCATCGCGGTCTCCAGCCCTTTCTAAATATCATGGGGAGTCTCCCTAAAAATCAAAAAACCCACTCTCATCGAGTGGGTCGCTTTGTAAATCTTACTGCTCCATCCCACTCGTCGCGATTCAGACGGTAAAGTACCACCAGTAGCTAAATCGAAACGAGCTGTTTGGGACGTGTAACATGAAAGGACAGTATACCATAAATTTGTTCCGGAATAGAGATAAATTTTGGGGTCTGGGGCTAGCAGCCCGTGTCAGAATCCTACTTTTCTGCGGCAGCTCGTTTTAAGCGAAC
>JBDTTL010000175.1:0-9897 GCA_039930665.1 Acidobacteriota bacterium
CATGCAAATGAAAATTTCATTTCAATCGATTGACTTTTTTGAAGGCATTCGTGCCATCCAGCTAACTTGTGACACTCTAGTAGTTTGGACCCCCACTCATGCCGGAGACATCCTTTTCTAAAGACAAGATGAAAGTCGTTCTGCTGGAAGGTGTTCACGCCAGCGCCGTGGACGCATTTCGCTCGGATGGCTACTCTAACATCGAGTTCCACCCCAAGGCGCTCCCGGAGGCGCAGCTCATTGACGCCGTTCGCGACGCGTTTATCATTGGCATCCGCTCCGCCACCCAACTGACCCACAACGTGCTCGAATCCGCGCGGCACCTCATTGCGGTAGGAGGTTTCTGCATCGGCACAAATCAGGTGGACCTGGCCACCGCACAGGACCGAGGCGTCCCGGTGTTCAACGCCCCCTTTTCCAACACTCGCAGCGTGGCCGAGCTGGTGCTCGCCGAAATTGTGCTGCTGATGCGCGGGATTCCGGCGCGCCATGCCGCGGCCCATCGCGGCGAGTGGATCAAGACCGCCGCCGGTTCGCGCGAAGCGCGCGGCAAGATCCTCGGCATCGTCGGTTACGGCCACATCGGCACTCAAGTCGGAGTCCTGGCCGAATCCCTCGGCATGCAGGTAGTGTTTTACGACATTGAAATGAAGCTGGCTCTCGGCAACGCCCGCCCCATGCCGTCGCTCGCAGCGCTGCTCGAAATCGCCGATGTGCTCACGCTGCACGTTCCTGAAACTCCGCAGACCACCAACCTGATCGACGCCTCCGCACTGGCGCACATGAAGCCCGGCGCCGGCCTGATCAACGCCTCACGGGGCCACGTTGTCGATATCGATGCGCTCGTTCAGGCGCTGGATGCGAAGCGCTTGAGCGGCGCAGCCATCGATGTTTTCCCACAGGAACCTAAAAGCAATACCGACACTTTTATTTCTCCGCTACGCGGCCGCGACAACGTGATTCTCACGCCCCACATTGGCGGCAGCACGGAGGAAGCCCAGCACGATATCGGTCTCGAAGTTTCCAGCAAGTTGCTCAAGTACAGCAATAACGGTTCAACCCTCGGCGCCGTCAACTTTCCCGAAGTCTCGCTGCCCGCCTATCCCGGGCAGCACCGCCTGCTGCATATCCACCGCAATCAGCCCGGCGTGCTATCGGAGGTGAACTCTGTGTTATCGGAAAAGCGCATCAACATCACCGGCCAATTCCTGCAGACCAATTCCAAGATCGGTTACGTCGTGATCGATATCGAAGCTCCCGAGCGCGCCGTCTCGCTGGCGCTGCGCAAACGCCTTGATCAGGTCGCTGGCACCATCCGCACCCGCATCCTCTACTAAGCTGCTTAGTTCCGGCCCGCGTGCGGAGCGATGATGTGTATCACCCAGTAGGGCGTTGCCGTCAGCGGGTCCGGTTCAAACCACCCGCTGCCGTCGGCATGCAGAATCTCAAAAAAATATTGCAGGTCCCAATTGCCTGTGATCTCGCTCGCCGGAATGGTGAAATTTAACTCGGCTTTGGGCTCCAGAGTGAGCACCTGCGTCGCCGCCGCCGGATCTGCCGGCCGGTAGTGCAGCCGCACCGCGCTCACTCCCTTCGGCTGGACGATACGGAGCGTCAGAGTCAATGGCTTCTCGGATGGAGCTGACACTGGCGGAGTGTGCGCCCACATTGCTGCCGATGCCGCCGGTGGCCGCGCTCCCCCCTTCACCCGCCGAGGAACATTTGCAGCAGCCCGCTGCTGCGTCGCCTGCTCTCGCGCGAGTGCGGCCAGCAAGCGCAGATCCGCGTCCGCGCTGCGGTCCAATTGCGCGGCGGCTTCCTCTAATCGCTCCGCGATGTCGTGCGGAGTGAATCTTGCCGACGCAACGTGTTCCGTATGGTCGCGCATCGCTTCCGCGGCCGATGCCACATAATCCGATCCGCCCAAGTTCGATTGCTGCGCCGCCGCCACCCATAACCCCACCTCGCGCGCCGCGCGGATTTCCGTCGTCTCAGAGTCTTTCGGCGGCTTGCTCTTTGGATCGTAACTCTGGCGTCCCATCATCTGGTAGAACAAAGGATGCGCGCTGGCGTCCGCCACATCGATGGGGGGCGCTACTTCGAAACTCGGCGGCCACGCCGCAGCAGGACGCAACACCTGCACTCCGCTTGCCAGCGCCTCCTGCATCACGCCAGGCTCGGCCGTCGCGCCGTCCAGATCGAGCGTGACCCTGCGGCCCGCCACTCGCAATGCCGAAAATACCGCCGCCTGCGCGCTGGAGCTTTCGAGCGCCATCCCGCGCACCGACGGACACACATTCAGCATGTGCGCCAGTTCCTCCGCGCTGGTATCGCCGTCGACTCCCAGTGTGAAATCGATTCCATGCTCTGCGGCTGCTCGCGAAAGGAATTGCGGCAAGCGGTAGGGCGCTTCGATTCGTCGAAACACCACATGCATGTGGTTAAAACGATTCCTCGCCAGCATCCCAAAGTACGAGTTCCAGAATTCCTCGGATGCATTTTTCAGCTCGGCGGTCAGCACGATTCGAACCCCGCGCAGCGAAGCCGCCGGCTCGCCCCGCGTTTTGGTGAAGCGCCCGGATACGCGAATCTGCTCGGCCGCTTCCAGCAACCCGTACATCAGCCCGCGCAGATCGCCGCCCGTGATGTGCGCTCCGCCTATCGAGTAGGGCTCAATGCGAAAGGTGTCGGGCGCATCCAGGTTCAGCTCCACTTGATTTTTCCATTTGAGCTTGCGCTCGGCCATCGCCGAGTCCAGTTCGGCCTGCGCAAACTCCACCGGACCGGCCTGCGCTAGCATCGCCAGTAAAATCAGGCTACTGAGTAACCGCACTCCAGCCTCTCCGCGACAAATCGTAATAGATCACTGCGCCTCCCGCGAAGCCGCACGCGAGCAGCCCTGCGCCCACCCCGGTTTCGTGCAGCAGCAATTTTCCAGTGCCGAACAAAACGCCATAAATCAATACCAGACCTGCGATCCAATCCACCGCGTTGGCGCCCAGATCGTTCACTGGTTTTATCTCGGGCGCCAAAGCTGCGATCGGTTTCCAGCCTGCCGCCGACGGCCGCGTCCGCCGGTAGAATGTCACCAGTACATCCCGCGGCTCGGCCGGCGTAAGGAACGTCACCGTTAGCCACGCTGCCGTCGTGACGCTCACCGTGATAATCATGATCCAAGCGAAACTGCGCGGGTCATCCGAGTCCATGTGCAGCGCGCTCTGCAGCGTAATGGACGTGACGAACGCCGCCACCATCGCCGATACTTCGCTCCACGCATTGACGCGCCACCAGTACCAGCGTAACAACAGCACGCTGCCGGTCCCCGCGCCCGTGACCAGCAGCATCTTCCACGCACCCGCGATCGAGTCCAGATAAAACGTCACCACTGCCGAAATAATCGTCAGGATTATAGTGGCTACTTTAGAGGCATTTACATAATGTCGCGGCGATTCCTGCGGTTTCAGGAAACGCCGGTAGAAATCGTTCACCAGATAGCTTGCGCCCCAATTGAGCTGGGTCGCGATGGTGGACATGTAGGCCGCCGCGAACGCCGCCACCATCAAGCCCCGCAGCGACGGCGGCAGGTGTGCGATCATCACGCGGATGTAGCCGGTCTCCGGGTCCTGCAATCCTGGGAACAAGATCAGCGAGGCCAGCGCCACCAGGATCCACGGCCACGGGCGTATCGCGTAATGCGCCACGTTGAACCACAACGTCGCCAGCAGTGAATTCTTTTCGTCCTTGGCGCAAAACATGCGTTGCGCGATGTAACCGCCGCCGCCCGGCTCCGCGCCCGGATACCACGTGGCCCACCAGTTGAGCGAAATGTAGACGAAGAAAGTAATCAGCGGCATCCAGGCGGAATTCAGGTCGGGCACGAAATTCAGAACCGATCCCTGGCTGCCTCGCGTCGCATCCAGCGCCGTCAGCTTGGTCTTCATCGCGTCGATGCCGCCCACTGCGTTCACCGCGTACACCGCGAGCACGATCACCATTCCCATCTTGATCGCGAACTGAAACACATCCGTCACCAGCACGCCCCACAACCCGGAGAGCGTTGAAATCGACGACGTCAGTGCGATCATGCCGAGCACGATCATCAGCGCCTGCAGTTTCGTGACGCCCAGGATCAGCGTCAGGATATCCACCATCGCCTTGTTCACCCACCCGAGTACGATGCAGTTGATGGGGATTGCCAGGTAGAGCGCGCGGAACCCGCGCAGGAACGCAGCGGGCTTCCCGGCGTAGCGAATTTCGGAGAACTCGATGTCGGTCATCACGCCCGACCGCCGCCACAGCCGCGCGTAGAAGAACACTGTCAGCAGTCCGCTCGCCGCCATGTTCCACCACAGCCAATTGCCCGCGATGCCGCCCTTGGCAACCATGCCCGTGACCGCCAGCGGCGTATCGGCGGCGAACGTGGTGGCAACCATCGACGTCCCCGCCAGCCACCATGGAATGTTGCGCCCGGAAAGAAAAAACTCATCCAGATTCTTCCCCGCTCGCGACTTGTAATACAGCCCGATCCCGAGGTTAAACAGGAAGTACAAGGCGACGACGGCCCAGTCGATGAAGGAAAGCTGCAAGCAGGCATTATAGCGGTTGCTGGCTCCGGCGGCGGCGGGCCGCGTCGCCGCGGCAGCGACGGTAATAAATATTAGTCGGATTCGAATCATCGGGCCGATCAAGTGTATCCCGCACCGGGCGCACTTCAAGAGGACCTTGCGGAGCAGCGCGCCAGTCCCACTTCAGCCGCGGCTCGATCCTCACTCTTTGCCGCACTTCGCGCGTGCGCTCCCGTCCTGACTGGGCCGCGTACCGCATCTTGATTCCAAGTAAGAGTCGGGTCCTCCCACTGGGCAACCCGGCCGCGCCGGTGGAAGTCTCGAGCTACCCCGCCGGCGCCGCTACCAGTGTGGTGGTTGTGGCAAACCATAACGCCATCCCTTGCTGGAAAGGGTTACGAAACCGGCTAGGAGCGCTCCGAAAATGAATTTGAAGGAAACGGAATCGAAGTAAACGAAAAGAAATTGATGCTCCTGCGCGGCACCCGCCCCGCGATCCCGTAAAATAAGGGCTTGCGCTATTTCTTCCGCCGCTACATCCCACCTTTCACGCGCGTGCTCCTGGTCGAGAGCGGATCGCGCGGCGCTTTCGATACGCTGATCCCGCTTCTCTACCAGATCCACGGCGAAACCATGGAACTCGATCTCCTAACCTGCCACCAGACCGAGCCCGTGGGTTTCCGCGGCCGCGTCTATCGCGTGCAAGATTACTCCGGACCCGCCGAGCGCCGGCGCCTTTACCGCGATCTCGCGTCTCGTCGATACGCGTCTCTCGGCATCCTCTGCTCGGGCGAACCCATCATGACGAAATGGAAGTGGGTGCTGGTGGCACGCCTCCCCGCGAAAGTTTTCGTCATCAATGAATTCGCCGGCTTCCTGTATTTCGATTGGGGCCACTCCCGCAACCTGGCGTCATTCGCGCGCGTCCGCCTGGGCTTGAGCGGTTCGGCTGCCGCGCCCGCTCTGGCGCGCCTCATACTATTTCCATTCGCGCTCTTTTATCTGCTGCTTTTCGCGGCCATGGTGCATACTAAACGCATAATGCATACTAAGCGAGGGATTCGAATATGAAAGCCGTTTTCATAGAACAACCGGGCGACGCCGGCGCCTTGCGCTACGCCGATTTTCCCAAGCCCGAGCTCGCCTCCGGCCAGGTGCTGGTGAAACTCGCGGCGTCCGGCGTGAATTTTATCGATACCTATCACCGCTCCGGGCTCTACAAGATTCCGCTGCCCGCGGTGCTGGGCATGGAAGGCGCCGGCACGGTGGAAGCCCTCGGCCCCGATGTCACGGGATTCAAGGCGGGCGACAGCGTAGCCTGGGCCATGTCGCGCGGTAGCTATGCCGAATTCGCAGCCGTTCCCGCGAAAGTTCTGGTGAAGGTTCCCGCGGGCCTCGACCTGCGCCAGGCCGCCGCGGCCATGTTGCAAGGCATGACCGCGCACTATCTCACGCATTCCACTTTCCCCATTGAGCCCGGGCACGTCGCGCTGGTTCATGCCGCCGCCGGTGGGACCGGCCGCTTGATCTCGCAGATGGTCAAACTCCGCGGCGGCCGCGTGATCGGCACCGCCGGAACCCGCGAAAAAGCTGAGGTCGCGCGCCAGGCCGGTGCCGACGAGGTGATTCTCTATCGCGAACAGGATCTGGTAGCCGAAGTGAAGCGCTTCACCGATGGCAAAGGCGTCGATGTGGTTTACGACGGCGTCGGCGAGGCCACCTTCCTGCAGAGTCTCGATTCGCTCAAGCCGCGCGGCATGATGGCGTTGTTTGGGCAATCCAGCGGCCCTGTGAAGGCCTTCGATCCGTTGCTGCTGAACGCCAAAGGATCGCTGTTTCTTACGCGCCCGACGCTCGCCAATTACGCTTCGCCGGATGAGATCAAGTGGCGCTCCGGCGACGTGCTGGGTTGGATTCTCAGTAAGAAACTGGGATTGCTGGTCGAACGCGTCTATCCTCTGGCCGACGCCGCGCAAGCCCACCGCGATCTCGAAAGCCGCAAGACCATGGGCAAGCTGGTGCTGACGGTTTGACGCCGCTCAGCGCGACATCGTCACGATCGCCTGCGCTTCCGCCGACAACCCTTGGCCCACCGGCCCGACGCCTTCCGCGGTCTTGAACTTTACCGACACGCGGTCCAGCGGCAGCGCCAGCGATTCAGCCAATGACTCGCGAATCGCGTCGCGGTAATTCTTAAGCTTTGGTTTTTCCAGGATCACCGTGGTGTCAACGTTTACCAGCGAAAACCCCGCCTGCTTTACCAGTCCGACGGCGTGCTCCAGAAACTTCGCGCTCGCCGCTCCCTTCCACTGCGGATCGGTGTCCGGAAAGTGCATGCCAATGTCGCCGAGCGCGGCCGCCCCCAGCAGCGCGTCGGTAACGGCGTGCAGGAGAATATCGGCGTCTGAGTGCCCCTCGAGTCCGAAATCGCAAGGAATCGTAATGCCGCCCAGAATGAGAGGCCGCCCGGGCGCAATACGGTGCACATCCCAGCCCAGGCCGGTGCGAAACTCTGGAGCCGTCACGATGCGTTCCGCCGCTCCGTTTCTTCCGCGAGAAACAGGCGCGCGAGATCCATATCCGTCGGCCGCGTGATCTTGATGTTGCGGTCGCTGCCTTGCACTACGCTCACTTCCACTTCGTCCAGCCGCTCCACTAAACTCGCTTCGTCGGTGCCGGTGAAGCCATCGCGCCGGGCGCTTTCAAAGGCGCGCTTCAGCAGGTCGAAGCGGAACACCTGCGGTGTCTGCGCCAGCACCAGGTTCTCGCGCGGCAGCGTATCGCGGATCTTATTCTTGTGAACCCGTTTGACGGTATCTATCGGCACGATGCCCACAATCGCCGCGCCGGTTTGGGCGGCTTCCGCAATCACGCGCTCCACCAGCTCGGCATCGATGAAGGGACGCACCGCGTCGTGCACCGCCACGAAATCGGTATCCGACTTCAGCGACGCCAGCGCATTTTCCACCGATTGCTGGCGGCTATCCCCGCCTTCGACGAAGCGCACCGGCTTGGTCAAATGCTGCTGCTGAATCAGGCCGCGCGCCCACTCCAGATCTTCGCCGCGCAGGGCCACCACAATTTCAGAAACCGACGGGCATTGGGCGAACTTGCGAGTGGTGTGCACCAGGATCGGAGCGCCCTCCAGCAGCATGAACTGCTTGCGGCTGGTGCCCGCTCTTTCGCGGCCCATGCGCGTTCCCAACCCTGCGGCCGGAAGAATGACGGAGACTTTCATGGTGGTTTGTACGATTGTACCCGGTGGGACGCCTTACGAACCCGTTCCGGTTACAGGAATTTGCTCGCGCAGCGGACGGTCCTTTTCGTGCGCGCTCTGATCCTTAGCCGGGAGCGCGGTTTGCACCGCCGTGTGGACCGCATGAATGCGGTCGTCGAAACGCCCAAAAATCATCTTGCCGGCGGTGGTCTGCAGCACGCTGGTGACGGCGATGTCGATGGTCTTTGAAATCATTTTGCGCGCGTTGTCCACCACCACCATCGTGCCGTCATCCAAATACGCCACGCCCTGGTTGTATTCTTTGCCTTCCTTGAGAATGAAGACGCGCATCACCTCGCCCGGCAGTACCACGGGCTTCAGCGCGTTAGCCAGCTCGTTGATATTCAGCACCTCGACGCCGTGCAGTTGCGCGACTTTATTCAGGTTGAAATCGTTGGTGACGATCTTGCAAGCGTAGACCTTGGCCAGCTCAATCAGCTTCATATCCACTTCGCGCACGTTGGGAAAATCTTCTTCCACGATCTGGATGGTCAACTGCGGCATTTTTTGGATGCGTTGCAGCACGTCGAGGCCTCGCCGGCCGCGGTTGCGCTTCATCGAATCCGAGGAATCGGCCACCAGTTGCAGTTCGCGCAGCACGAATTGCGGGATCACCAGCGCCCCATCGACGAAGCCGGTCTCGACAATATCGGCGATGCGGCCGTCGATGATCACGCTGGTATCCAGAATTTTGAAAGAGTGCTTAGACCCGCCATCGCCGCCGAAGAGGCCGCCTAACGCCGCCAGGTTGAGCATGTCGCCCTTAGCCGCGCCCACCACCAGCCCGCAGTAGGTCATCCAGGCGAGCAACGCCACTTCGATGAATGCAACCGTGGTTGTGTTGTTCGGAACGGCATGATCCAGCACCAGCGATATCAGGTACGCGCCCAGAATTCCCAGAATGCTGCCGGCCACCGCGCCGATCAGCTTCTTGAGGCTGACTTTCCGGATGCGATATTCGAAGATCACCACGCACCCGCCGACCGCCGCGCCCACCACGGCTGCCACGGGGCCTTCAAGATTGAAAGGATGCAGGAAAAAAGCCGCGCACGCCAGCACGGCCACAAAAAAGGTGCGGATAATAAGCAGGTCGATCACGAACCTTCGCCTCCCCGACGGGGCCGCTTTCCTGCCAGGTGCGGCGCCGGCTGGCTGTTCTTTAGGGGATCAGTATATCACTGAAACTGCGCTTCAAAGGTACACGGAGAGCGTGGGCTCGCCGTCGGTAGGTGCGCGCGCCGGAAGCGTGCGGGCCTAGAGAGCCTTGGCGAGTTCTTCGGCGAAAGCGCTCTGCGGCCCTTCGGCTAAGTTCTGCCGTCGCATGCTGCTGCCACCGCCGCCCGCCGGTTTCCTCGCGCGGCGCGGAGGACGGTCGCCCATGGCGCCTTGCCCTTGCGGTCCGCCAGCAGACGGGCCACCAGTAGCGATGGAACCGCCATTCGAACGTCCGCCCGGCCCACCGGGACCCGAGCCTGGACCAGTTTGACCCTTCGGCTTGGGGGGCTGTGCGGGATTAGCGCGCAGCAAGCGATCCTCCAAGGGAGCCCGGTCGAAGCGCCGAATGATGGAATTCATTTCTTCGGCATTCGGTGCATCGATAAACGCGAAGCCCTTGGACTCCTGCGTTTCGGGATTGCGGATTACTTTAATTGCGTCCGCGACCAAGTTCTCGGCGCTCAGCCAGCCCTTGATATCGTCCGCTGTTACCCAAGCGGGCAAGTTGCCCAGGAATACGGTAAAACTCATTCGGTGATTGTCTTCAACTCCGTTGGTGGGGGTTTGCTTCGAGGAAGCTATCCATGAAAGCACCCCTATGCTACCACAATCGTCAAGGGGTCTTTACCCCCGTTTGGCACCCCCGTTTGGCAAGGTAGGTCTATCCGAGCAGCATCTCAATCGACAACGTCCGCATGTCCGGAACCAGAACGTCGGGCGCATGTCGCGCGAGTTCCTCTGCGCCGATCAGGCCGGTGCCCACCGCGACCGAACGCACGCCGTTGGCCTTCGCCGCGCGAATGTCGTTGGGGTGATCGCCGATGAGCGCCACTGGACTCT
>JBDTTL010000176.1:0-9874 GCA_039930665.1 Acidobacteriota bacterium
ACCACAAGATCAAACTGAAGGTAGCGGCTGACATCATCCCGATAACGGCGGGTTTCTCCGAACAACTGGCCGTTGCTGCCATTCTGGGCCGTCACGGTTTTTTCGAGCACTTCACGGTCACCTTCGATCCATGTAGTATTCCTCCAGGCTTGACCATAGAACGAATCCCCAGAGCCTAAGCCACACACATTTATCCGACTACCGGTCGACGCGGCCCTGTCCACAGTGCACTACAATAACCAGTAGGAGAAACACGCATGGAAAACGGGAAACGATTGTGGATCGCGATGGTAGTTCTGTGCGCGTGCGCCCGGCTGCTGCCGCATCCCTGGAACTTCACGCCCCTCATGGCGATCGGGCTATTCTCCGGCTACCAGGCCAGCAAGGCTTGGACAGGAATCCTGGTGACCCTATCCGCATTGGCGTTGAGCGACGCGGTGCTGGGTTTCTACAGCGGCATGTGGGTGGTATACGCGGCGGCGCTGGTAGCGGTATTGTTCGGCAGGATCACGCGAAACCGCAGCGGCGCGGGCATGATTGCCGCGGGAGCGCTGGGCTCCAGCCTGTCGTTCTTCCTGATCAGCAATTTCGGAGTCTGGGCCGGCGGACTGCTATACCCCATGAATCTAGCTGGACTCGCCGCCTGTTTTACCGCTGCGATTCCGTTCTACCAGAATCAAATTTTGGGCGATGCGTTTTACACCTTGGCTCTCTTCGGAGGGTACGCGCTGCTGAAGCGCTCGTTCCATCCGGCGCATCAGGCCGCCTAGCGTGCGCATCGTTTCCCTGCTGGCCGGCGCCACCGAAATGGTCTGCGCGTTAGGCGCTGGTGAAATGCTGGTGGGACGCTCGCATGAGTGTGACAACCCTTCCTGGGTGCGTCAGCTTCCCGCGTGCAGCCAGCCGGCTTTCGATGTCTCTGTCTCAAGCGCTGCGATCGACGCGGAAGTCCGCCGCCGTCTGCATGCGGGCGAGCCTCTGTATCACATCGACATGAACTTGATCCGCAGCTTGCAGCCGGATCTGCTGATCACGCAATCGCATTGCGATGTTTGCGCCGTGACACCCGCCGATTTAAAGCGGGCCGATTTAGAACGTGGCGGTTGCGGTGTCGCCGCGCGCCAATTGTCGCTCTCGGCCGCGACGGTAGAAGAAATCTTTCGCGGTGTCTCGCAGGTGGCCGATGCGTTAGCGCTGCCCGAGCGAGGTCAGGCCGCGATCGAGCGCGAACGTGCTCTTCTCGAAGCCGTGCGGCAGCGGACCGCGTCATTCCGCCGGCCGACAGTCGTCATGCTGGAGTGGACCGATCCGTTTTTCGCGATGGGCAACTGGGGACCTGAACTGGTCGAGATCGCCAACGGCGAGCCGCTGCTGGGGCACGCGGGCGAATTCTCCACAGCCATCCCTGCCGAACAACTTCGCGATGCCGATCCCGAGTATCTCATCGTCGCGCCTTGCGGCTTCAATCTCGAGCGAGCCGAGCGCGAACTGGCCGTGCTCGAACGGCATCCTTGGTGGCGTGATTTACAGGCCGTCCGCGACGGTAACGTGGCTTTTGCCGACGGCAATCTATTTTTCAACCGCTCCGGTATGACGATTTCGCAGTCCGCCGAAATCCTCGCCGAGATCTTGCACGGCATCTCATTCGCCGCCTCCGCCGAAGATCTGCACTGGCGGCGTATGATGCCTCTGCTGGCTCATCACCTATGAAAAAAGTCCTTCTCTCCTGGAGCAGCGGCAAGGACAGCGTCTGGGCGCTGCACCTCCTGCGGCAACAGCCGGATGTTGAAGTCGCCGCGCTGCTGACCAGCTTCAACTCCGCGGCCGACCGCGTAGCCATGCACGCCGTGCGACGGGGCTTAGTCGAGATGCAAGCTGGACGGACTGGAGTTCCGCAGTGGGCCGTGGATCTGCCTTGGCCCTGCTCCAACGCCGACTATGAAGAACGAATGCGTGGTGTGTGCCAGCGCGCCGTAGCCGAAGGCATCACGGGAGTAGCCTTCGGAGATTTGTTTCTGCAAGACATCCGCGACTACCGCGAGCGCCAGCTACGGGGCACGGGTCTGGAGCCGCTGTTTCCGGTGTGGCAGATTCCGACAGCGCAATTGGCGCGCGACATGATTTCCGCCGGCGTAAAAGCAAAAATCACGTGCGTCGACCCCGCTCAAGTGGACCGTTCCTTCGCCGGCCGCGATTTCGATCAGACCTTGCTCGATTCCCTGCCCGCCGGCGTCGATCCCTGCGGCGAGAACGGCGAGTTCCACACTTTCGTGTACGATGCGCCAGTGTTCTCCAGCCCTATTGAAATCCGCATGGGCGAAATTGTAGAACGCGACGGATTCGTGTTCGCCGATGTGCTTCCGGAGTAACGCCTACGACCGGAATCGGTAGAGATCCGGAGTCGCCATCGGCACGCCCATCTGCTTCAGGTAGGTGAATAACTGGTGCTTGTGGTTGATCAGATGTTCCAGGTTGCCGAGCAGAAGCGTTAGCACCGTCTCGCCCTGCGCCACGAATAACGTCGGCACGCGCCGCGCCAGATCGGAGTCGCTGAGCAGCGCGAAGCCTTCCTCGATATGGTCCTGGTAAAGCGCGAGCTGAGCAACAGCTTCTTGTTGCGAGTGCTCCCGATTCGCCGGCCACTCACGCAGCTTCTTAAAATGCGCCAGGCGCTGGGGCTCCACGGCGGCCAGCACCGCACAGAATCCGGAGGTGCAGTCGAGCAGGTGGCCGATGAGTTCGTCCAACGTCCACCCTTCGCGGGGCGGCCTCCAATCCGATCGCCCTTCGGGGACCAAGCCAATCAAATGGTTCGTGCGCTCGATCTGTTCGCCGATTTTGTCGAGCAAAGCCGCGCACAGAGGAGCATCAGGCATGCGCCTCCACAGCTGCCGGACGCGATGCCATCACCAGTCCCACGACCGCCACCGCGGCTATCGATAATCCCCAGTCCGTCAACAGATTGTGCTGGATGAGCAGCCCCGCGAGGGGCGGGCCGACGATCTGAGATACCGATGTGAGCGACTGCGTCAATCCCAGCACCGTCCCCTGCTCCTCGCGCGGCGTGTGCTGGGTGATCATGCTGGTGAGGGTGGGACGCACTAAGCCTCCGAACGCCAATATCGTAGTGCTGAGCAGCAGCCAGGGTATCGAATGCGTGAATGCCAGCAGCGAATAACCGACCACGTAAGCCGCGAATCCCGTCCGGTTGAGCGCTCGCTCGCCGAAGCGCTTGACCAAGTGCCCCAGGGCGGGGCCTTGCAGACACACGCCCAGAAACCCCGCATAGGCCCACACATAGCCGGTCTGTTCCGGGCCGAACGGTTTGCCGTGCCAGGTAAGCCGGCGTTCCACGAACAACGCCAGGGCCGCCACGAACATGGCGAACGAGAACGTGAATATCAGGAACTGCAGCAACAGCGGCCCTAACTCACGCTGCTTGAAGTAGCGCCCGTACTCGCCCCACTGGACCAGCGACAGACGGCGTCCACCAGGTCCGCTCGGTCCACCCTGAACCCGGTTTACGTTAGCCACCGACGGCAGAAGAAAAGTGGTGGCCAGGATGCTGGTGAACGACATCGCCGCGGCAGCCAGGATCGGCATGCGGTAGTCGAATTGGGATAAGAATCCGGAGATCGCAGGGCCGATGAGGAACCCCAGCCCAAATGCAATGCCGATCACTCCGAAGGATTTCGCGCGCTCCTCGGGCTTCGTCACGTCCGAAATGTAAGCTTGCGCCAGCGACAAGTTGCCTGCCGTGGCTCCGTCGATGATCCGCCCCAGGAAGACAACCCAAAGCGTTCCCGCGAGTGCGGTGACCAGAAAACCGATCAGGGTTCCGATCTGGCTGACAATCAGCAAGGGCTTGCGGCCGACGTGGTCCGACATGCGCCCCAGCAGCGGGCCGGAAAACAATTGGAACAGTGCGTAGACGCCCACCAGCCAGCCTACCTGCGACGGGCTCGCGCCCAGTTTCTCAGCATAGAACGGCAGCAGCGGGATCATGATTGTAAGCCCGAGGACATCCACGGCGACAATCAGAAAAATAGGGAGAAGAGGAGACTTGCGCAAACCTTTTTATCATCCCACGCGCGTGCGTCTCCGGGCTCATTCGCTACGTCGCGGTTTTGTCGCGCAACTCCCGAGAAGGAGACATGGGCTCGATCAACTTGGCAATTTCCTCATCCAATCGGCCGCGAAGGCTGTGATCGGGTACCGTATCCACGGCGCATCTTGCCCATTCCAAGCTAACCCTATATTCCTCGGGCATCGCTCCGAACATGTATTGACGTGCGCTCTGCAGGTGATCCTTCAGCAGGTCGACATCGCGGAAGCGTTCGAGGCTGGACATTATTTTATCCAGACGCGTCAGATGGGTTTCTCTTTCCGCTGGAGTTAGAGTCGAATGCCGCATTTGTAGTCCCCTCGCTTGGTTAGACTCTGCGGCGCACGGGAAGTGACACGCCGGGCGAAATTTCGGGCGAACCCACAGCGAAAAAATGCACGAAACGGGCAGCGGAGCATGCTAACGTACTCAAATGGAGGTCGTGCTCCTCACCCTGGCTGTGTCGTTCGCCGCGCTCGCGCAGACTCCGTCGTTCGATTACGACCACGCGAAGCCGCTGGACGTCCGTATTGAAAGCACGGAAACTCGCGGGGCGGTGCGAATCGACGATATCTCGTTCGCCAGCATTGAAGGCGGGCGCATCAGCGCGTATCTGGTAGTTCCGCCCGGCCGCGGCAAGGCGGCTGGCGCATTATTCGTCCATTGGTATGATTCCGAATCGCCGCTGTCGAATCGCACGCAATTTTTGAAGGAGGCCGTTGCGCTCGGGCAGCATGGCCTGATGTCGCTACTGGTTTCGACGCCCTGGTCCGATCCGCAGTGGTATGCGAAACGGGATGTCGCTCGCGACTTTGAGAATTCCGTCCAGGAAGTCCGTGCGCTCTGGCGCGCGCTGGACGTGCTTTCCGCGCAGCCGCGCATCGACCGCAATCGAATGGCTCTGGTGGGCCATGACTTCGGCGCTATGTACGGCATCCTCGCCGCCGCGTCTGAAAAGCGAGTATCCGCTGTCGCGCTCCAAGCCTTCACCGGCAGTTTCAGTGATTGGTTTTTGTACAACCAGAAGCAGCTTTCGCCCGAAGCTCAGCAGGGTGTGATTGACCGGCTGGCGCCGCTCGATCCGATAAGGTTTTTGCGCCAATTGGGATCCACGCCGGTTCTCCTGCAATTTGCCGAGAAGGACTTCTATGTGCCGCGCGAGAAGGCCGAGGCGCTTTACGCCGCCGTTAGCGGGCCGAAGCAAATTCTGTGGTACCAGGCCGGTCACGGCCTCAACGATCAGGCTTCGCAAGATCGCCAGAAGTGGCTACGCCAAACTCTGAAACTAAAGTGAACCAACGCGCAATCTTCCGGCTCGCCGCGCACATGGAGTATATTGCATAGACAGGGACCGAATCGTCGGACCGGGCCAGCTTTGCATCAGGAGGCGTGAATGGTAGTTTCGAATTCTCTTCGTTATGGGCTTCTCTACGCTGCTTTTGGCGTGATCGCCGCGGCGCCATCGACGCCGGCGTCGCCACCCTCACCTCCGCCGCCTCCCGCGCCGCTGGTCCTGCAAAACTATAAGCCTATAACCGCGGATCGCCTGCTCAAACCGGAAGACAGCGACTGGGCGATGGTGCGCCGTACGTATGATGGCTGGGGATATAGCCCGCTCGCCCAGATCACGCCGCAGAACGTGCAGCGCCTGGAACCGGCCTGGGTGTTCTCGACTGGGATGACCAGCGGACATGAGGCCTCGCCCATCGTTGCCAACGGTGTGATGTTCGTCGCCACGCCGGGCAGTCAGGTGATTGCGCTGGACGCAGCTACCGGCAATTTTCTCTGGCGCTACAAGAGACAAATTCCGGAAGGCGCCATCATTCCTCATCCAACCAGCCGAGGCGTCGCTCTCTACGGGGACAAAGTTTTCCTGGCGGCGGGAGACGCAACCCTGGTAGCGCTCGACGTGAAGACCGGCAAGGAAGTCTGGTCAAAGCAGGTGGCCGATAATAAGTCTGGATACTATATGTCGCTCGCGCCGTTGGCTGCGGACGGCAAAATTCTGGTGGGCTGTTCGGGCGGGGAGATGGGAATCCGCGGGTTCGTCGCGGCGTTCCAGGCCCAGACCGGCGAGGAGATGTGGAGAACCTATACCGTGCCAGCCCCGGGCGAGCCCGGCAGCGAAACCTGGCCGAAGGGCGAGCAGTGGAAGAATGGCGGCGGGTCAATTTGGGTAACGGGCAATTACGATCCAGCGACCAACCTGGCTTTCTGGGGCGTCGGCAACGGCGGCCCCTGGATGGGTGACCAGCGCCCCGGCGACAACCTCTATACAGCATCCACCATCGCACTCGATGTGGCGACCGGAAAGATCAAGGGCTATCACCAGTACACGCCCAACGAATCATTCGACTGGGATGAGGTTTCGCCGCCGGTTCTGATCGACTATCAGCGCAACGGAAGAACCGTCAAGGGCCTGGTAGATGTGGCACGCAACGGCTATCTATGGTTTCTTGAGCGCAGCGAGGGCCCGATTAAGTTCGTCGAGGGCACACCATACGTTAAGCAGAACGTCTATAAGAGTCTGGATCCCAAGACCGGCCGTCCTGATATCGATCCCGACCGCAAACCGGGTACTGCTAAGACGGCGACTTTTTGTCCGTCGCTGTGGGGCGGCAAGAACTGGCCGCCGATTGCCTACAGTCCGCAGACGCGCATGATCTACATTCCCGCGAACGAAAATCTTTGCACTACGCTGACCGGACTGAACGTGGAATATACCGCCGGGGGCCGCTTCATGGGAGCCAGAAGTACGCTATCGGCTGCGGCCGGCGCAGACCATATCGGCGAAGTGCAGGCGTGGAACGTCGATACCGGCAAGCGCGTATGGACCCATATCTACACGGACTCGCAGAACTGGGGCCCGATGCTTGCTACCGGCGGCGGCCTGGTTTTCAGTGGCGGAACGAACGACCGCAAATTCCACGCCTTCGACGCGTCCAGCGGCAAGCTCTTGTGGGAGTTCCCCACTAATTCCGGCATCACCGGTCAGCCGTCTACTTTCATGGTGAACGGGAAACAGTATGTTGCCGTGCAGTCGGGTTGGGGCGTCGACGCCCGCGGGATGGAACTCCTGCTGAACGGGTTGTTCCCGGGCAAATACCCCGAGGTTCCCGAGGGCGGCGCCGTCTGGGTGTTCGCCGTCAAATAATCGCGATCGCGAAAAGCCAGAAACACTCGCTCGGACAACGCCGCTGGCGGTCTTCCGACCCGTCGCGTTTGCTTTTCTAGCTCCGATCCAATCCAAAATCCCGCCGTCCCCGTAGATCCATTTGTAAAAGGTTCCACCGAGAACTAAAAGGATCTTCCCTATGAAAATAAAACCACTAAGTTCGCTGCCGTCACTGGCGATGCTATCCATGCTGATAGCGCCGTCTGCACATCTTTTCGCTTCGAGCCACCGCGAAGCGCCCATCACCGCCTTGGATCAGAAGGCCGACATCACGGACTGGTACTCCTTCGTCAGTCCCGACCACCCCGACCATGTGGTCTTCATTCTCAACGTCGACCCCTTCCTCGAACCGGCCAACGGCCCCAATTACTTTCCGTTCGACCCCAACATTCTTTACGAAATGAAGATCGACAACGATCACGACGGCAAGGCGGATGTCACCTTCCAGTTCCGTTTCACAACCCAAATCCGCCTACCCGGCGTCTTCACCGGCTTCGTTGGCAACCTGGCCGGAATTCCACCCATCACCGCCCTGGATGGTCCGGGATCTGCGGGCTTCAGCCTCCGTCAGACCTACACAGTCACTATGGTGAGCAAGCATCGGACCGAGCAGATCGGAGCGGGCCAGACGTTGTACGCGGTTCCCAGCAATGTTGGGCCGCGCACCATGCCCGACTACAATTCACTACGCGCACAAGGGATCTATAGCCTGCCCAACTCGATCAGCGTATTCGCGGGCACCGTCGCCGACCCGTTCTTTATCGATTTAGGCGCAGCTTTCGATTCGCTGAACTTCCGCATGGCCGTGGGCGGCGGTGTACTCAGCCCGAGTGTCGACGCCGACGATCACAACAACTACGCGCCCAATACCCTGGCCGGCTACAACACGAACAGTATTGTTCTCGAAGTTCCCATTTCCATGGTGACAACGGATGGCCATATGCATGCCGCGGGCGACAAGAGTGCCGTGATCGGTACGTGGGGAACCACTTCTCGCCAGAAGGTCACGGTTCTGCGCGACAACAAGAACCCCGTCGAAGCCGGCCCGTGGGCCCAAGTACAACGCGAGGGCAACCCTCTCATCAACGAACTGATCATCGGTACCGGGTCTAAGGACCGCTTCAGCATGGACGAACCCTATAACGACGGACAGTTCGCAAGCTTCTTCCTCAATCCCCTGCTGGCCCAGATCTTCGGGTCCATAGGCATCCCAGTGCCACCGGCGCCGCGCACCGACCTGCTACCGCTGGTGCAATACAACGCTCCGATCTGTCCCGGCTGCGGCCCGAAGGATGCGGGTCCGGTTGCCGATTTGCTGCGACTTAATACTGGCATTCCTCCCACACCTTTCGCGATGGCGAAGCGGCTGGGATTCCTCGCCGGCGACAACTCTGGCTTCCCCAACGGCCGCCGTCCGCTGGATGATGTGGTGGATATCGCGGCGCGCGCCGTGGCAGGTATCTTGGCCGGTCCCCAGTACAACACGCCGATCGGCGATGGCGTAAATACAGCGGCGACGCCTCTGCCGTCTACTTTTCCGTATGTCGCTCCGGCTTATAGCGGACGGCAGAGTTCCCACAACGCGGGACCCGGTTTGCCCGGATGCTCCGGTCAGCCCGGCGGCATTTGCCCCACGAACTAAGTGAGTGAAATGAGGAAACCCATGAACTACCGAATCGCCGTTTTGTACGGTCTCAGTGTTCTGGCCTCGGTAGCGGTCTGTGCCCAAACGGCGCAGACCGCCGCTACACTGACGCCAGCCGAAATCAGTATCCAGAAAGCCCAGGAGCAGATCGTTAAAAAGCCCGATCATGTTCCGTACTACAGCGCGCTCGCCATGGCGTACGCGCGCCGCGCCCGCGAAACCTCGGACGTCGCTTACTACGCAAAGGCGGAAGAAACGCTGGGCCGCGCCTTTAAGATCGAGCCGGATAACTTTGAAGCTTTGAAGGCGCAGGCGTGGCTGCTCCTCGGCCGTCACGAGTTCGCGAAGGCTCTGATAGCCGCGACGGCGTTGAACAAACGCGCTCCCGACGATATCACCGTTTACGGCTATCTTGCGGATGCCAATGCCGAGCTAGGCAACTATGACGATGCCGTCAAAGCTGCGCAGTGGATGCTGAACCTCAGGCCCGGGAATGTCGCCGGCCTGACGCGCGCCGCCTATCTGCGGGAGTTGCACGGTGACCTGGATGGCGCCATGGAACTCATGCATATGGCCTACGACGCTACCCCATTCCAGGAAGCGGAAGACCGCGCCTGGCTGCTCACCCAGATCGCGCACTTAGAGCTTCTATCCGGCAAACTGCAAGAAGCCGAACTGTACGCCAACGGCGCGCTGGGCCTGTTTCCTGACTACCACTTCGCACTGGGTACGCTGGCGCAAGTGCGCCTGGCTCAGAATCGCGATGACGATGCCGTCGCGCTGCTTGAGAAGCGCTACGCCGCGGCGCCCCATGCCGAGAATCAGTTCGCGCTGGCTGAAGCTCTCGACCGCGCCGGCCGCAAGGACGAGGCAGCCAAGGCTTTCGCCGGGTTCGAAGAAAAAGCATTGCGCGAATTAAATGAGCAATTAGAGCAGCATGTAATTAAAA
>JBDTTL010000177.1:0-9840 GCA_039930665.1 Acidobacteriota bacterium
CGCACTCGATCCGATTGTAGCAAGGCTTCATTGCCGCGCGGCTTGGGGCCAACGCTTCAAACCCTTGTTCGCAATATCGTGGCGGTAATGCATTCCGTCGAAGTGAATTTTTCCCACCGCCGCATAAGTGTTGTGGAATGCAGCGGCCAGATCGGGTCCTGAAGCCGTTACACCGAGGACGCGTCCGCTTGCGGTTTCGAGACCCTGCGGACCCAACTTCGTCCCGGCGTGAAACACTTGAACGTTCCCGGCTCCGCCCGCCGTTTCCGTTCCCGTAATCCGGTCGCCGGTACGCACGTGACCGGGATAGCCATGGGCCGCGAGCACCACACACACCGAGGGCTCCGGCTTCCACGGCAGGGTGGTACCCTGCAAGCTTCCCGTTGCGGCCCGCAGGAGGGCATCGCCGAAGCCGCCCTGCAACCTGTGCATAAGAGGTTGCGTCTCGGGATCGCCGAGGCGCACGTTGAATTCGATAACCTTGGGTCCATCGGCAGTCATCATCAAGCCGGCATAGAGGAATCCGGTGAAGCGAGTCGCGCGAACGGCGGGTTCAATGATGGTGTCGAGAATTCGTTGGCTATCGGCGGCAGACACAATGCGGCCGTCGCAGTACGCGCCCATGCCTCCGGTGTTGGGTCCGGTGTCGCCGTCATGGACGGTCTTATGATCCTGCGTGGCTTCCAGTGGGACCACGCTGCGACCATCGCTGAGCACAATGAAACTGACTTCTTCCCCGAGCAGGAATTCTTCGATCACTAAGCGAGGACCCAGCGATTGAATCGCGGCTTCCGCTTCCGCGCGGCTGTGCGCGATGATCACGCCTTTGCCCGCAGCCAGGCCGTCGGCCTTCACGGCAACCGGATAGTCGAACTGCGCCAGGGAATCAGTCGCCGATTCCAGAGTCTCGGTGCGGACGAAGCTGGCCGTTGGAATACCGACGCGCTGCATGAATTCCTTGGCGTAGATCTTGCTGCCTTCGAGCTGCGCGTTCTCTTGCGTCGGACCGACGATCGCAAGACCGTTGGCGCGAAACTGATCGACGACGCCGGCGACCAGCGGGACTTCCGGACCCACAACCGTTAGGTCGGGCCGAATGGATTCGCACACGGCCAGGTAATCCGTCGACGCAATGATGGTGCCAACCTGGGCGATTCCGGGGTTTCCGGGCGCACCGAAAATCTGATGTCCTTCGAGCGATAGACGCCATGCGATTGCATGCTCGCGGCCGCCACTGCCGATGACGAGAATCTTCACGGTGAAGAGTCAGTTTAGCGCGTTCCATTAGAATGAAAGTCAGTGGCTACTCGTTACGAAGTGATTGTCGTTGGCGCCGGACATGCCGGTTGTGAGGCCGCGCGGGCGTGCGCTCGGCTGGGCTTGAAGACGGCGATGATCACGATGAATCTGGATTTGATCGCTCAGATGTCGTGCAATCCGGCGATCGGCGGCATCGCCAAAGGCCACCTGGTGCGTGAAATCGATGCACTAGGCGGCATTATGGGCGAGGTCACCGATGCGGTGGGAATCCAGTTCCGGCTGCTCAACACCAGCCGTGGTCCGGCCGTTTGGTCCCCGCGAGCGCAATGCGATAAGAAACAGTACCGGCTCAAAATGCGCGAAATACTAGAAAAAGAGCCGAATCTCCGAATCTTACAGGCTGAAGTCGCGCGGCTCTTGATTTCGAACGGTAGAATCCGCGGTGTACTGCTGCGTGATGGACGTGAAATTGACAGCGATGCCGTGGTGGTCACAACCGGAACCTTCCTCAATGGCCTGGCGCATGTTGGCGAACAAACCTATAGCTGCGGCCGCAGCGGCGAGGCGTCGTCGAACCTTTTGGGCGATCAGCTTCGCACATTGGACCTGGATTGGAAGCGGTTGAAGACTGGTACTCCGCCCCGTCTGGATGCGCGGACCATCGAATGGTCGCAATTTGAAGCCCAATATGGAGATGTTAATCCAACTCCTTTCTCCTTTCTGACCAGTAAGATAGAGAGGGAACAGGTTCCTTGCTACATCACGTACACGACGCCCGAGGCGCACCAGGTGATCCGCGATAATATCGGGCGCTCGCCCCTCTACAGTGGTCAGATTGAAGGGATCGGCCCGCGTTATTGCCCGTCGATCGAAGACAAGATCGTTAAGTTTCCCGACAAGAGCAGGCACCAGATCTTTCTGGAACCGGAGGGGCTGGATACAAACGAAATTTACGTCAATGGGATGTCGACCAGCATGCCGATCGACGTTCAGTCGCGCGTACTTGCATCGATCCCTGGCTTGCAGGATGCGGAGATGATCCGGCCCGGCTATGCCATCGAATACGACGCCATTGACCCTCGCGAACTTACTGATTCATTGCAGGTTAAGTCGCTTGCAGGTCTTTTTTTGGCGGGCCAGATTAACGGAACTTCGGGTTACGAGGAGGCGGCATGCCAGGGACTCATTGCCGGTATCAACGCCGCTTTTTACGTAGGCGGTCGAGACCCATTAGTGGTGGGTCGGACCGAAGGCTACACAGGCATCCTGATCAGCGATCTGGTGCTCCAGGGCGCCGACGAGCCGTATCGCATGTTCACGTCTCGCGCTGAGTTCCGACTCCACTTACGAATCGACAACGCTGACGAACGCCTGACACCCATTGGACGCAAAGTTGGGTTGGTCTCGGATGAGCGCTGGAGCAAATTTCAAGCAAAGGAAGCTCAAAAGCAAAAATTGCGTGCGTTTTTCGAAGCGAAACCGCATCAGGCGGCCAAGTTGCGCCGCCCGGAAACCAAAATGGCGCACCTGGATCTTGGTAGTGAGTTCGATCGGGACGCTTTGACCACGGTCGAGACTGAAATCAAGTATGCCGGTTACATTGCGCAACAAGATCGGCAAGTGGTCCAGTTGAGGGAAGCCGAACGCCGCGGAATACCGAACGCTTTTCGCTACACCAATATTCCCGGCCTTTCGAGTGAAGTTCGCGAGAAACTCGAACGTGTGCGGCCACAGACTCTGGGTCAGGCCGGGAAGATTCCGGGCGTTACCCCGGCGGCGGTTGCCGTTTTGGACGTCTACCTAACTATAAGCCGCCAAGATGGAAGACTTTAGGGCTCTACTCGAGTTGGAGTTTTCCCTCTACGGAGCGCTCACGGCGGAACAGCTGGCAGGTTTGGATGAACATTATAGACTTTTGTTGCGCTGGCATCCGAAGATCAATTTAACCCGGATCACGAGTCTGCAGGATGCCGTTCGGTATCACTACTGCGAGTCGCTGTATCTTGCAAAGCGTTTACCCCCGGGGCCCGTTCGAATCGTCGACGTCGGCTCCGGTGCCGGATTTCCCGGGATTCCCGTAGCGATCTATCGGCCCGAGTGTGCGGTCGACCTAGTTGAATCAGACCAACGCAAAGCGGTTTTCCTCCATGAAGCCGCACGAAAACTGACCAACGTGCGAGTGCTTCCCCAACGCGCCGAATCAGTCGACGGTTCATACGACTGGGTAGTCTCGAGAGCTGTTCGCCCCGACGCTGTGTTAAAACTGAATATCGCCCCACGCTTTGCCATTCTTGGGGTTGAAGGCGAACCCTTACCGTGGGGTGAGAAGCGATCAATCTTGCTCCGGTGATGTTCCAGGTGGAACACTCCTTTGGATCCTCCCATGTTCCACGTGGAACATCACCATGATATCATCTGAACCGTGGGAAAGATCATAGCGATCAGCAACCAAAAGGGCGGTGTCGGGAAGACTACGACCGCCATTAATCTGGCTGCTTCCTTAGCTGCCAATGACTTGCAGGTTTTGCTAGTTGATTGCGATCCGCAGGGAAACACGACGTCAGGGATGGGAATAGAAAAAGGATCCGAGAACTCGACGCTGTATAACGCACTTCTTCGGGGAACGGATCTCCAGGAAATGATAGTGAAAACTCAGTGCGAAGGCCTCGATCTGGTGCCGGCAGACAAGAATCTTGTGGCGGCGAACTTGGACTTGGTGGATGACCCAAACCGTGAATTCCGACTGACGAAGGTTCTAGAAACTGTTCGCGACAGCTACCAGTATATCCTCATTGACTGCCCGCCGGCCCTCGATTTGTTGACACTAAACGCTTTAGTCGCTGCGGACTCCGTTTTGGTTCCAATTCAGTGTGAGTTCTTTGCTCTTGAAGGAATTTCGCAATTAATCGATACAATTGAGCGCATTCGAGAAACTTTTTCCCGCCCCCTCAAGTTAGAGGGGATTCTTCTAACTATGTACGACGAGCGAACCAACCTCGCGCGCCAAGTAGCGGAAGATCTCAGGGACTTCTTTGGGAATGAGGTACTTACTACGGTTATCCCGCGAAGTATACGCCTTGCAGAAGCGCCCAGTTATGGGAAACCAATTCTCATGTATGATCCACGATCCAAAGGGGCCGAGAGTTATATAAGACTTGCCAAGGAGATCCTTGAAAATGAGCGAAGTAGCCGACAAGCAACGCAAGGCGCTGGGTAAGGGACTTTCGGCGCTTCTTCCGGGACGGTCGTTCGGTCAGGTAAGCGCCGCTACGGCTTCCGCGCCTGCGTCGAGCGCCGAGAATCCGCACTCCAGGCTGCCGATCGAAGCTATCCAGCCTAATCCGATGCAGCCGCGGGTGGTGTTCCAACCTGAACGCATGGAAGAACTCGCGGCCTCCATCCGCGCCAACGGAATCATTCAGCCGCTGATTGTTCGGCGTCATGAAACGCAATTTCAGCTAGTAGCAGGCGAGCGTCGATGGCGGGCCGCAAAACTGGCGGGGCTGACAGAGGTTCCGGTTGTTGTACAGGAAATAGCCGATCCGCAGATGCTTGAGATCGCCCTGATTGAGAACATCCAGCGCGAAGATCTGAACGCAATCGAAACCGCCCGCGCGTATGAGCGCTTGGGCCGTGATCTTGGGCTCTCACAGGAGGAAATCGGCCGACGCACTGGCAAAGACCGAACGTCGATCACGAACGCACTGCGGCTTCTCAAACTTCCCTCTGAAGTTCAACTGCTCCTGGCGGAGCATCGTCTCTCCATGGGACATGCCCGAGCGATTCTGGGCTTGCCAACCGCTGAGCTGCAGATTGAAATCGCTGAAAAAGCAGCGGCGCAGGGGCTTTCCGTGCGCCACGTGGAGGGAATCGTCCAGAATTTAACCTCGGAGCGGACGAGAACCGGAAACAAGAAGGAAAAGACTTCAGACCCCAATGTGCGCGCGGCTGCCGAGGAGTTGGAGCGAGCGCTCGGGACTCGGGTTCGTATCGTCGAGCTTAGCGAGCAGCGGGGCCGAATTGAGATCGAGTATTATTCGCAAACCGACCTCGACCGTCTCTTCCAGCAAATCGCCGGCAACGCGGAATAAAGGGGACTCCGGATCTACTTTTGGGATAAGATCCGGTTCCTGGGCCGCATCGAGCTGGCAGGGTAATGCGGCTGGGCAGGGTAATGCGGCTGGGCAGGCCCTCCGACTGAGCAGGCTTTCTGGCTGGGGGTTACTCGGGCTGGATTGGTCTTCCTGGGGTTTGGGCGGGTTTCTCGGGAATGGTTTTCTGGTGCCGGTGGTAGGACTCGAACCTACGACCTACGGATTATGAGACCGTCGCTCTAGCCACCTGAGCTACACCGGCGCACTCACCAGCGTAGGCAGCCGCATCGGCAACTGTCAAGTATAAATATAATAATACCTTAATATCTTGTTATGAATTTGGCGTGCCGTCTGGTCTA
Source organism: Acidobacteriota bacterium (assembly GCA_039930665.1). GTDB lineage: Bacteria > Acidobacteriota > Terriglobia > Bryobacterales > Bryobacteraceae > Palsa-187. The sequence continues at coordinate 5,714 of JBDTTL010000177.1, forward strand.
TTTTTTACAATTTTTGGGGGGTGGATGGGGGTGTGGCATCGGCTGGTCTACAATCTGAAGTAGTGTCCGTTCTCGCCGTCGAATTTACGCGTGTATCAAAGAGCTATTCGATCTACAACGCGCCCGGCGACCGTCTCAAGGAACTCGCCACCTTTCACCGCCGGCAGTTTCATCAGGATTATTGGGCACTGCGCGATGTCACCTTCGAAGTCGCACGAGGGGAAACCTTCTGCATCGTTGGCGAAAACGGCTGCGGGAAGAGCACGCTACTGCAAATCTGCGCGGGCATTCTTCAGCCAACCTCCGGCACCGTGAATGTGAACGGTCGGATCGCGGCGCTCCTCGAACTCGGTACGGGGTTCAATCCGGAGTTTTCGGGCCGCGATAACGTTTATCTGAACGCGGCTATTCTTGGATTCACCACTAAAGAAATGGACCGCAAGTTCGCCGATATCGCGGAGTTTGCAGAGATCGGCGACTTCATGAATCAGCCCGTCAAGACTTATTCCAGCGGAATGGTGGTGCGGCTGGCCTTCGCTGTCGCCATCAACGTCGATCCTGAAATATTGCTGGTGGATGAGGCGCTCGCCGTGGGCGACGTTTATTTTCGGCAGCGCTGCCTGCGCAAAGTCCATGAACTTCGCTCGCGGGGAGTTACGATTCTGCTGGTTTCCCACGCCACCGGCGACGTGAAGGCTCTAGGCGACCGCGCCCTCTGGCTGGAACGGGGCCAAGTAATGGCGCAGGGAAACACGGAACGCGTCGTCTCGCAGTATCTGGCCGCCATGACTGACAAGGACGCTCAGTATCAGGCGTTGGATATCGCGCACCACCCGCATGAACCCAGCGCAAGCCCGGTTGAAATCATAAATCAGATCCCGAACATCGATCATCGCTTCGGTAGCGGTCATGCAGAGATTCTGGGAATTGCCGTGTGCGACGATTCCGGACGCAGCCTTAGTGTGCTGGCGCCGGATTCCACGATCGTTGTGCGCGTGAGTATACGCGCTAAGAGCAACCTGGACCGGCCGATTGTCGGCATCGTATTCCGCGATCAACGCGGCGTGGATCTCGCGGGTTCGAATACCGAAAGCGAAGGCTATCCGTTGCCGCCGCTGATGGCGGACGATATTTGTACAGTGGACTTTCATCTCAATATCCCGACGCTCTACTCCACTTCGATTTCGTTCTCACCGGCTGTCGCCAATGGAACCCTCGACCGGTTCGCCGTCTGCGACTGGATCGACAATGCGGTAGTGCTGCAGATGACGCCACCGGAGGGTCCGATGTATGGCCACTTCCGATTTCGCTGCCGCGTGGAAGTCAACTCACGAATTGGGAATGCGACCGGCGTTGGACTCAGCGTTAGGCCGGACGCCGGAGCCCCTGCGCTGTGATCGAGTTCACCGGAGAGCGCGTGATCCCCGGTCAGGTGGATCCGGACCTTTGGGCGGAACATATTTCGCGCTACGCATTCGCCGCGCGGCGCGCGTCCGCCGCGCGCGTGTTGGATCTGGGATGCGGCGCTGGTTATGGCACCGCAGAGCTGGCGGACCGCGCGCTATCGGCCGTGGGCATCGACCTCGCTCCCGAAGCCATCGAACATGCCCGATCGGCGTACCCGTTGCCGAATATTCTCTTCGTTCCGGCTTCGGTGACCGCGGTGCCCTTCCGCGATGGTTCCTTCGATCTTATAACCGCGTTCGAAGTCATCGAACATTTGCAGGACTGGCGGAAGCTGTTAGCGGAGGGCCGGCGCCTGCTGCATGCGAATGGGCTCTTTCTGGTGTCGACACCGAACAAGGAATACTATAACGATTCGCGAGGGGCTTCGGGACCGAATCCCTTCCACACGCACGAGTTTGAATTCGACGAATTCCGCAATGTGCTGGGTGAGTTCTTTCCGCATTGCACGGTGCTATTGCAAAATCATGTTGAGGCGTTTGCGTTTTATCAGGACAGCGCGAAGTCTTCGTTGGAAGGGCGCATGGACGGGGTGCGCGGGACTCCACAAGAGGCTCATTTTTTCCTGGCTGTGTGTTCGCTTGCATCTGAGCCGCCGATGCCAAGTTTTCTTTTCGTGCACCAAGGTTCCAACGTTCTGCGTGAGCGGGAGAAACACATTGAGATTCTGCAACGCGAGTTAAGCGACACACGGGCGCAGTTCGCCGCGCTGATGAAGGCCCACGATGAGCTGACTTTGCATCTGGAGGAGCAGAACCGGTGGGCGCTGCGAACCGAGAAAGAACTCGAAGGGGTGCGGCGGGATTTCACGATCTTACTCGAAAAATTAACCGCCGCGGAAGCGATGGTGGTCGAGCGAACGCTTTGGGCGCAGCGTCTCGCAGCCGAGGTGGAAGACATGACGGCGCGGCTCAACCTCTGGCGATCTTCCCGCTGGACCAAGCTAGGCCGCAAGCTGAACCTGGGGCCGGATCTCGAGCAGGCGCCAAGCAAGGATAACGCAAGCGGTGGCGGGAGCTAGCGCGCCCGAGGCGGTTCGCGGGTCCGGCAGGTCCGACGCTGGCAAATCCGGCGCTTTTGGGCGGATTCTCTCCGGTCTTCCGCTCGCGATCCTTTCCCCACTGCTGCTCCTGCTTGCCGCCGTGAGTCTCGCCGTCACCGACCTAGTAGCTCGTCTGGCACCCGGCCGCAAGCTGGCACAAGATACCCGGCCGGACACAACTTCCGCTGCGATCGTCATTCCCAACTGGAATGGCCGAGATCTTCTGGAGAAATATCTCCCGTCGGTAATTGCAGCGGCGGAGCGCGTGCCCGGGAGTGAGGTCATCGTAGTCGATAACGGTTCGACAGATGGCAGCGCCGCGTTCCTGCGCGAAGGCTTTCCGAAAGTCCGCGTGGTGGCGCTCGAAACGAATCTTGGCTTCGGCGGCGGCTCCAACGCCGGGTTCAAAGCAGCGCGGCACGATGTGGTGGTGCTGCTGAATAGCGACATGCGTGTGGAACCGGATTTTCTCCAGCCGCTGCTGGATGGCTTTACGGATGAGCGGGTTTTTTCGGTCTCCTGCCAAATCTTCTTTTCCGATCCCAATAAAGTGCGCGAAGAGACTGGTCTCACGGAATTCTGGTGGGAGCGTGGAAGCCTGCGGGTTCGCCATCGCACGGAACCAGACCTCAACGAACTGTATCCCTGCGCCTATGGCGGAGGCGGCTCCTGCGCCTTTGACCGGCGAAAGTTTCTGGAGTTGGGCGGCTTCGACGAATTGCTCGCCCCGTTCTATCTGGAAGACACCGACCTCGGATACCTGGCATGGAAGCGCGGGTGGAAGAACCTGTACCAGCCCGCGAGCGTGGTGTTTCACGAACACCGTGGAACCATCGGACGCCGTTTCAGCGAAGCATATATTCAGGTCGTTCTCAAAAAGAATTTTCTACTATTCGCCTGGAAGAACGTTCACGAGTGGCGCCGCCTGACGGCAAATCTGTTCTCCTCCTGGGCCGGTGCACTGCTGAGCTGGCTGGCGGGCGACTCTCCGGAGAGATCGAGCCTGGGTGGCATCGCCCGCGCCACGCTGCAACTGCCGGGAGCGATGGGTTCGCGGTGGCAAGCACGGCGACTCGCGGCGGTCTCGGACACGGAAGCTCTGCGGCGGCCTTTAGGCGGGCACTTCCGCGACACTTTCGGCGGCCGCGACCTAAACACTGGGCTGTTGCGCGTGCTGTTCGTTGCCCCGTATCCGATTTGCCCTCCCATTCATGGCGGCGGCGTATTCATGCATCAGACGGTTCAGGAGTTGGCGCGGCGGTGCGAACTGCATTTGATTGTTCTGCTCGATTCCGCGGAACAGCGTGCCGCACACGAAGAGCTTGACGAACTTTGCGCGTCTACGCACTATATGGTTCGACCGCTCGGAGTTCCGGAGCTGGCGGGTTCCATCGAGCCTCACGCGGTTCGCGAATTTCGCATCCCGGATCTCGCATGGCTGATCCAACGCCAGATTTACACGCAGCGCATTGACGTGGTGCAGCTCGAATACACCGTGCTGGGACAATATGCGGGCGGCTTCCGCCGCATCCCCAGCATCTTGTTCGAACACGATGTCTACTTCCAGTCGATTGCGCGCCGCCTGCCTTTCATGACCAAAAGCCTGGAGCGAATCCAGGCG
>JBDTTL010000178.1:0-9800 GCA_039930665.1 Acidobacteriota bacterium
GGCGAGAGCGCTCCGCCCTACTTGCGGCAGGTAAAGACCAGCGCCGGAGGCAGGTTCAAAAGCACACCTCTGACGCTCACGTCGCCGAAGAATCTGCGCAAGAATCGCGCCTCGTTAAATCCGCCGAGGCGGAGTTTCGCGATCTCCAGGTGCGCGGCATATTGGTATTGGGTCATGGTGCCGTGGGACGCCAGGCAGCCGCCAATCTGACGCATGATTGAAAAGCGGGTTCTGTGGTCCATGCCGGTCAAGCCCAGGGATGACACCACTGCGTCCACCGATTGCTCATCGTGCGGCGCCAGCAGGGACTGCAACTCGGTTGCGCTGCCGCAGAGCGAGACCAGGCGGGAATCCTGGCAGGTGCCGCGCAGATGATCGATGAAAATCGGGTTGATATCGATGGCGAACAGCTTGGCATCCGGCCGCATGCGCTTCAGGATTTCATTGGTGACGGCTCCGGTGCCCGGGCCCAGCTCGACCACGGTGCGGGCGCGCCGGAAATCAATGGGCTTGGTGAGCGCATTCGCCAAGTAGCGGGAACTCGGAAACATGGAGGCCGTGGGTCCCATGGAGCGGATCGATTCCTGGAAGAACAGGCGATATGCATTTGGAATATCTTGGCCTGCCGCACGGTTCCGGTACGGCTCATAGTGGCTTAACACCCGGTGCTTCATGCTGGAAAAGTTCAGGTCGTTCAAAATGGCCTCTTTCGCGTTTTCTACAGTGACTCCGTGCCCACTAACGCGCCCTGCCGCTCAGGCGCGCGCTGGGGCGGGGTGCCGGTCTGTTCGGGAATCTCAATCCCGGTGCTGGTTCCTTCGCCGAGCCGGCTATCGATCCACATTTTATACTCGTCTCCGAATAAGACCTTTAAGCGCTCATTAACGTTACTAACTCCGATACCCAGCTCAAACATCCTGGCCAGCTTGTCCTCCGGGATGCCGACACCGTCATCTTCCACCATAACCTGAAGGCGGCCCTCTTCGAGGCGGCTGCGGACGCGGATCACGCCGCCGTCGATCTTACTCGAAAGGCCGTGGCGGATGCTGTTTTCAACCAAGGGCTGCAACAACATGCTGGGCACCAGCAGATCGAGCGTTGCCGGGTCGATATCCCTAATGAACTGGAGCTTGTCGCCGAAACGCACCATCTCGATCGCCAGGTAAGCGTCGATGAAGGATAGTTCCTCCCGCAAGGGCGTCAAGTTCTCCTGCTGGCGAAGCAGGCGGCGCAGGATCTTCGACAGCTTGTAGACCACCTGCCGCGCTTCCTCCGGGTCCTGGCGAATCAAGGAGGCTACGGAATTCAGGGTATTAAACAGGAAGTGGGGATTGATCTGACGGCTGAGGGCGGCTAGGCGGGCTTCGTTGAGGCTGAGTTGCTGCAATTCCAGCTTGCGCTCATAGCGTTTGCTGTTCCAGATCTTAATCGGGAGCATGACGGAGAGCAGCGTGGTCGCGTAGACGGCCACCACCAGCCAGGGCCCTTCGCCAGCCCAATTCACTTGGAGGGAGAAGACCCCCTTGGCAGGGAAGAGTCGCGCCATCGTGGAACGCAGGAATTCGGCCATCAGGATCATCAGCACGCATACCAGGCTGAAGGCGGCGGGGCGAAGGTCACGCTTGCGCAGCAGGCGGAAGAGGGCCTGATCGGGGAACGTCAGCTTCCAGATGGCTTCTTTGTCGGGCGCGACGTCGCGCAGCAGCGCTCCCAGCACGCCGGCGGCGGCGAACAGAGTCATCGACATTAGCTCGCCGTTGAACATTGCGGGAATGGAAATCAGCACGCCGGCCAGCAGCCCGGTGACATAGCCGCCCAGCATACCCATCACCAGGCTGCCTTCAAGTCCGAGATCGACGGCTTGATAAGAGTTGCGGGTGACGACGCGCGCCGCCACGCCGGAGGCGAAAATCGCCGCACTGACCAGCGCCATTTGCACGCGATGCATCAGCGTCCGCTCTTCCCGCATCAGCATTTGAGTGAAGCGGGCGCTACGCGTCAGCACGCTCGCGAGAGACGCGGCGACGGCCAGCTTAACCATCAAGATCACCAGGTGCTGTTGGAGCATGCGCGGTCTTGGGCTCTGGCGTCATTATAATGGAGTGAGCCACTCCATACCTGTGCCAGCCACCTTTGAGCTTCGTAAGATCGCGGAGGCGGATTTCCCCAGCCGCTTCGGACATTTCCGCATTCTGGGGTTCCAGGGGATCGACGGCGTGGAGTCAGAAGACGCGGTGGTGCTGCAAATGGGCGACGTTCATACGCCCGAGCCGGTGCTGGTACGGATTCATTCGCAGTGCCTGACGGGCGATGTTTTCCACAGCTTGCGCTGCGACTGCGGGGCGCAACTGGAACTGGCCATCGAAACCATCGCGAAGGAAGGCCGCGGTTTGTTGATTTACGAGCAGCAGGAGGGCCGCGGCATCGGCCTTCTGAACAAGCTCCGCGCCTATGAGTTGCAGGATCAGGGCGCCGATACCGTCGAGGCCAATCAGCAATTGGGGTTTGAGGCGGATCTGCGGGGATATCAGATGCCGGCGGCGATCCTGAATTTCTTGGACGTGCGGGCGGTGCGGCTTATATCGAACAATCCGGATAAGATCCGGGCTCTGGAGCGGGTGGGCGTGCGGGTGGTGGAGCGGATCCCGAGCATTGTGGACCCGGTGGGGTCGTCGGAAAACTATCTGCGGACCAAACGGGAGAAGCTCGGGCACCTGCTGGATTGAGTGAGGTTAGGCTCAGGGGAGGTCGATCGCGACCCGGCCGCTTGGTTTTAGCGCCCCCGGGCGTCCTTCGCTAGAAGCTTTGCTATCATTGGAGGCGAAGGAGGGCACTGTATGGGGCCAATTGGCATGCAGGAAATGGTCGTCATTTTCCTGGTTGCCCTCGTTCTGTTTGGACCGAAGAAGTTGCCGGAGCTGGGGAAAACCTTCGCTAAGGCAATAACGGAGTTCCGTCGCGCGCAGAGCGATTTGAAAGCAACATTCGAGCGCGAAATGCAGTCGTTAGAAAAGGAAACTGAATCGCTGAAAGAAGCTACCCGGCAGGCCACCATCGATCTCACGAATTATCCGGATATCGACCTGAATGGATCTCCTGCAAGCTACGATCAGCGGTCCATTGAACCCGCAACCGTACATCCCACCGTAAGCGCTTCCGCAATTCCGGGCGCCGAATTACATGCTGAGCTGAGCGCTCCTCAAACCCCGAATCACGATTATGGGTCCATGGAGAATCACCCCTCTGAAGCCGATTTTGATATTGGGGTGCAGGGTACCGTCCCGCGCGGCGCTTCCGAATCTGTGCATACCGAAACCGTGGCTGAAGTGAAATCCGCTCCCGATGAATCGAATCCCTTACCGGAATTCGTCCAAACGGGCGGTGACAAAGCAGCCAAGTCGGCGGATGAAGAACTTCCCAGCATTGTATAGCAGCGCAAATTTGAAGTAAGTGCGAAAGTTTTAAATATGGATACGCCCCAAGGCGGAGGTCTGTCTCCGGAACAACACGCGCTTGTGCCTGCGGGCGCGGGTGGTGGGTACGTTCCGCCGCCCCCTCCGCCGCCGGAGGACGATGACGAAGACGATGGCGGCATGCTGCGAATGTCGTTCCTCGAGCACTTGGAGGAAATGCGCTCGCGCATCATCCGCGCCCTGATGGGCTTCGGCGTGGCGTTTCTGTTGTGCATCGTCTTCTGTTATCAACTGTGGGATTTCGTACGCGCGCCGGCGGTGGACGCGCTGACCAAGATCGGAGTGAAGCCGCCGAACCTGGTGATCAACGAACCGATGGAAGCGTTTTCCATCATCTGGGTGCAGGTGCCGCTGGTATTTGCGTTGTTTCTCGCTTCGCCGTGGGTGTTCTATCAGATATGGGCTTTTATCGCGCCCGGCCTGTATCAGAAAGAAAAGCGACTGGCTCTGCCCTTCGTCTTGAGCACCGCGGGCTTATTCATACTGGGCGGCGTGTTTGCTTATTTCGTGGCGTTCCGCTTTGGCCTGGCGTTTCTTTTGAGCATCGGTCTCTCTAACGGCGTCACGCCGCTGGTCACCATCACGCATTACTTCGATCTGTTCGTAAATGTGATGCTCGGCGTGGCGCTGGTATTCGAGATGCCGATCGCCATTTTCTTTCTGACTGTGCTGCATTTGGCTTCTCCGCGATTTTTGTTGCAGCACTCGCGCTACGCGATTTTGGCCATCGTCATCCTTGCCGCCATCATTACTCCCACGCCCGATTTCTTCAATCTGATGCTGTTTGCGCTGCCGATGTGCCTGCTGTATTTCGTAGGCGTATTCGCGAGTTACCTGCTGGTGATGAAGCGCGAAGGCAAGAAGTTCCCCTGGGGCAAGGTGCTGCTCTTCCTCATGGCGTCGATTCTGGTGCTGGCCGGCATAGCGTACTACCTGCTGCTGAAGTTGCACTATCATCCGATCGGGCACTGGCCGTTTTTTGCGAAGTAATCCGCGAAAGTAATTTAGAAAACTTCGGAACAAAACGCCGCCTCGCGCGTGTCACTCAGTACTCGGCAGCTAACGCCGGCGTCTTAGTCGAGAAAGAGAGAGGCAAAAAATCATGATGAAAATGGCAACGCTCGTAGTGTGCCTGGGGTCAGTGGCGATGGCTTGGGACGCCGCGTCAAAGGCCTACCATGTCACCTTGAACAATCCGGCGCAGGTCAGTGGCACGGATCTGAAGGCGGGTGAGCACAGCATTGAAGTAGCCGGCGACAAGGCGATGATCCGCGCCGGAAAGGTGGCGGTAGAGGCGTCGGTCACGGTGCAGGAAGGTGACAAGAAGTTTTCCTCGAACTCGGTTCGCTACATTCTTCGAAATTCCAGAGGATCGCTTTGAGATTAATATCTTAGCGGTACTTTTGTTTAAAAGTCCGCCCCTTCTCGCGGATCGTTTGTATCAATAGTTGACAATGATAAAAGCATATTATATGCTTTATATACAGAGTGATTACATAGGAGGACAACCAACATGTCTTTGATCAAATATTCACCTTTTGCTGATTTTGAGGCATTCCCTTCCGGGATGCGGCTGTTCCAGGATTCCGTTAACCGTTTGCTTGCCGAACCAAACGGGCGTCCGTGGGTGCCCCCGGTCGACATCCAGGAAACCGATCACGAGTTGGTCGTAAAGGCCGACGTGCCGGATATGGAGATGAAGGACATTGATGTCCGCATGGAAAACGGCACTCTTACAATTCGCGGAGAACGCAAGTTCGAAGGTCAAAAGTCCGAGGGTGGCTGGCACCGCGTGGAGCGTTCGTATGGAACCTTTGAGAGGGCTTTTACCCTGCCTGACTCGGTGAATCCGGAAGGCGTGAAGGCGGATTACAGGAACGGCGTGCTAACGGTGACGCTTCCGAAGAAGGAAGTGGCCAAGCCGCGGCAAATTAAGGTTAACGTCGCGGCCAGCTAAGCGGCGCTTCAGTTGGCGATTTCTAAGGGGCGGGTTTCGCGAACCAAACGCGGGCCCGCCTCGTCTGTATATATCGGTGGGAGCCACGCGTTTGTGGCAAGGTGGCCTGTATGAATTCGGTGAAGACGGTACTGTTGCTGGGATTGCTGAGCGGCGTCCTCTTGGTTGGGGGTGAGGCGTTGGGTGGCACGCGCGGCCTGGAGTACGGGCTCCTGCTAGCCATCGGCATGAACTTCTTTAGCTATTTCTTTTCGGACAAGCTCGCGCTCAGGTCCTATTCCGCGCAGGCGGTGACACCGGAGGACTCGCCGGAGATCTACCGCCGCTTGGCGCCGATCGTACAAAGGCTTACACAGAAGATGGGTCTGCCGATGCCTAAGCTTTGGGTGATTCCCGAAGATTCTCCAAATGCTTTCGCCACGGGTCGCGATCCACAGCACGCATCGGTTGCGGTCACCGAAGGAATCATGCGCTTGATGAACGATCGCGAGCTGGAAGGCGTACTGGCGCATGAGATGGGCCACGTGCTGCACCGCGACATTCTGATCAGCTCGGTGGCGGCGACCATTGCCTCCGCCATTACGTTTATGTCGCGGATGGCGTTCTTCTTCGGCGGATCGCGCGACGATCGGGAAGATCGCGGCAGCGCCGCGGGCGGTTTGCTGATGATGATTCTGGCTCCGATTGCCGCGCTGATGATCCAGATGGCGATCTCGCGAACGCGCGAATTCGATGCCGATGCCGCATCAGTCAAATACACGGGCACACCGGACCCCTTGATCAGCGCCTTGCGCAAACTCGAAATGGGAGTGCAACGAGTCCCCATGTATGACGCCTCGCCCGCGACGGCGCACTTGTTTATCCTGAATCCTTTCCGCGGCGGACTGTTCCGCATGTTCTCGACACACCCCTCGACGGAGGAACGCATTGCGCGGCTGGAGCAGATGCGGAATCCGCACGTGGTGTCTGTAAACTGAGAGCTTGACCACTGTACGTGTGAACCGCAAAGCGGCCGACCGGGTAGCGAGCGGCCATCCCTGGATTTTTGTAAGCGATGTTGTGGACCGCGGCGATGCTGCGCCGGGCGAAGCTGTGCACGTGGTCGACCCCAAGAGCAAATTTCTCGGTGTCGCGCATTACAGCTCGACTTCGCAGATCACGCTCCGCTTTCTCTCGACCAAGCCGGAGATTATCGACCGCAGTTTTTTCCATGGCCGCCTGGTTGCGGCGCTTACGTATCGCGCCCAAGTGGTTCAGAACTCGGATGCCTATCGCCTGGTTTTTTCTGAAGGCGATCTGCTGCCGGGGTTGATCGTGGACCTTTATGGACCCTACGTTTCGCTGCAAACTCTGAACCAGGGAATGGACCGCGCGCGGGATGTCATCGTCGATTGCTTACAGGAGTTGCTGGCGCCTGCCGGAATTCTTGCGCGTAACGACGCGAATGTCCGCAAGCTGGAGGAGTTGCCGCTGGAAGTAGTCACGCTGGCCGGCGAGATTCCGGAACGTGTCCACATCCAAATGAACGGGCTGAAGCTTGAAGCCGATCTGCTGCACGGCCAAAAGACCGGCGTGTATCTGGATCAACGCGCAAATTATGTCGCCGCGGGGCGCTGGGCGCGCGGGCGCGTGCTCGATTGCTTCACATCCAGCGGCGGCTTTGCGCTGCATGCGGCGGGGCAGGCCGAATCGGTCGAAGCGGTGGATTCTTCCGCCGGCGCGCTGGCTACGGCGGAGTCCAACGCGCGGGCCAACGGGATCGACAACGTGCACTTCCGCCAAGCTGACGTCTTCGATTTCCTCTCGGGCATCGAGCGCAAGTATTCCATGGTGGTGCTGGACCCGCCGGCCTTCGCCAAATCGCGGCGAGCCGTGGAGGATGCCGCGCGAGGGTACAAAGACATTAATCTTCGAGCCCTGCGGCTGCTGGAGACGGGCGGCGTGCTGGTAACCTGTTCCTGCTCGCATCACATGAGCGAGGGGGCGTTTTACGAGGTGATCGCGCAGGCGGCGCTGGACGCCGGCAAGACATTGCGCGTGCTGGAGCGCCGGACCCAAGCCTCCGACCATCCGATTCTGCTGACCGTTCCCGAGACGATGTACCTCAAGTGCCTGCTTCTGGAAGTTCTGTAGACCACCTGCAAAGCATTGCAAATAGACTGACATATGCGCTATCTTGACTCCAGTAGTTAAGGGCCATCGCGGGGCGGCCCCTTTTTTTATGCTCCCACTGGAGGGTTTTACCAGATGCGATTGACCTCGTTGTCGGCTGTCGGCAGGCGCGCAGCTTCCCTGTTGATCCTCGCACTGTTGGCGCTGGCCGGTTCGTCTCCGCTGTTGGCGCAGGGAGGTGAAGCGGACCTACGGCTGCCGGATTTAGGCCAAGCGGTGTTTATGAATGGCGTCAGTGGACCGACGCTGCTCAAGATTGGTCTGGTGGTAGCCCTGTTGGGGCTAGTTTTCGGCATGGCGATGTATACGCATCTGCGGAAGCTTCCAGTGCATGCTTCCATGCTCGAAATCTCCGAGTTGATTTACGAGACCTGCAAGACCTACCTGATCACGCAAGGCAAGTTCCTGTTGATCCTTGAGATTTTCATTGGCGTGATCATTGCGTTCTACTTCGGCGTTTTGCAATCGATGGAAGGGTTTAAGGTCGCGATTATTTTGGCCTTCAGCCTGATTGGAATCGCCGGCAGTTACGGAGTCGCCTGGTTCGGCATTCGCGTGAACACCTTTGCCAACTCGCGGACGGCTTTTGCCAGTCTGCGCGGAAAGCCTTTCCCGTGCTACGCGATTCCACTGCAGGCGGGCATGAGCATTGGGATGATGCTGATCAGCGTGGAGTTGTTCATCATGCTCTGCATCCTGTTGTTTATTCCGGGCGATTACGCGGGCAACTGCTTCATCGGATTTGCGATCGGCGAGTCGCTGGGCGCGGCGGTGTTGCGAGTGGCCGGCGGCATCTTCACCAAGATCGCCGATATCGGCGCCGATTTAATGAAGATTGTATTCAAGATCAAAGAAGACGACGCGCGCAACCCGGGCGTGATCGCGGATTGCACCGGCGATAACGCGGGCGACTCGGTGGGCCCTTCGGCCGACGGCTTTGAAACCTACGGGGTGACCGGCGTGGCGCTGATCACGTTTATCTTGCTGGCCGTCAACAATGACATCACCAAGGTGGAATTGCTGGTGTGGATTTTCGTGATGCGCGTCATGATGATTATCGCCGCCGGCCTCTCCTACTTCATCAATGAAGCGGTGGCCAAGGCGCGGTACCAAAATGTGGACAAGATGAATTACGAATCGCCGCTGACTTCGCTGGTTTGGCTGACTTCCATCATCTCCGTGGGCGCCACCTACGGCGTCTCCTACCTGATGATTCCGGATATCGGCAACGACCCGACGATGTGGTGGAAGCTTTCGAGCATCATCACTTGCGGGACGCTGGCGGGCGCGATTATCCCGGAATTGGTGAAGGTGTTTACATCGGTCAGCTCCAGCCACGTGAAGGAAGTGGTGACATCGTCGCGCGAAGGCGGCGCGTCATTGAATATATTATCCGGACTCGTAGCGGGCAATTTCAGTGCCTATTGGTTGGGTCTAACGATCATGGGCCTGATGGCAATCGGTTACGGGGTCAGCACCCAGGGCGTGGGTAATCTGATGCTGGCGCCGGCGGTGTTCGCCTTCGGACTGGTGGCGTTCGGGTTCCTGGGCATGGGCCCGGTGACAATTGCGGTGGATTCTTACGGGCCGGTGACGGACAATGCGCAGTCGGTGTATGAGCTGAGCGTGATTGAAACGCTGCCTGGCATCCGTGGCGATCTGAAGAAGAACTACGGCTTCGATGTCGACTTCGAAAAAGCCAAGCACCACCTGGAGGAGAACGACGGGGCCGGCAATACTTTTAAAGCGACGGCAAAGCCGGTGCTGATCGGCACGGCAGTGGTGGGTGCGACCACCATGATTTTCTCCATCATAATGGCGCTCACGAACGGGCTGCAACCGGAACTGCTGAAGAATCTGTCGATCTTGTACCCGCCGTTTCTGTTGGGGCTGATCACGGGCGGCTCGGTGATCTACTGGTTCACGGGTGCCTCGATACAGGCCGTGACGACCGGCGCCTATCGCGCGGTGGAGTTCATCAAAGCCAACATCAATCTGGAGAGCAGCGAGAAGGCATCGGTAGCAGATTCGAAGAAAGTAGTGGAGATTTGCACCCAGTATGCGCAGAAGGGCATGTTCAATATCTTCCTGGTAGTGTTTTTCTCCGCGCTGTCGTTCGCGTTCTTCGAGCCGTACTTTTTTATCGGCTACTTGATTTCGATCGCGCTATTCGGTTTGTACCAGGCCATCTTCATGGC
>JBDTTL010000179.1:0-9727 GCA_039930665.1 Acidobacteriota bacterium
AGAAGCGCCGACTTCGGTGCCCCAAATGAGGCAGCATATTCCCCAGATCGGGCAGGCACCGCAGATCTGAGCCGAAGTCTTACGAATTTTCTTGCGATCTGTATGACTTAAGCGGTCTGGCGCGCGAAATGCTCAAAGCGAAGAGGGAGTAAATTCCTCCATGAATATAAAGCTGCTGAGACGCGCGGCATTCAAGACAGGATTGATGCTCCTTGTCGCCGTGTCGCGACGTCGGACAGGAGTTGCGGCAGAACGACCTGATCGCTGGGGCTCTTGCAAATAAGCGGGAGATCGGGGCTGCTGAGAAGCGATACGAAGCCGCGTCAGCATCTGAGTCAATCCAGCAGCTAGCCCGACCCTATGCTTTCAACCCGGCTGGACGTGCAGAGGAGATGAGTATTGATGTTCCGAAGTATCCTGATTGCGAGTTTCGCCGCAGTGAGCCTCGCGCAGAATTACGCCACAAACGGCGACCCACAATTGGACGCCTATATTCGGGACGCTAATGGTCGGAGTCCCGCCGTTCGTCAGGCGTTCGCCAAGTACCAATCCTCTCTGGAACGCTTACCTCAGGCCAGCGCTTTGCCGGAACCCGTGGTCGGCGTCACCCAGTACGTGCGGAGTCCGGAGACCCGAGTTGGTCCTCAAACAACAATGTTGAGCGTTTCGCAGGCGTTCCCGTGGTTCGGCAAGCTCAGCGATAAGGAGAAGATCGCAGCGAAAGAGGCGCAGGTCTTCCGGGAATATTACGAAGCGCAGCAGGACGAGGTCATCCGGCAGGTGAAGCTCGCATACTACTCCCTCGCGTTTATCGACCGGGCCATCACTATCACAGGAGAGGACCTATCTCTCATTCAGCAGTACGAAACGCTCGCACAGGCGCGCTACTCGCAAGGTCAAGGCCTACAACAGGCTGTTATCAAGTTGCAGGCTGAGATTACCCGGGACCAGAACCGCCTGGATGACTTGCGCAGCCAGCGCGTGGACGCAGAAGCCATGCTGAACACGGTCATGGATCGTCCTGCCAATTCACCGATCCTGCGTGTGGCGATACTAGCGCGTCCCAAAGTCGCCGTGGACTACCAGGCTCTGCATGCGCTGGCAACGCGCGCCAGGCCGGAAGTCCTGGGGGCTCTCCTCCAGATCGAGCGAGATGAGAAGCGAATTCAATTGGCACAGAAGAGCTATTGGCCGGACTTCTCCGTTGGTGCCAGCTTCACCAACGTAAACGGCCGTTCCGATCTGGGCCCGGGAGTGATGCCACCCAGTCAGAACGGAAAGAACATATTCGCCGTCTCAGCGACCGTCAGCATTCCGATCCGCCGCCGCAAGTACGATGCCGCGATTCAAGAGGCTACCGAGGATCAGATCGCCGCGCGCGAAGGTTACCGGAATGTCGTTAACTCGATAGAGGGCGCGGTCCGCGGAATCGGATTTCGCATTGGAACCCTGGAAGAGCAGATCGCTCTGTTTGAAAAAACGCTCTTGCCCCAGGCCGAGCAAGCGCTGGCCTCGACGGAAGTTGCTTACTCTACCGGCACGCTTGGGGTGCTGGATCTTTTGGACAGCGAGCGCTTTCTGCTGAATATGCGCCTGGGGCTGGCCCAATACATCAGCGACTATATGAAATCGCTGGCGGAGATGGAGCGTGCCATTGGCGCGCCTTTCCCAGAGGTGACCCCGTGAAATCGACTTCCCGTTTTTTTCTGCTGGGGTTCTTTTGCTTCGTGCTCGGGGCTGCCGTGCCAGCAGGACTCCTCTGGAATCCATGGCATTGGGCATGGGCGAACCGGTTGGTTGCCCGTTTCTCGCGGCCCGCTGCAATGGAATCTCACCAGGGGCCCGCTGGTTCCGCGCCATCTTCCACGGGACGGAAGGTCAAGTATTGGCGGGATCCCATGAACGCGAGCATGGTCTCCGACAAGCCGGGTAAATCGCCCATGGGGATGGAGATGGTCCCCGTTTATGAGGATGAAGCACCAGCGGAAGGCGGCGTACACGTCAGCTCTAGTTTCCTTCAGAATTTCTCCGTGCGTACGGCGGTGGCCGAAGGCGGCTCAATCCCGGTGGATATCCGCACGATCGGCATCCTTACGTATAACGAGCGTGACATTGCTTCGGTCAACGTCAAGTTCGAGGGCTGGATCGAAAAGGTAGCGGTCAACTACATCGGAGAACCGGTGGAGAAGGGGCAAGCGTTATTCGAGATCTACAGTCCGCAACTGGTGACGACGCAACAGGAGTATCTACAAGGAGTGAAGTATCTGGAGAGGCTCGAAGCCGGGGGCTCCGCGGATGCGATCTCGCGAGCCCGATCACTGCTGGAAGCCTCTCGCGAGCGTCTTCGTTACTGGGACGTCACCGGCGAACAGATCGACGCGCTAAGAACAAGCAAGGCGATCACCAGGACGCTCAAGATCTTCTCGCCGGTCTCCGGCATCGTGATTTTCAAGATGGATCAGGCCCTGGAAGGCATGAAGCTCGGCCCCGGAATGACCGTCTATAAGATCGCGAATCTAGCAACAGTGTGGGCACAGATCGAGGTTTACGAACATCAACTCCAATACATCCAGCCAGGACGAACAGCCCGCATTTCGGTCGACGCGTTCCCCGGCCAGAGTTGGACGGGACGAATCCTGTATCTCGACCCTACCATCAACCAGCAGACCCGGACCCTCAAGGCGTTCGTGGAAATCCCCAACGCGGACAGGCGGCTTCGTCCCCAAATGTATGCCAACATCGAACTCAATGTGCCGCCCGCGGGTGGCGCCGTCAAAGTGCCGGCCGAGGCGATTCTCCACACCGGTGATCGCAACGTCGTGATCGTGGATAAAGGCAAGGGCTCCTTCGAACCACGCGAGGTTCAGGTGGGCGCCATTGGGGGCGGCTACCAGGAGATCCGGGGGGGCTTAAGACGTGGAGAGGTTGTGGTCACGTCTTCCCAGTTCCTGATCGATTCCGAAAGCAACCTACGAGAGGCCGTCAGCAAAATTCTGGGCGGCAAAACAACCAGCGGCGGGCAGAAAGCTGCGCCTCCCATGCAGCGCTAGGAACACAAAGAATGTTCGCCAAAGTCATCGAGTGGTCCATCGCCAATAAATTCATGGTGCTGCTCGCGTCGCTGTTTCTGGTCGCGGGAGGCGTCTACTCGCTGCTGCAAACGCCTTTGGACGCGATTCCGGACCTTTCCGACGTGCAGGTCATTATTTTCACCGAATACCCCGGGCAGGGCCCACGAATCGTCGAGGATCAGATCACCTATCCGCTGACCACGCAGATGCTGGCCGTGCCCTTTGCCAAGGTGGTCCGAGGCTATTCCTTCTTCGGGTTCTCCTTCGTCTACATCATCTTTGAAGACGGAACGGACATGTATTGGGCGCGCAGCCGCGTCTTGGAGTACCTGAACTTCGTCTCCGGACGCCTTCCGCGGGGCGTGACGCCGAGCTTGGGACCTGACGCAACCGGTGTCGGATGGGCGTTCATGTACGCGTTGAAATCAGACCGGCATGACCTGAGCCAGCTGCGCTCCATTCAGGACTGGTACCTGAAATACGAGTTGACCGGCGTGCAGGGCGTATCGGAGGTGGCCAGCATCGGAGGGTTCGTTCGCCAATACCAGATCACGGTGGATCCAAACAAGCTGCGCGCCTACGATATCTCAATTTCGAAGATCCGAGCGGCAGTACAGCGCAGCAACAATGACGTCGGTGGCCGCATGGTGGAAGCCTCTGAAAAGGAGTTCATAATCCGAGGACTGGGCTACATTAAGTCGGTCGGCGACATCCGAGAGATTGCTTTGGGCGTAGATCGGCAGGGCACGCCCGTCCTGGTTCGCGATGTGGCCAATGTGCAATTGGGTCCGGAGATGCGGCGAGGTTTGGCCGACTGGAATGGCGAAGGAGAAACCGTTGGAGGCATCGTCATAATTCGCTACGGAGCCAATGCCCTGCAAGTGATCGAGAACGTCAAGGCCAAACTGGAGAGCCTGAAGGCAGGTCTCCCGGAGGGCGTCCAGATCGAGGTGGCCTACGACCGCTCGGCCCTGATCGAACGCGCCGTCGAGACTCTCAAAGAGAAACTTCTGGAAGAGAGCATTGTTGTGGCCGTCGTATGCGTCATCTTCCTGTTTCATTTCCGGAGCGCACTGGTGGCGATTATCATGCTGCCCGTGGCTATCCTCATGGCCTTCATTGTGATGCACCAGCAGGGCCTTAGCGCAAACATCATGTCGCTGGGCGGGGTGGCGATTGCGATCGGAGCGATGGTAGACGCGGCGATAGTCATGATTGAGAACGCGCATAAGCACCTGGAACGCGACCGTGGAACCAAACCGCACTGGCAGATCATCAGCGAGGCTGCAACCGAGGTCGGACCGGCCCTGTTTTATTCCCTTCTGGTTATTACGGTGTCCTTCCTACCGGTTTTTACGCTCGAAGCACAGGAAGGGCGCCTCTTCAAGCCCTTGGCGTTTACGAAGACCTACTCGATGGCCGCGGCTGCGCTTCTGTCGGTCACGCTCGTGCCCGTTTTGATGGGCTACTTCATTCGCGGCAAGATACCCGCGGAGCGCAAGAATCCCGTGGTCCGCTTTCTGATCTGGATCTATCATCCCGTGCTGGAGTTCGTCATGCGCTTCAAGTGGGCGGTCCTTGGGACTTCGCTGCTCCTCATGGCAGTCACGGTTGTTCCTTATAGCCGTCTGGGGTCGGAGTTTATGCCGCCGCTCTGGGAGGGAGACCTGCTCTACATGCCGACGACACTGCCGGGAATCTCCATTACCAAGGCGCGGGAGATCCTCCAGCAGACGGACAAGATCATCAAGAGCTTCCCTGAAGTTCACCACGTCTTCGGCAAGGTTGGACGCGCGGAAACCGCAACCGACCCAGCGTCGCTAGCGATGCTCGAAACCACTATTACGCTCAAGCCAGAGAGCGAGTGGCGGCCAGGAATGACGCCCCAGAAGCTAATCGACGAAATGAATGCGGCCATTCAGATTCCGGGGTTGACCAACGCCTGGACCATGCCGATCAAGACCCGCATCGACATGCTCTCAACGGGAATCAAAACTCCCGTTGGTATCAAGATCGCCGGAAGCGATTTGCAGACTCTGGAGACGCTCGGCAAAGAAGTGGAAGCTGTTGTGCGCAATATCCCTGGAACGCTCAGCGTCTACGCCGAGCGCGTTATGGGCGGAAACTTCTTGGATTTTCAAATCCACCGGGATGCGATCGCCCGTTACGGACTCACCATCGGTGACGTCCAGGATGTGATCCAGTCCGCGATCGGCGGAATGAATCTCACAACTACAGTGGAAGGATTGGAGCGGTACCCCGTAAATCTCCGCTACGACCGGGAACTACGCGACAACTTGCCAGCCTTGAAGTCCGTGCTTGTGCCGACGCCGGCGGGCCAACAGATTCCACTGGACCAGCTTGCCACCCTCCAGTACGTGATCGGTCCGCCCGCCATCAAAAGCGAAGGGTCTCGCCCGAATGCCTGGATCTATATAGATCTCCGCGGGATCGACGTCGGCACGTATGTGAGAAATGCCCAACAGGTAGTGGCGGCCAACGTGAAGATGCCGCCGGGCTACACGCTCACTTGGAGCGGCCAATACGAGTACATGCAACGCGCCCAGGAGCGCCTCACCTACGTGATCCCGCTGACACTCGTCGTCATCTTCGTGATCATCTTCATCAACACGCAATCGTTGGTGAAGACTGGAATCGTATTTCTAGCTCTGCCGTTCTCGCTCGTCGGTGCGATTTGGCTGCTGTACCTGCTCCAGTACAACATGAGCATCGCAGTTTGGGTCGGTATGATTGCGCTGGCGGGAGTCAGCGCCGAGACCGGCGTCGTGATGCTGCTTTACCTCGATGTGGCCTACAACGATTTTCTCAAGCGCGGCCTTTTGAAAACTCGCACTGACCTAGCAGATGCTGTCTATGAGGGCGCGGTCAAGCGCGTCCGCCCGAAAGTGATGACCATTTGCGTCATTATCGCCGGGTTGTTGCCCATCATGTGGAGTCACGGCACGGGCGCCGATGTCATGAAAAGGATCGCAACGCCGATGGTGGGCGGAATGGTGACCTCCGGCATCATGGAGCTGCTTCTTTTCCCGATCATATTTTACCTGTGGCGGAGCCGCAAGCTGCCGAAGGGCGAACGCTTCACCGGGTTCCATCATCTAAAGGAGGCGCAATGAAACACGCTCTTTTTCTTCTTGCCGTCGCATCGTTTGCGATAGGCGAGACATTCCCGGTGATCCATGAGAGGACGCTTCGGCGCGACCGCCAACATGGCCAAATTGAGATCACCGATGACGGGATCAACTACACGGCCGAGCACCCCAAAGAAAGCCGCTCGTGGAAGTACCTGGACATTCAGTATTTCGATCGCATCAGCAAGACCGAGTTCGTAATCCTCACCTATGAGGACCAGAAACGCTATTTGGGCCGGGATCGCCAATACCGATTCCACATCACGGATGGCGAACTGTCCGACGCGACCTTCCATAACATCAGCGCGCGACTCGGGCGGCCTGTAACCAACCGTGTTCTTCCCGAGGTCCCTGACGTTATTTACTCAGTTCCCGTAAAGCATCTTCACGCATTCGGCGGTTGTGAAGGCGAACTAAAATTTACCAAAGACGCGATTTACTACGTCACGGACTACACAGAAGACGCACGGGAATGGCAGCTCGCACGGGACGTCCAGTCCGTTTGGTCGATGAACCGCTACCAGATCGAGGTTCATGCGTTTGACAACAATCGACGCGAGTTCAGCCGGACTGCGGTTTATAGGTTTGACTTGAAGCAACCGTTGGACGAGGCCTTCTACCGCTCCTTGAAGCTGCAACTCTACCGTCTGGAGACAACCCACCTGCTCATGAGATGAAGGACTGAGGTCGCTACCGGTTACAAGGCCAGTTGGAACGTAAGAGTTTGGCTGGCTATTAGAGCGTGACGGGCCGCCCCAAAGTGTAAACGTGTGAAGTTGTATGTGAGTGGCGCTTGTGATTTCCCGCACTTCAATTCCCCGCGCCAACGACGCATCCGCGATCAGGGAACAATGACAGCGCCATGGGACGCCTTCGGCGTACATAATTGCGATTCGCTCCGACTTCGCAAGTTCGATCAACTCCTGCAGATGTTCCTTGAAGTCAGGCGTCTCTGCATGTAATCGGCGAAGCCACGGAAGCTGGCGCAATGCCATCCGGTATTGAGGGAATCCCGTCGCGCATGCCGGAAGCCACCCAACCCTGGCATGTATCGGTAGTGTAGGCATGCGGAATGCAGGGCAAGCGATAAGTCACTTCCGTTAAACTGCGGGTTGTGCCGCGAACGCGGGACAGTGCGCACATCGACCAGTCAATGTACTTGGTGTTTTTTCTGAAGATGGATAAACTCCTCCGCCGGGCGGATGGACTCCCAAACGGTCATGACAATCAGCGGCGCTGGAGGGCCGGCGAGGGCTAGCTTAGCGCAAGCTTGCCGGGAAACGGAAGCGTTTGGGAGATCCCGACGCCCTGATAGGCGAAGTTGCTCCCATTCAGCCGGGACAAAGGATGGCCGACACCAAAATTTGTGTAGCTCACCGCCGGTTCCGGCAGGGCGCCAGCCTGCGACGGCCGATTGGTGGCGGCTTCGAAGCGCGACTGGGCCGCCAGAATCTCCGGGTTGGTCTGCAGCAAAGTACTCAACAGGTCTCGTGGGCCCAACGTTCTTTCTTCTGCATTCATGGCTAACGACACAGCGAGCAGGCAGAGCCCGCTCCCGCACAATTTTGCAGGCATACGATCTCCTCAGTCTTAAATTCTTGATGGGAAAAGGGAGTTATCGGGACGTGCCAACTGAGGCGAGTCCACACGTCGTGCGGTTTAGATCAGGAGCGGGAGATTACTGCGAAGACCTGGCGGCGAACCGGGGAGTGACGCGGCCTCCACGAGACGCGACGTCATCATCAGTGGGCGGGGTAAATCGCACTCGATGACGGAGACAATCAGGTCGACGACGGGCAGCGAATGGTCGGACGCTTTTGTGGTTACGAGTTGCTTACCGCCTGGGAGGGTGCCCTTGCAGCAGTCATCTGAATTCGCCGAAGGAGCGCACTTGCCCTTCTTACAGCAGTCTGCGGCCTTCCGATCCAACTTCCCGGCCGCGAAGCAGTCGAAGGGATGAAGGAGCAGAATAACACCCAGAAGGGCGGCGGCGACTTGAACGCCTCGGCGCATCTCTTTGAACATACCAGACACTTTAAGTTCGCGCGTTAGCGCTTGTTCTCTAAGTCTGAGATCAGAGCCTTCATTTCGGCAATCTCCCGACGTTGTGTTTCTATGATGCCGTCGGCAAGCTTTCGGACACGGGCATCGGAGATGTGGGCACGCTCGCTCGTCAAGATGGCGATTGAGTGGTGCGGGATCATCGCCTTCATCCAAGAAATGTCTTCAACCGTCGCCTGACTTCGGACGAGCCAAAGGGCCCCGCTGAAGACCGCTAGGCTCGCGGCAACGATACCGATATTCATGCGGCGATTGGTGTACATC
Source organism: Acidobacteriota bacterium (assembly GCA_039930665.1). Lineage (GTDB taxonomy): Bacteria > Acidobacteriota > Terriglobia > Bryobacterales > Bryobacteraceae > Palsa-187. The sequence continues at coordinate 8,546 of JBDTTL010000179.1, forward strand.
TTGTTCATGAACAGCAGCATGATGATCGCCATCGCTGCGCCCATCACGAGCGCCATGTACGCTCTAGTCTCACTGAAATAGACATGATCGAGCTGGAACGTATTGAGATACATCAGCCCAAGCATTACGATTGTCGATGCTGCTATCATGACGCCGAAGCGTGCATAGTGGTTCATCTCATCTCCCTATTGTTGTTTTAAATGTGGCAAGCTATTTCCATAAACGTATACCTGCGACAAACCGAATTTGAGAAGGACTGCCGCCTTCCTGCCGCACTAGGTCAGCGGTGCCAAAGAAGCTGCGATCGAAGGACACACCAAAGTAGGGGGCGAATTCGCGCCGAATCTCATAGCGGAGACGCAATCCGACCTCGATGTTGTTTAGTCCCGTGCCCGTTGTGAATCGTTCTACTCTCTGCGCGGCAAGCGACGTTTCAAAACGGGGTTGCAGAATAAGGCGCTGAGTAATGAGCAGGTCTCGCATTATCGTGAACCGGCCTGACACGTCACCGTTTTGGCTGATGAAGAGAAGGGGTTCAATCTCGTATCGGTACGGAACCAACCCTTCGAAACCAATGACGGCATGCGTACGGGTCACATTGCGACCTTGGAAGCTCTGTGTCTCAACGCGCGCACCCGCCTGAAAATCGTAATATCGCTTTAGAAAGCGTCCATAGAGCAGCTGAAAGTCGATGTCGTAGTCCGCCTTCAAGGCAGTATTGCGTTCACCTTCGCTTTTGAACCAAAGGCGATTGTAGTCGCCTCCGTACCAGCCTTCCGCGTCCCAACGAAAATCGCTCTCTCTCTTCGACGCTCGATACTCAAGCACATCGGCAAGAACGAAAAGCCGCGCCGTGTCGTGCTCGACGGGAGCCGGCCACGCTTTTGGAGGTGGAAAAGGAGGTGGCTCAATCCTCCCCGGCCTGCCTGAAGTCTGTTCCGGCGGTTGCGCCAGGAGTGCTTCTGGCGAGGACGCAACGATGACGATTAAGAATAGGATTTGCAAACAATTTCTCATGATTCACCGGGCGGGTCGAAAGCTACGAAACCAGCACAACCCGAAACATGCCGGCTTCCATATGCATAACCAAGTGACAATGAAACGCCCAAGGGCCGCGTTCTATAGGAGTGATGGCTACGGAAACTCGCTCGGCGGGTTTTACAAGAACGGTGTGCTTGCTAG
>JBDTTL010000180.1:0-9723 GCA_039930665.1 Acidobacteriota bacterium
CCGAAATAGTTTTCGGCGTTAGGGCCGACTCCGCGGTGGTCGACTTCCCACGGCCACATGTGCTCCTTGAAGTCTTTATTGGGATCCAGCATGGAACCGGCTTCGAGGAGTGTGACGTTGATACCGAGGTCGGTGAGCACTTTGACGGCAGTGCCGCCTCCGGCTCCCGAGCCGATGACTACTACGTCGTGTACTTCGGGTGTTCGCTGTACCTGTGGCATGGGCGCGTCTCCAGGCGATCGTCTGTTGCAAATCGTGGCCGGGCTCGGAGCTAGGCTGGCTGTGATCGAGGCCCATCTGCCTTCAAAATTGTCGCATGAATGACGCCGGAATGGCGTAGCGGCGGGCGCAGCCTAATTCCAGAGGTGACGCTGCGTCTGACCCCCTTCCATAAACAGTCTTAATTGCTATCATCGGAAGTCTGCGCAATGCGAGTAGTTCCAGATCCTCAGCAACGCTCAGGACCTCGGGCAGGAAAGTTTTGCTTTGAGATCGCACTGGCTGTGTGCCGAGCGATGGAGATAGGGAGGAATGCAATGAAAATTCAATTAACGCGGGCTGCATTGTTGGCGTCAGCGGTCCTATTAACCGCCGCTGTGGTCTCGCTCGGTGCAGGTGTTCCAGCAGCGGTTCACTACATCGGGCACGACAAAGTTAGCGAAGTCATGTCCAAAGGCGGCCCAATCGTGAGCGACCCCGGCCTGGTCGTGTTGGCACAGCGCCGGGAAGCTGGCGTGGTTGAATACCACGACCATACCAACCACGTGTTCGTGATGGTAGAAGGTGAAGCGACGTTGGTCGTGGGAGGGACCATGGTTGACTCCAAACGGACGGCACCGGGTCAAATGCGTGCTCCTTCGGCCCAAGGTGGAACGATCTACCACATGAGCAAGGGCGACGTGATTACCATTCCGGCAAAGACGCCCCACTGGTTCAAGGAAGTCCCCACCAAAACGGTAGCCTACTACGCGGTGAATATCGAGAGCGACTAGGACAACGCTTCGCGGCAAAGGGCTCAACGGCACTCACCTGCGGACACGTTGCGAAGTGTTTTGATTCAATGAACTCGGAGGAGAAATTTGCGAAGTGCCAACCTGCGCGGAACCGATACCTCCGCGGAGGTCAAATAGGGAAGTAGCTGGCGCGCAATAGTGACACGGGGCGCCGTGGGCGAAACAAATACTTCACGAACCTTTGTGAAGCAGTCCAGCCTCGCTTCGCCCCGCAAGCATCAAGGCGGTGGTTCTACGGCTTTGGGCTGTTGGTCGCGAAGCAGTAGAACATACCAGCGCCGCCGGTCCGTACGAGAGCATCCTGGCTGCAGCCTGCGCTTGGATGCGCCGCGTTCCAGGAAGTATTGGGACCGCCGGTCCGATCAAAGTGTCCCACCATGGCGTTGCCCTCGCCACTGCTGGTCCAGTTGTTGCACGTGTGATCCGCGGCATCCGTGAACGCGCGGCCGTCCGGCATTGAACCAGTGAGCATATCGTGCTCGTTGGGACTATCACCGAAAGCCTTTACCGGCTCACCCTTCTCGCTAAATGCAGAGGCCTTGGTAAGAGAGTTGCCTACGCGGGCTTGGTCAACGGTGTCACCATGCAGATCCCCAATACCCTGAGCGATGCGGTTGCCCTTGGCCCCGAACCAGGGTCCGGCTCCGATGCGGTCGCGAGCGTTCACGGCGGATTGGCCGCCCTTGGCCTGAGTGCTGAGGTAAGCGTGCCAGGTGAAACTGCTCCCGGCCGCGGAACCGAGCATCTGACAACGCGCATCGGCGCCCGCGATCCCACCGAGATCGGCGCCCTTGCCCGAGCCCGCGCTGGTGATAAAGAAACTCATGGGTTGGGGTGCCTGTTTGCCCTGGGCGAGTACGAGCGACGAGCCCAGAACGAATAGAGTGAACATACCAATTGTGATTTTTGCCATGTGGAATTCCTTCTTGGGCAAGCGTATCACACGCCGAGCCAACCGGTTAGGGGGAGCGGATACAAGAGCATCATAAGATTAGCCGTCACCGCGAAAATGGCAAGGCCGTTCCCCCGCTACCGGCCTTGCCACCCCGCACTGATTGGAAGTATACGCCAGGGGAAAGAATTTAAGCTCGGCAAAATGGGCAGAGTTTGCGTTGCTCGAGCAGTCCGCTTCAAATAGTCCGGCACAATCCCGACGCTCGATGAAGTCATTCAGACGGGTGTGCGCCTTCATCATCGCTTGGCGGGCGGCGGTCATCTTGCGCGAAGCATTCTGAATGGCCTGTACGCCACCGGATGCGCCCCGCCGCTCGGAATGTCGCTAGCGACTGCGGAGAATGCTTCCGTCGCTGCCTCGGCCTTTAGTGTCGCCTCCATAAGTTCGCGGGTGAGGGCTTTGATGACGCTCTGCCCGTCCGGTGGACCTCGCGCCTGCCCCCTTCGCGTTTGAGCAATCTACGCAGACCGGCACGCCGCCGGCGTAAAGTTCGGTTTCAGCTTTGCAATAACTGCATTCGGCCATTAGGTTAGGAAGACTTAACCAGAGGTTCGTTAATTTCGAAACGGGTGTTCCCTGATCCCCACGAAGCATCATGCCCACGTAACTATTTGATAATATTAGACATTCAGGCGCTTGCGTTACAGCGGCCATTTCAGCGGTTCGGACAATCAGCAAAATCCGTAGCAACCTTGAGGCACATCGGTAGAGACCTCAAATAGGGCGAAACCTTTGGGTAAGTTTGCACTCTATATCATGTAAGTTTATGGACAGCCCTCGCCTAACGGCGGCTTTTGGGGCGCTTAGAAGCGACTGGCCATTGGTTGGCTAAATCCAAAAGCTACAAGGAGATGCCGGTGAACGTTGATTTCACTTCCAAATTGCACCCGGAACGATCCCTGCTGAAATGTCCTACCGGCATTGCCGGTTTTGACGAGATTACTTTGGGGGGACTGCCGCAAGGCCGCCCGTCCCTCATTTGCGGCGGCCCGGGGTGCGGTAAAACCCTTTTCGGCATTGAATTCCTGGCGCGTGGGGCGACTGAATTTGGCGAACCCGGGGTCTGCATCTCCTTTGAGGAGACCGCCGAAGACTTAGCCCAGAACGCCATCTCCCTTGGCTTTGATTTGAAACAGCTAGAGGAAGCGAAGCTACTGGTCGTTGATTATGTTCACATCGACAAGAGCGAGATCGCTGAAACCGGCGAGTACGACCTTGAGGGGCTGTTCATTCGCGTTGGCAGTGCTATCGATTCGGTTGGCGCCAAGCGAGTTGTACTCGATACTCCCGAGGCCTTGTTCGGCGGTTTGAACGATACCGGAGTTTTGCGTTCCGAGTTGCGGCGTCTGTTCCGCTGGTTAAAAGAAAAAGGTGTTACCGCCATCATAACCGGTGAGCGCGGCGAAGGAACTCTCACGCGCCACGGCATTGAGGAGTACGTGTCCGATTGCGTGGTCCTGCTCGACCACCGCCTGCAGAACGGCATTGTTACCCGGCGTCTTCGGGTACTGAAATATCGCGGTTCGATGCACGGAACCAACGAGTACCCCTTCCTGATCGGCGAGAAGGGCATCTCGGTGCTCCCGGTTACTTCGCTCGGCCTCAGGCATAAAATCTCTGACGAACGGATCTCGACCGGCGTCCCGGGCTTGGATGAAATGCTGGAGGGACAAGGTTTTTATCGGGGAAGCAGTATCCTGATGACCGGCACCGCCGGCACGGGCAAGACTAGCTTGGCGGCGCATGTGGTGGACGCCGCCTGCGCGCGAGGCGAAGCGTGTCTGTATTTTTCGTTCGAAGAATCTCCGGATCAACTTTGCCGAAATATGCGCTCGATTGGACTTGACATCGCGCGATGGGTCGACCAGGGATTGCTGACGATACACGCCACGCGACCCAGCTCACTCGGGTTGGAGATGCACTTGGTCGAGATGCACGGGCTTCTCGAAAAGCACAAACCCCAAGTGGTAGTAATCGATCCTCTTTCCAGCTTGCTAACCGGCGCCGAGAATGAGAACGACGTCACGAACATGTTGCTAAGAGTGATTGACCGTTTGAAGCAGTTGGGAATCACCGGTTTCTTTACGGCGCTCACCGGAGGCGGGGGCGTCCTCGAAGGCACCGAATTAAATGTTTCTTCTTTGGTCGACACCTGGCTGCTCCTGCGCAATCTGGAAAGCGACGGCGAGCGAAACCGCGTCCTGTACGTTCTAAAGTCGCGGGGAATGGCGCACTCCAATCAGCTTCGGGAATTCCTTATGACGAAGAAGGGTGTAGAATTGCGGGACGCCTACCTTGGTCCGGCAGGAGTGCTGACAGGTTCGGCGCGGCTCGCTCAGGAAGCTCGGGAGCGCGAGGAAGACACGCGGCAAAAGCGCGAAGCCGAAGACCGGCGGTTGGCTATGAACCGGAAACTGTGCGCAGCCGAAGCGCAAATTCTTACCCTGGAGGCCGAGAAAGAAGCGGCCGAGCGGGAGCTAAACGCCGCCGCCATCGAAAGCGAAGAGCGGCAAAATGCCGTGATCGCGCAACGCGCGGAGATGGCTCACAGCCGCAAGGTCAATTTAAAGCCAAAAGGATCGCAACCTAAGGCCAGCGAAGCAGGTGTATAAGTGATAGCTCAAAAAGATGGCAATTCGATCCCTGAATACGACCTGCGATTATATGTTGCTGGCCAAACGCCCCGTTCGGTTCAGGCATTCGCTAATCTGACAAAGATCTGCGAGGAATACCTGGCGGGCCGATATCGCATTCAGATCATCGATCTGCTGGAGCATCCTCAGTTGGCGAAAGGCGATCAGATCCTGGCGATCCCGACGCTGGTTCGCACGCTTCCCGAGCCAATGCGGAAGATCATTGGGGATCTCTCCAACAAGGATCGGGTTCTGGTGGGCTTAGATGTTCGTTCGGTCTAGTGCTTGAGGATGGCTATGCGCGCTCAATTTCGTCACAATCTTCGGCTGTATGTCGCCGGTACAACTCCGAAATCGTTGCGCGCGGTCCAGAACCTCAAACGGATTTGCGAATCGGAACTGCCCGATCAATACGATCTAGAGGTGATAGACGTGTACAAACAGCCTGGCCGGCTGGCTCAGGATCAGGTCATCGCCATACCGACACTGATTAAGCTTGCTCCTGGGGAAGTGAAACGCCTGATTGGGGACTTGTCCCAGGAAATGCAAGTGCGGAAGGGTTTGGGCTTGATCGCTGCATGAATGGAATGAAAGCGCAACCTGAGGTGAACGTTTCCGCGGACCTGTTGGCGCGGCTTGCGGATAGCGAGTCCCGCGCGGCGGAGTTGGAAGCTCGCCTGGTGGAAGCCGAGGAGACGCTACAAGCGATCCGCTCGGGAGCAGTGGATGCGTTGGTCGTGTCCGGCCCGGACGGAGACCAGATATTTGCGCTCGAAGGAGCCGATCATGCCTATCGCATGCTGGTCGAGGAGATGCAGGAAGGCACGGTCACCCTGGATGAGTCGGGGTTAATCCTTTATACAAACCGCCAATTTGCTTCCATGATGAGAGCCTCGGTCGAGACCATTGTTGGTTCCCGCATCAATCGCTTTTTCTCCCCGGGCCGGCACTCACTGTTCTCCTTATCGCTGGCCGATGGCGAGAATAAGTCCAAGCGCTCCGAACTGATGATGGTTGCCGCGGATGGAACTTTAGTGCCCGTAAGCATATCCTTGAACCGGCTGGAGACCGGCGGCATTCATACAGACTGCGTCGTGATTAATGACCTGACAGAGCAGCGCCACTATGAATCCATGGTCAAGGACGGAGAACTCTCACGCCTGATTTTGGATCAAGTGGCGGAGGCGATTATTGTGATCGATGCGCGCGGCAAGATCCTGCGCGCCAGTGAATCCGCCCACAAACTCGCTGGGCGAAACATCTTGCTTCAGCATTTCGACGCGGCACTTCAATTGTGGGGCCTCGATCGGCCGGTGGATACGTCCCGCCTTTTTTCTACGGCCCTCGCCGGAAGCGGGCTCAGGAGTATAGAAGTTACCCTGCGAAATCCCGGCCGACCCATCGCGACCTTGTTACTGAGCACCGGGCCGCTATGGAGCGGTTCTCGCGACTTGCTGGGCTGCGTAGTCACGCTGACTGATATTTCTGACCGGAAAAAATCCGAGGAGGTACTCGCGCGGCAGGCGGAAACCCTCGAACGCACCAATAGCGAATTGATGCAGTTTGCCTATGCGGTGAGTCATGATTTGCGGGAACCGACGCGCATCATCGCGATGTGCTGTCAGTTGCTCGAAAACAAGTACCAAGGCAAACTCGACGAACAAGCGGACGGATTAATCAACCGCACAGTGGAAACCGCGCATCGCCTTGAAACTTTGCTGGACGACCTGCTCACTTACACCCAGACGGCCGAGACCCCCCATGCGGCGGATGTTTGTCTCGATGCCAACGCCGTGCTGGCTCAGACGCTCAACACGCTCGATAGCGCCATCACCGATAGCGGTGCGCAAATCGACAGTGACCCTCTGCCCAAGTTGCGTGTCGATGAAGTGCATCTCCAACAATTGTTCCAGAACCTGATGACCAACAGCTTGAAATACCGTAGCGAAGAACCGCCCCGCATTCGCGTCTCAGCGCAACGGGAGCAGGACATGTGGAAGCTGAGCGTTGCGGACAACGGTATCGGAATCGACCCCCAGTATCATCAACAGGTGTTTGGACTTTTCAAGCGCCTGCATGGCAATAAAAAATACGCCGGGAGCGGCATGGGGCTCGCCATCTGTCAAAAAATTGTGGAGCGCTATGGCGGACGCTTGTGGGTGGAATCGGAAACCGGCAAAGGCTCCCAATTCTTTTTTACCCTTCCCGGGGAAGCCCTGACTGAAGGCAAATAATATCGGGCAATTGCCGGCTCTCCGAATCACAAATTGCCGCGCTCAGGCTCGTAGTGTTCAACAAGCTTGAGTACAGATCGCTCGTCAACCGTCAGGCGCTCGTCTTGCTCCGCGAAACGCAGGGCGCGCGTTCGGATACGTAGCGCAGGCCTGAGAGTCGAGCCGACTCGCTGGGATCGAGAGGGAGGCTGGACTGAACGTCCCATCGCCAACATCGGCAATGAGGTCTGCGCGGATGCATGCGTGCGGGAGAGTCGTCGCGCAGCGCTTTGACCGCCCCCTCACACCTGGCTGATTAGTGGCTGCATTGCCTCCGGTCTCCGGCCAAGGAAAGCAGCTTAGGTGACGGCTCAGGGTAATTTAAGGGAACGGTTAAACCGCTGCGTATCGCCTTTCGGCTTCAATCCCTTATAGACGCCCTCGGCCACGCGGCTTAAGTATTTCAGCTTGATGTCCGAGGGCGTCGTGAGAGAAATCAGTTCGCTCAGCCTTCTCAAATGCCCTGAGCAACCGAATTTGACCACCCGCAAACCAGTAAGGTTGCCCCACGAGGTTCATAATTCGATGAACCCGGGTGGCAGATCAACAGAGTTAGTACTCTGCCATTACCAGCCTGCTTCGTCGCTAGACGCTTCGTCGGGATAGGTGAACTACGAGAGTCACCAAAAAGAGAATCAGAAAAAGGTAGAAGCAGATTTTGGCAATCGCCGCAGATGCGATGGCGACGCCTCCAAAACCCAGCACGCCTGCTATCAGCGCGACTACGAAAAACACTAAAGCGTAATACAACATGATGACTCCTTTCCGGTACTACACGATTTCTATTGCAAATTTAGGACCAACTACGGATTTAGCTCATTTCCCTCTGTTGAACGGAGGAACCTTCAGTAAAAGATACTTCCCGTATGCAGTTTCGTGCATCGGCACCGGTCGCCCGGGGATTCTGCATACGCACTGATCCATCCACGAAACGACTCCCAGTCAAAGTCCATGTAAAGTGGCATACGGCGAATTGCCGCATGAGGCCTTTCGTGATAAAGTTTCGTTGCGAGAACCGCACCGTCATTTAGGTAAATAGGAGAGAACTATGAACAGGAAGATTGAGATTCGAGCCGTAATCGTCAGTTTGCTTATGCTTGGTTTGGTGGCTTTGTCGGCTGCCCTGGTGGTTTCGGCCCAAACCGGCAATGACACCAAAAAAGCTAAGAAGGAGCCACCTCCGCTGAATACCGCCCCGTATGAAATCTGGACCATGGAACAGTTGGCAAAACCGGGTTTTCTGGGAAGGTACGACGCTCCGCATCATGACTGCAGCGTCCAGCGCCGCAACGTTGGAGCTTCTCCGGAAACCCACGACAACTTTGCCCATGTGCTGATTTTTACGAGCGGGTCGGGGAGCGTCAACCTCGGCGGAGAAATCGTTGCCGGGCCGGATGGGAAGAAAATCGTGCAAGGCGGCGATAGACATAAGATCGTCGTGGGCGACGTGTACCACATGGCGATAAAGACGCCGCATTGGGTGATACCGGACCCCGGCAGTTCGATCACATATTTCGTGTGTAATCTTTATACGGACTAGCGGATTGCCGCAACCGGAGGGTCCCGCCGCATGAGATGAACCGTGAGTTTGGTGGTGTTTGTAAGCTATTAAAAGGGTGGTGGCCAGGGGCGGATTCGCTCAGCATTGCATACAGTTATCCGTGCCCCGGCTGGCATCAGCCTCGATCCAAGATAGGACGTCGGGAGTCAGAGTGCATGAGCAAGGAAACCGCCGCTTGGCACCAGATTATCCCTGAAATTTGCCGCGCCGCTGCGAGAGCATTGCACCATTGACCGTCCCACCGCTGAGCGAATGGGCCGCCGGTTAGTCAGGTCGCTGATTCCCCGCAGAACATGGGGAAGAAAACCGACCCGCGCTGTCTTGACGGCCATGCGGCTTCGTGGGCGGGGTATGTCTTGGAACGCGGTCTATCCGAAAGCAATCGCAGAATTCCAAGAACTGCCATGCCACCTTAAATCCCGTCAAGAAACACAACTTGGGGCGAGTTGTGTCTGCGTGGCGCCATCGCAGGCTGAAAAACAGAATATGAGAAGCCCTCGGGCATAACCGGCGATATCACCGGTACTCGTCGCTCCAGATACGGTCAGTTAGCTGAGCTGGGACGTCCAGCTTGGGAACTTAAGCAGCGATGGAAACAGAGAATATAGGCGTCCAAGTCCTCGCTGCTACAGTGATCTCGGACGACCTCTAAAATTTCAGCCCATCGCGCCAAGCCATCACTTCCAGTTCGGACCGGACTGCATCTTTGATGTCAATGACGGGGCGCGCCTCGAATACAAATGCGGGGAGCATCGAGCAGAATTTGTGAACCTCAGTCGGATCGTCACATTCCACCAACATGTGCCCGCCCCATTCGCCGACGCGTATGACAAAGACCTCGATCTTGAAATTGGCGGGGGCCGTCCATTTTCCGAAGACATCGAGGATACGCTTTTGCGCATTCTCGTACTCGATAGGCGAACCTTGTGGACGTTCAAACCAACTGATCATATATTTCATTGGTATTTCTCCTCGACCGGGCGCGTGCCGCTTTTGCCGAAACCTCAGGGCATAGCGTAACGAACGATTGTACCTTGCTGGAGTATGCGTAGGAAATCTTGTCCGAGTGAGGGCCCGAGTTGCCACTTGGACAGTCGGCAAACCACCGAAGTGTCGCGGCAGTAGATCACGCCCTGCTCGCCGGAAGAGATCAAGTTTGGTTTCACTACCGATAAGTCCTTATCGCGCACTTGATGGGACGGCGGCTATCAGGACCTAGGCGTGGGATTGTTTCCGGATTGCCAGCTCAAAAAACGAATAAAGCGCATCAAGGCCGCAATGGAGTACC
>JBDTTL010000181.1:0-9713 GCA_039930665.1 Acidobacteriota bacterium
TGCAGACGATGGCCTGATCCTTCATGTGCTGCATGTGTTCGAGCGTGATGATGTCCACGTTGCCGGTGGTGGTGACATAGATGTCGCCGCGCCCCAGCGTGTCTTCGATCGTCGTCACTTCAAAGCCTTCCATGGCGGCCTGCAAAGCATTGATGGGATCGATTTCCGTCACCACCACGCGCGCGCCCATACCGCGCAGCGACTGCGCCGAGCCCTTGCCAACGTCGCCGTAACCGCAGATAACCGCCACTTTGCCGGCTACCATCACATCGGTGGCACGCTTGATTCCGTCAGCTAACGACTCGCGGCATCCATATAGGTTGTCGAACTTCGACTTGGTGACGGAATCGTTCACGTTGATCGCGGGAATCAGCAGCTTGCCCTCTTCCTGCATCTTATAGAGACGGTGCACGCCGGTTGTGGTTTCCTCGGAAACGCCGCGCCAGGCTTTGACGATGTCCCGCCAGCGACTTGGTGTATCTGCGTGAACTTTCTTGAGCAGGTCCTTGATGACCTTCTCTTCGTGGCTCTCGGAAGGCGTGTTCACCCACTCGCTGCCGTTCTCGAGTTCGTAGCCGCGGTGAATCAGCAGCGTGACATCGCCACCATCGTCGACCACCAGCTCCGGCCCTTTGTCGCCCGCATGGCTGACGGCCTGGTAAGTACACCACCAATATTCTTCGAGCGATTCACCTTTCCATGCGAACACCGGAATGCCAGCAGCGGCAATGGCGGCGGCAGCGTGGTCCTGAGTCGAAAAGATGTTGCAACTCGCCCAGCGCACCGTGGCGCCAAGATCGATCAACGTCTCGATCAGCACCGCGGTCTGAATCGTCATGTGCAGCGATCCTGTGACGCGAACGCCCTCGAGTGGTTTGTCGACCGCATATTTCCGCCGGATCGACATCAAACCGGGCATCTCCTGCTCAGCGATCGAAATCTCTTTGCGGCCCCAATCGGCCAAGCTCATGTCGGCGACTTTGTAGTCGGTCGCGATGTTTTGGATGGCAGTACTCATTCAATCTCCTGTCGTAGGCCCGGTTTAGACTTGTTTATATCAATCAATCCAGATATGTTGATATTAGACTAGAAAGCTCCATGCCGTCAATGCTCCAAAATTTGCGCTTGCTGGCCGACCCCAGCCGCATACGGATCCTGCTCCTGGTAACCCGGGAAGAGCTCTCCGTGGCCGAATTGCAGAACATTCTGAACATGGGCCAGAGCCGTATTTCCACACACTTAGCGCAGTTGAAGAGCGCGGGCTTGGTTACCGACCGCCGCAGTGGCAAGAGCATCCTTTACCGCCTGCGGCCGCCCCGCGGGGCCGAATCCCAGTCTTTCGCCCAATTGATGGAAGTGCTTCAAGAAGCCGCTTCTGAGATCCCGGAGGCGGAGCATGACTCCGAAGCCCTGTTGCATACCATGCGGCGCCGCCAGGATAAGGTTCGCGCGTACTTCAATGCCCTGGCCGGAAAGTTCGGGCGTCAATACCTTCCCGGCCGCTCCTGGGAAGGGCTTGCGGAGACCCTGCTCCTGCTGATGCCGCCGCTGGTGATCGCCGATCTAGGCGCCGGAGAGGGCACGTTTTCGCAGTTGCTGGCCCGCCGCGCCAAGAAGGTGATTGCCATCGATAACTCGGAAAAAATGGTGGAGTACGGCGCCGAACTCGCCCGCAAACACGGCGTCGACAATCTGGAATATCGTAAAGGCGATATCGAAGAGGTGCCCATACGCAGTGGCACGGTCGATTTGGCGTTTTTCAGCCAGGCGCTGCATCACGCCCAGCACCCCCAGCAAGCGGTCGGCGAGGCCCACCGTATTTTGAAGCCCGGCGGCCGCATCGTAGTGCTGGATCTTCTGCGCCATAATTATCAGGAAGCCCGCGATATGTACGCCGACGTCTGGTTTGGGTTCACCGAAGCCGAAGTTGGCCGGTTTCTGCGCGACGCCGGCTTCAAAAACGTAGAAATCTCCATCGTCCATCGTGAACTGGAATCCCCCCATTTTGAGACCCTTTTGGGGGTAGGCAATAAGTAAACCCTGATCCCGTTCTCAGGCAAACACCGTATCCTGCTGAATCCAAAAATCGAAATTACATAACTCTTACAATCCCGCTCAGTTTCGGCTGGTACTCTACTTGAGCGGGAGACAATGTGAGTAAACACGCGATTCAACTCGCCAACGGCCAAAAAGTAAATTGGGTTACGTCGTTAATCCTTGCGGGCCTTCACATAGGCGCGGTGGCCGCCTTCTTTTTCGTTAGCTGGAAAGCGTTTTTCGTTGCGCTCGCCCTGCATTGGGTAGCGGTGGGATGGGGCATCAGCCTGGGCTATCATCGCCTGCACACCCATCAGTCTTATCAATGCCCTCGCTGGCTCGAATACTTTTTCGCGGTTTGCGGCACCATGACGCTTGAAGGCGGCCCGATGTTTTGGGTGGGCACGCATCGCCTGCATCATGCGAAGTCGGATCAGCCGGGTGACCCGCACTCCCCGCGCGAGGGCACGTTCTGGTCTCACATGGGCTGGATCGTCTTCGGCGAGACCAATCATAACAACGTCATCATGGCCAAGTACGCGCCGGATCTGGCTCGCCACAAGTTCTACTGGTGGCTGAATAGGTATCATTGGGTCCCGGTGGTCGCGACCGGTCTGGCGCTGCTCGCTTTTGGCGGGCTGCCCATGTTCCTGTGGGGATTCTGCCTACGCATCGTCTACGGGTTGCACTGCACCTGGCTGGTCAACTCCGCCACCCATATCTTCGGCAAGCGCCGTTTTGAGACCGACGATGATTCCCGCAACAGCTTCATCCTGGCGGTGCTCACCTTCGGCGAGGGATGGCACAACAATCACCACGCGCATCAGACTTCCGCACGCCATGGAATGATGTGGCACGAGCTCGACATCTCATGGCTCACACTGAAGCTGCTGAGATCGGTGGGCCTGGTCTGGGGAATCCGTCTGGTCAAGTTGGAACAGCCGGTTCTGGAACAAGAGGCCGCTTAGGCCGGCCCTTAACTAAACTCTCTGTAATAGGCGATCAGATCGAGCGGCGGCGGTTTGTGCCCCATTGCCCGCAGAAACCCGGACACCTGTCCGCGATGGTGCGTGCCGTGATTCACTACGTGCAGGACAATCTTCCACCATGGCGTAATCCATGAATTGCCCTTCAAATCCTGATAAGAAGCGATCTGCGTGACGTTTTCGTCGGTCAGGCCTTTGGCCCACTCCTGCCACGATTGAAGTACCTCCGGCCACTCGCGTTGCAATAAGGATAAGTCGCGATCTTCATCCGTCATGAATTTTGCCGGCATCTGGCCCTGAATTCTGGCGATCCAGACGCGGTCCGCTGCAAAGACGTGCGCGAGCGTACCCATCACACTCTTATCCGCAGTTCCAAAATCGCGCGTTAGTTCCTCCGGCGACAACAGCGCTGCCGCGTCGAGCAGCCGTAATGCGGCCCAGGCCGTGTAATCCAAGTGGACGCGCAGAGTCTCGGGGCTTACGGGCATGCTACTGAAGTTACCATCCGCGCGGGTATCCTGCACTTCCGGCTACTCTAAGAGCATGGTTGTCGGCGGACGGCGCACCTCCATCGCGTTCTTTATCGCGCTAGGCGCCGGACTCATCGCGTTCATCGTTTTCCTCTATGTCGGCTGGGTGCTGCTCGGCTGGCAAAACGGAATTCTGTTGTTCTTCGGGATCCTGCTGGTCATCCTGGTGATTGCCGGAGTGGTGCTCAACACCACCTTTCTGGTGCGCGAAGTCCGGCGTAACGCGCAGCATGACGCCTTCATCAACGCTGTTACCCATGAGCTGAAGACGCCGGTAGCCTCGATTCGCCTGTATCTGGAAACCCTCCAGACCCGCTCTGTTGAAGAACCCAAGCGTCAGGAGTTCTACCGCACCATGCTGGACGACAGCGACCGTCTGCTGGGCACCATCGAACAGATTCTCCGAACCGGCCGCACCGGCCAGGCCAAGCGGGCGCTGCATATTTCCGCCATCGATTTTGGGGGCATCGTGGAGGATTGTCTGGCACGCGCGCGCCGCCTCTATCACGTTCCGGCCGATGCGCTCACCTACCGGCCTGGTCCTCCGCTCACCATACAAGGCGATGAAGATGAAGTGCGCGCCGCCGTCTCCAATCTGATCGACAATGCCGTCAAATACTCCGGTAAGGACGTCCAGGTGAAGGTCGAAACGGAAAATATCGACGGCCGTTATGTGCAGGTGCGCGTGAAGGACAACGGTCCTGGTATACCTCAAGCCGAGCTCAAGCAGATCTTCAAGCGTTTTTACCGCGTTTCCGGTCCATTCGCGACGCGCGTCAAGGGCACCGGCCTGGGGCTCTTTATCGTTCGCTCCGTGGCCAAGCGCCATCGCGGGCGTGTATGGGCCGAAAGCGAAGGCCCCGGCCGCGGAAGCACCTTCGTGTTGCAGCTCCCCATCGCCAAATGAACCAGCCCGACCGCATCCTCATCGTCGAAGACGAACAGCACCTTGCCGAAGGATTACGTTTCAATTTGGAGGCCGAGGGTTATCAGGTGCAGGCCGTCGAGACCGGCGAGGCCGCGCTTGAACTGCTCCTCCCGCCGGCCCGGGACCCGACCCAGTCTGCCTTCGATCTGGTGGTGCTAGACGTCATGTTGCCGGAAAAAGACGGTTTTACCGTTGTTTCCGAGATGCGCGACGCAGGGCAGTTCGTCCCCACGCTGATGCTGACGGCGCGCGGCCGTCCTGAAGACGTCCTTGAAGGCTTTGCCGCAGGCGCCGACGACTATCTGCCCAAGCCCTTCGAGCTTTCCATCCTCATCGCGCGCATTCGAGGCCTCCTGCGCAGAAAGCAGTGGCTCCGTTCGACACTACCTCCAGCCGGCGCGCCCAAATCCGGCGCTCCTGACTCTTTCGTGTTCGGCGAAAAATCCATTCATTTCGACCTTCTGGAAGTGCATAGCAGCGGCAAGGTGTATCCGCTGACGCTGATGGAGGCCAGCATCTTGCGCAACCTGATCGAACACCAGGGCAAAGCCGTGTCCCGCAAGAGCATGTTACAGGAGGTGTGGGGATTGCGCGAAGACACCGACACCCGCGCCATCGACAATTTCATCGTTCGCTTGCGCCGTTACGTCGAAGACGACCCGGCTCACCCTCGTCATTTGCTGACGGTGCGCGGTATCGGATATCGGTTCTTGGCGTCTCCGGAAACCTGAGCGCCGTCTTCGGCGGGATTCTCATGCAGCAGCTTCATCAGCCCTGCGAGCGCCAGCGTGATGATCGCGTCACTGATCTCGGCGGAGCGCCCCGGAAGATAAATCTGCGCCACGCGAAGGGCCAGCACTAGCGCGGTGGCCCAAAACGCCACTGGTCCCAATTCCATTCCCGACCACACTCCCAGCCAAACCAGAGTTCCGTAGGTAAACGCTTTTTCCAGAAAGGCTTGCGCCCCGCTGCCCCTGGTATCTCTCAGGAAACTCACGAAAGGAATCAGTTGGAAGTGTCGCGGCTCGCTGAGGAACTGAAACGGCTTCAGCGCCCCCAGAATTACTTGGGCCGTGAACAGGAGGGAGATGATCGTGGCGCGCTACGGTAATCGCCATAGCACTGTCGACCACAGCAGCGCCGCGAGCAGCCCGCTCCAGGTCTGTTCCGCCGAAAACACCAAGCCGGATAGGATCGCCTGCATCACCAGCGTGAAAACGGCCAGGCAGGGACGAACGATGCGGCTGCGGGCCGTGCCGATCAGCGCCTCGATCAGCAAGGCTACCGCTAGCCGCGCAGCCCTGAAACAAATCGGTCAACGAGAGTTTGCCGATTGTAATAAGTAGCGCTGGTGAGGAATGGAAGAGCTGATACCCGAGCCAAAACATCAGCATCAACCAAACAAACGGACGGTGTTTGGTGTGGCCAAAAACACCAACGGCCGACTTACTCCGATAAATTGCTCCGGCGCCAGCGCCCAGAAAGGCTCCGGCGCTGTTGGCACAGACGTCCCGCAGGTCGGGCGTCCGGTATCTGAAATGGGCTTGAGCCCATTCCATGGACACCGAGAAAACGGCGCCGGAAATTCCGATCAAAACGACACTCGCCCAAAGCGGAAATCTCCGTAGGGCCGCCGCACCCGCGAGCCCTAGCGGGACATAAAAACAATATTGGCGGCGGTTTCGCCCGGACTGAGGGGTGCTCGCACCGTGTCAAAGAGTACCCTGAGACTTATTCCGCTGGCGCGATAGCGGAACGGAAGAGCGACCCGTAAGCGATGGCAGCAGCCACGCCCGCCGTCAGCCGGGCGAATCGAACATCAATCCACCCAACCCTGGGCTCCACTGGCGGCTCGTTAATGCACCACATCGGGGCTTGGGGAACCCCCGCTTCCCGAGCGCGTTATTTAGTAATGGTCCCGCAGGCGATGCGCGGTCCGGCGTTGCCGGCCGGGTCGCTTTTCATATCGTCTTTCATGCCGTGGATCACAAGTGCGGTGCCGCCATTCGTAAACACCGAGTGGGCGCCGTTGTCCAAAGTTACGCGGGTGTTTACCAGCGTCGCGTTGGCTTTGCCCTTTTTCCCAACAGTGAAGTTGGGCATGTCGCCGGCATGAGGACCATTCTCGTTATCCAGTCCGTGTTGCTTCATCTCAGGATTGAAATGCCCCCCTGCGGAGGTGAATGCCGGGCCTTCGCACTTGGCAACCGCATGAATGTGCGCGGCATGTTCGCCGGGCGGGAGCCCCATCAACTTCATGTGAATCACCACGCCGCCGGTCTTGGCTTCGTTAATCGTGGCAGTGCCCACGGGTTTGCCCATCGCATCCTTAAGGTCCACCTTCACGGGCGCGGCAGCCAAAGTGGCGACGGCGAATAGCGCGGCGATAAACGTCTTCTGGATCATGTTTCCTCTTTCTTCCTCCTAAGATCGTCGCACGAAAACGGCTTCAGCGGGTAGCGCCACTTGGCTGTCAGAACTCGAACTGAATGCCGCCATTCGCGGTCCGGCCCGGAGTCCGGAAGCCATTCTCGAAATAGTTCTGATCCAACAGGTTTTCGGCGCGAACGAAGAGCCGTACAGCCCGGAACTCGCCCAGTGGCAGCCGATAACTTGCCCCGGCGTTGATTCGGCGAAGTCCCTCGAAGCGATATACCAGCGTCGTGAACCTGGTTACGAAATCGGGGAATACCGGATCCAGATAATTTCCCATATCCAAGGTGTCGAAGGTGAGCACCGTCCGATTGCCGGCGCGCCACGTCGCCATAGCCGAAAACTGATGTCGCGGAATCACAAATCTTCGCAAGTTGTCTCCCACCACCGGAGTCCGTTCCACTGCGTTCACAAACGTATAACTGGCCGAGATATCGAGCGCGCGGAGCGGCGAAAACGCGACGTTGGTCTCGACGCCGCGCGACAGCCCGCCCTGCGAATTGTAGTACCCGAAGAACCGGCCGAAGGGATCCGCTCCGGTTAGTGTTTTGAAGGCGACGACCTGCTGCAATTGACTGTAGAAGTAGGCAGCCGAAGCCCGCAAGCGACCCCTCGCAAACGTCTGGTCGATTCCGGCGTCGAAGCTGATTGAATGCTCCGGCGCCAACCGCGGGTCGCCATAAGTCGTATATCCGAAGAAGGAATCGAAACCCGTGCCGAATCGTTCATAGAGCGAGGGAGAGCGATAACCGCGTCCCACGTGCCCCCGTAGCTTGCTATTCGTCTTGCGGATGAAATAAGCTACCGAGCCGTCGCCCGTATAAGCGGCCGGAGGAGAGGCAAATGGAATTCCCTGGTAGGGTGCCGACGCCGCCGGTACAAACAGCGGCCGGCCGAGCGTAAAATACTGCGCACGAAATCCTCCGGTCGCCATGAGCCGCCGGCCGAACCAGCGGGTCTGATCCTGCACGAAAAGCGAGTTGCTTTTCTGTGTTACGTTTACTCCCGACGCCGCTCCGGCGTCGCTGACATCCGCGAAATCGAAGGCATAATTCTCGCTCTCGAATTCGTAGCCTCCGGTGATCAGGTGTGCAGCGCTCGGCTGGTAGTGAATCTGAGCGTTCACCGTCTGGATGCGCCCGTCATACACCGAGCGCTGGTTCGCAAGCGGCTGATACCCAATGCCCGCCGGCCCGTCGTTATAGCGGCGGCCGGAATCCAGCGTTTGAAATGACAGCGAATAATTCAGCTTGGCCAGCGGTTGCCCTTCGAGAGTCAGCGCACCGTTCACAAATCTGGCGGAACGCCTGTGGTCCGGGTCGTCCGCGCCCGGCAGGAAGGTGACGAAAGGGATCGCGTTGATAATTCCGCTCGCCGGCACTGTGGCCGCCTGTAAAGGATCCGAATTCAACTTTGCGAACGAATCGGCGCCAAATAGCCGAGCTCGAATCAGCAGCGAGTTCGACAGGCGATAGCTGGCGCTTCCCTGAACGCTCGCGTCGCGAAACGGATCGTCGCCGTCCACGCCGCGCGTCACATCCGTGTAGGCCAAACCGGCGCTGTATTGGAGACGATTTCCCAACCCTCCGCCCGCCACTTGCACCCTTCCGCGCATGGTGCCGAGCGAGCCGCCTTCCGCCAGCAGGCTGCCGCGGGTTCTGCCGCCCCCTTCGTCGGTGACGATATTCACCACGCCCCCAATGGCATCGGTGCCGTAGAGTGACGATCCCGCGCCATTCAGCACTTCGATCCGACTGGGATTGACGAACAACAGATCTTCGATCAATCCGGTGGCATCCCCGTGCAGGATAGCGGCATCGCGGAGCCTCATCCCGTCCACCAGCACCGCGGTATCTATGTCGCGCATTCCGCGCAGGTGAATTGCGGATTCCTGGCCTGGCCCCCCCAGCGTCTGCACTCGGGCGGCGGGCGCCAGATCGATCGCTCCTGCCAGTGCGAAAACATTTCGCTCGACAACTTCTGCGCGGTCAATGACGGTCACGCTCTTCGAGACTTCATCGGGAGCTTGCGACGTTCCCGAGGCGGTTACGACCACCTGCTCGCGAACGCCCGCGAGTTCGAGCGAGATATCGCGGGTCAGCGGCGCGTTGACATTGAGGCGGTCCTCGAGAAACACTGCAAATCCCGGGGCGTCGGCGCGAAGCAAGTAATCGCCCGGCGCCACTCCCTCGAAGCGATACGCGCCCTGGTTGTTGCTCGAAGTCGCCGCAACGGCGCTGCTGCTGCGTGAAAACAGGCTGACTGTCGCGCCTGCGACGGGGCGCCCTTGGGGATCTTTTACGGAACCGCTCACCGACGGAGCTTCGCCCGCAATCGCCACGGCCAAAGCCGAAGCACAAAGCAATAGAAATAGTCTGGTCGTCATAGGACGAGGTAACGCGCCTCCTTAGAACGCCCAAGGCAGGTCTCCTGACTCACAGGTCATCGCAAACCGGCGGCCTTCCCATTTCCGAAGAAACAGTGGCTACTACTTGCCGGTCCGCTCGCTGCTCACAGTGGCGCGACCGTGCGGGATTCACACCCGCTTCCCTTTTCACCCGCCCCAAGAGGGCGAGAACCTTGGAATAGTCTATGGATACCATACCTCAGTTCTGGAGGTCAATGAAATTCTGCCGGCGCCAAACCTCTTCAAGGTTTCCGGGAATTGGCCGAAGAGAACTACGCTGCGGCACCATTCGCGCTGGCTGAAGTGAGGGGCTGTGACAGGGGATCCCTGCAGGCTGCTAGTTGTCGACGACAATTCTGAGAACCGAGATCTGCTCCTGGAGCGCTTGGCTC